>NZ_BJZO01000008.1 GCF_007992075.1 Pararhodospirillum oryzae
AGAGTAACTTCGAGGCCAGGTTGGGCCAGGAAATGGCCCAAGCTGGCCTCGGATTACTCTAGCGCCGGACGGCGACAACCTTCTGGTACAGACCGCCGAAGAAGGTTTCCTTGGTCCAGGTGAACGCGTCGCGTTCCTCGGCGAAGTCGCTGATTTCCACGTCCCACAGGCCCATGGCGTAGGGCTCCAGGGTCTTGAACACCCCGAACATGATCGGCTTCAAGGGGTGGTAGGGCAGGGGCTTGTGGTAATCCACGAACACCGCCTTGCCGCCCGGACGAACCGCGGCCAGCAGCGAGTTGACGGCGCGGACCTTCCAGTCGTCGGGAATTTCGTGCAGCAGGAAGAAGCAGCACACGCCATCAAAATCGCGGCCCACCGGATCGGCGGCGTTGGCGCGCACCAGGTGGGTGTTGCTCAGACCGGCCAGCTTGGGCCGGGTGTGGGCGATCTGAACCGGCGCGATGTCGCGGACTTCCAGGTAGCCGGTGGGGCCGACCACGGCCGACAGCTCGCGCGAGAACGGGCCATAGACACATGCCGGCTGCAACACTTCCTGACCGGCCGAAAACTCGCGGTACGCCGAGGCCATCAGGCGGTCGGCATTGCCCCACAGGATGAAGGACACCACCACGTGGCGGTCGAGCCAGCGCATGTTGCGCGGATCCAGATAGGCCCAGGTGTAGGTGCGACGCAGGTATTCGGGCAGGACGACCTGTTCATCGGTTTCCTGAGCCACGGGGGTATCGCCGCCTCGGGAAAAGGGGGACACAAATGCGTCAACTTCCTCGCCCAAAGGGCTGAGGGCTCTCTCGGGCCTGTTCATGCGCTGCGCTCTCCAGGATTTAGTCGCTCGGGTGGCAGAAGGATCGGACGGGCGGGCGACGGCACCGCCCGGGAGCCATCGCAACAATGCCATAGCGGGCGACAGCCGAGAATGCGTCGCCGGAGCGTAAAGGAACGCACGAAAGGGGCCGTGTCAAGCGGTGCGGTCCCCCTTCGCAACAAAGCGGCCATGTCTTCCGTACAAGGACCGGGCCCGATTGGCAAAGGCTTCGACCAAAGTTTTGGCTGCTTCGCGTGACAGGTGTCCCACAAGGCGGTCAAGGCCCAGGGTCGCCATCTCCAGGCCCATGTCAAGCCGGGTCAGCGATCCTTGGGGATGCGGCTCGAATCCCCACGTCAAGGTGAGCTGGCGCAAGCCTCCGCCGCGTGCCGTGACATGAATGCTCTCGGGGCGTATTAACCGCGTTTCCGATCCGAAATGCAAGCGCACCGGCCCCAGGCCCAGAATCTGGTCGGTCCGGTACAGCGAGGGCGTGCGGGTGATGATGCGGGCTTCCTGCCACCAGGGCACGAACGCCGGATAGGATTCGACATCGGCCACCAGATCAAACATCTGCTCGGCGGTGTAGGGAAGGACGCGCTGGGCGTGGTAACGGGGCATGAAAAAATCCGATCAGCCGGTCAGGCCCAGGCGCTGGGCCGCGATCACCGCGCCGGTGCGGTTGTTGGCGCCCAGGGCCTTGAGAATGGCCGTGACGTGCAATTTGACCGTGCCCTCGGACAAGGCCAGGGCATGGGCGATTTCCTTGTTGGACTTGCCCTGACCGATCAGGGCCAGCACCTCGCGCTGGCGCGGCGTCAGGGGCGAGGCCAGGGCCGGATCCGGCGCGCCCGGACCGCCCTGGGCATGGGACCCGGCGTGACCCAGGCCCGCCGGAGCGGGCGCGTCGTCGAGCAAGGTTGGCGGCAGGTACAACCCCCCCGACAACACCAGCTTGAGCGCCCCCAGGATGACCTTGCTGCTGGCGGCTTTCGAGATGAAGCCCGCCGCCCCCCGATGCACCGCCTCGCGCACCAGGGCGCCGTCCTCGCCGGCCGACAGCACCACGATCGGGCTGTCGGGAGCCAGGGCGCGCAGCCGCGCGAGGCCCTCGGTCCAGGGCAGGCCGGGCATCACCAGATCAACCAGAAGGAGATCGAAGGCCCCCGCAGGCTCGGCGCCGACCAGGGCCAGGGCTTCGTCGAACGAACGGGCCTCGACAACCTCGACCTCGGGGGCAAGGTCGCCCAGGACCAGGCGCAGACCATCGCGAAACAGCTCGTGGTCGTCAGCAATCAGGAGTCGCACGCACCCTCTCCGCCATGTCGGGGATCGGGCCCGGGAAAGGGCCTCCCTTAGTATGCCAGAGGCGGTTGGTTCTGCCCATCCCTTCCACGGGGGGCCGCGCCGTGAAGGGAGGGGCGACGGATCAGAACTGGCGCTGGCGCTGGCGCCGGTGGGCCGGGGGCAGGGTGGTCGAGGCCTCCAGGTGGAACGCCCGGCCGACCTCGTTGCTGATCAGGGCATTGCGGGCGATGAACTCGGTCAGGAAGGCGTGCAGGCCGCGCCGGGTGATGTCCTGGACCCGGCCGTAGCGCAGGCGGGCGTTGATCTCGCCGGCGAGGCGGGCGGCCTCGGTGTCGGGGCTCATTTCCTCCAGAAGCAGGCTGGCGGCGTGGGTGCAGTGGTGCAGCGAGCGCGGAAACTCGCGACGCAAGGTGAGTAGCTCGATCACCTTGCGCGGCTTGATTGAATCGCGGTACGTGATCCGGTAGGCCTTGAATGCCGACATGGCGCGCAGCACCGCGCCCCATTGGTAATAGTCCACCGCTTCGTCCAGCCGGTCCTCGTCGGGGGCCAGCACGTGATATTTCACGTCAAGCAGGCGCGCGGTGTTGTCGCCGCGCTCGATGAACGTGCCCAGCCGGGTGAAGGAATAGGCATCGGTTTGCACCATGGTGCTGACCGTGGTGCCGTTGAACTGGTGGCAGCGTTCCTTGACCCACTCGAAAAACTCGCGAAACCCCCACTCCAGCAGCTTGGTGTAGGTGATCGAGCGCAGCTCCAGCCAGGTGGCGTTCAGGCTTTCGAACATCTCGACCGGCAGCACGAAGCGCTCGGCGCGGGCGTTCTCGCGCGCCGAGCCCAGGGTGGAAACGATGCTCGACGGGTTTTCGGGGTCCAGGGCCATGAACGCGATCACATGGCTGGCCGTGATTTCGTCGAAGCGGGCTTCGTAGGAAGGCTTCTGGCCGGAAATGATCAGGGCCGGTTCCCACTCCGCGCCCGAGCCCTCGCCGTTGTGGGGCAGCTGGTGCATGCGGTGCGACACATCCAGGATGCGGGCCATGTTTTCGGCCCGTTCCACGTAGCGGGCCATCCAGTACAGGTTGTCGGCGGTGCGGCTCAGCATGGTTCAGCGCTCCAGGACCCAGGTGTCTTTGGTACCGCCGCCTTGCGACGAGTTGACCACCAGCGACCCTTCCTTGAGGGCCACGCGGGTGAGCCCGCCCGGCACCACGTTGGTGGTCTTGCCGGTGAGCACGTAGGGGCGCAGATCGACATGGCGCGGGGCCAGCCCTTCGTTCACGAAGGTGGGGCAGGTGGACAGCGCCAGCGTGGGCTGGGCAATGAAGTTGCCGGGATTGGCCAGGATCCGGTCCTTGTAGGCCGCGATTTCCGTGCGCGACGCCTTGGGGCCCACGAGCATGCCGTAGCCGCCCGAGCCGTGCACCTCCTTGACCACCAGTTCATCAAGGTGTTCCAGCACGTACTTGCGGTCGTCGTCGTCGTCCAGGTGATAGGTGGGCACGTTGCGCAGGATCGCTTTTTCGCCCAGGTAGAACTCGATCATCGCCGGCACGTAGTCGTACACCGCCTTGTCGTCGGAAATGCCGGTGCCAATCGCGTTGGCGAGGGTGACCGTGCCCTTGCGGTAGGCCTCGAACAGGCCCGGCACGCCCAGCATGCTGTCCTTGCGGAAGGCCTGGGGATCCAGGAAATCGTCGTCGATGCGCCGGTAGATCACGTCCACGCGCTGCGGTCCCTCGACGGTGCGCATGTACACAAAGCCGTCGTCGACGAACAGGTCCTGCCCTTGCACCAGTTCCACGCCCATTTCATCGGCCAGGAAGGCGTGTTCGAAATAGGCGCTGTTGTACTGGCCCGGGGTCAGCAGCACCACGGTCGGACTGCCGACCGGCGACGGCGCCACGTATTTCAGGGTCTTGAGCAGTTCTTGCGGGTAGTGGTTGACCGGCGCCACCGAATAGCGGTCAAACAGATCCGGGAACAACCGCATCATCATGTCGCGGTTTTCCATCATGTAGGAAACGCCCGACGGGGTGCGCAGGTTGTCTTCCAGGACATGGAATTCGTTTTCGCCCGTGCGCACGATGTCAACGCCGGCGATGTGCACGTACACGCCGCCCGGAGGCTCGAAGCCCACCATCTCGGCGCGGAACTGGTCGTTGTTCTCGACCAGGGCCCGGGGGACCTTGCCCGCCCTCAGGATTTCTTGCTCGTGGTACACGTCGTGAATGAAGCGGTTGAGCGCCATCACCCGCTGGCACACCCCACGCGCCACGTAGTCCCATTCGTCGGCGCTGATGATGCGCGGCACCACGTCGAAGGGAATCAGGCGTTCGCTCCCCTGACTGTCGCCATACACGGCAAAGGTGATGCCGATGCGCTTGAAAAGCAGGTCGGCCTGGGTGTGTTTCTGGCGCAAGGTATCGATCGACGTGCGCGCCATCCAGGCGTCATAAGTCAGATAAGGCGCTCGGATGCCACCATCGGGCCGTGTCATTTCGTCGAAAGGCAGGGAGGGCATGGGAGACTCCGTTGCTACGGGCGCACTCCTCACGCTTAGGCCCTGACTGAATCTTCGTCAATGACCGTTTGGCGTCGCAAGGCCAGAACGAAAAAAAGGCAGATCGCTCCCCACGGGATCCTACTCGTTGACCACCTTGAGCACCGGGCGCGGCTCACCCTCCTGGAGGGCGGCAACGGTTCTTTGGTATTCTTCCCAAGCATCCACATGGCTTTGCAGGGCCTGGCGCAGGCACGCGTCGAGACCCTGGCCGGCTTGTTCGGCCATGGCGCTCAGGCGATGGTACAGGTCTTCCGGGATGGTGAAGGCCAGCGTGTGGTCCATGACGACTCTCCCTTGGGTCCGGCGTGGACCGCCCTGGTCTTGCGATCCAAACCAGGATAAAGACAACCGCTTCCCGCTTCAAGGGAGCGATGGGGACGAATCCGCCCGGCAAGGGTGTTTGCTGGTCAAACCCCTTGGGGGACGAGATGACGATTTTATCCTTCTTTGTCTGACTTTTTTCTTTACCTGATTTTTTCGAAAGACGGTCATGGATCCCAACCTGGAGCGCCCGTTCGATCTGCGTGTCAATCCCGCCGACCGCCTGACCTTGAGCGAGCCCGAGGAGGACGCCGCGAAGGCGCGGGAAGCGCTCCAGCCGGCCACGCCCCGCGCGGGGCGGGCAGCGTCCTCCCCCAAGGCCAAGGCCAAAACCAAAACCACCCGTCCGGCGCCGTCACGCCCGCCTTCCAAGGCGCGCGCCGCCAAGAGCGCGAACGGGGGCGGCGGCTCGGGCCGGGGCGGCAAGGGCGGATCCCCCCGGCGGCGGGGCGGCTTCCCCTGGGGGGCGGTGCGCCTGTTCCTGGTCATGTTCACATGGATGGTGATCCTGGGGCTGGGGGTGGTGGGCTGGTTTGCCTATGATCTGCCCGATCCGGCGGCCGAGGCCCGCACCACCCGGCGCCCGTCCGTGACCTTGCTGGCCGCCGACGGGCGCGAGATCGCCGCGTTCGGCGACCTGCACGGCGAAACCCTGCGCGCCCGCGACGCGCCGCCCGCCCTGATCCGCGCCATCCTGGCCACCGAGGACCGCCGCTTCCTCAGCCACTTCGGCCTTGATCTGGTGGGCATTGCCCGGGCCATGGTCACCAACTTGCGCGCGGGCCGGGTGGTTCAGGGGGGATCGACCATCACCCAGCAGGTGGCCAAGAACCTGTTCCTTACCCCCGAGCGCACGGTCCGGCGCAAGGTCCAGGAAGTGCTGCTGTCGCTGTGGCTGGAACGCTCCTTCACCAAGGAACAGATTCTGACCTTGTACATCAACCGGGTGTACCTGGGGGCCGGCACCCACGGGGTGGACGCGGCGGCGCGGCGCTATTTCCACCGTCCGGCCCGCGACCTGACCTTGTACCAGGCCGCGATGCTGGCCGGCCTGCCCAAGGCGCCCTCGCGCTACAACCCCATCGCCAGCCCCGAGCGCGCCCGCTCCCGTACCCTTGAAGTGCTGCAAAACATGGTGGAAGCCGACTGGCTGACCCCCGAGGCCGCCCGCGCCGCCGCCGCCGAGGCGGCCACGGCGCTGCCCGGCGTGCAACGGGGCGTGGCCGGCGACTACTTCGCCGACTGGGTGCTGGAACAGGTGGATGACTATGCGGGCGTGCGCGACCGCGATCTGATCGTGCGCACCACCTTGAACCTGGATACCCAGGAAACCGCCGAGAAGGCGGTGTCCGAGGTGATGGACGCCGAGTCGGAAAAGGTCGGCGCCCGTCAGGCGGCCCTGGTCGCCTTGGATTTCAGCGGCGCGGTGCGGGCCATGGTCGGCGGGCGCGATCACGACCACGCCCCCTTCAACCGCGCCGCCCAGGCCCTTCGCCAGCCGGGCAGCGCCTTCAAGCCCTTTGTCTTCCTGGCCGGCCTGGAAGCGGGCCTGACCCCCGCGAGCACCCTGGAGGACGCCCCGGTCACGGTGGGAAGCTGGAGCCCCGGCAACTATACCGGGCGTTACAAGGGCCCGGTGAGCATGACCCAGGCCCTGGCCCTGTCGCTCAACACCGTGTCGGTGCGCATCACCGAGATGGCCGGGCGCGGCCAGGTGGTCAAGGTGGCGCGCCGCCTGGGCATCACCGGCAACCTGATGGCCCAGCCCTCGATCGCCCTGGGGGTGTTCGAGGTCTCGCCCCTTGACCTGACCTCGGCCTACGCCCCCTTCGCGAACGGCGGGCTGGCCGTGATGCCCTACGCGATCGAGTCGATCGTCGATCGCGACGGGCAGGTGGTCTATGCCCGCCAGCCCAGCGGCGAACGCCGGGTCATCAGCCCCGAAAACGTCGAGGCCATGAACCACATGCTGGAAGCCGTGGTCGCCTGGGGCACCGGCAAGGGCGCGGCCCTGCCGGGCAAGGTCGCCCGGGGCAAGACCGGCACCACCCAGGACTACCGCGACGCCTGGTTCGTGGGCTTCGCGGGCCAGACCCTGGCCGGGGTGTGGGTGGGCAACGATGATAACTCCTCCATGAACGGCGTCACCGGCGGGTCGCTGCCCGTGCACATCTGGCGCCGTTTCATGGAAGGCCAGCCCTGAAACGGGCGGGGCGGTAACGGGGGAGGATTGACGGCGACGGACGGGGGCGCTATTGGTTGTGCGATACAACTAATCGCGGGAGGCCGCCCCTGTCGCAGTCCTCACCCCTTGTTGACGACATCCGCTGTGTGTCGCGCCGGTTCGTGCGTGAACTGGGCTTCATGGGCGGCGATTTCGCCGGCACCGATTGGGCGCCCTCGTTCGTGCATGCCCTGATCGAGATCGAGGCGGGGGGGGTGACCGCCCGCGATCTGTCGGCGGCCCTGCGCCTGGAGAAATCAACCATCAGCCGCATGGTGCGCAAGCTGATCGCGTTCGGGGTCGTGGCCGAGCAGCCGGGCGCGGCGGACGCGCGCACCAAGGTCTTGTCGCTGACCCCGGCCGGGCGCCAGCGGGTGGCGGAAATCCATGCCTTCGCGCGGGCCCAGGTGAATGGGGCCCTGGCGCGGTTGCGGCCCGGTCAGGAGCGCGTGGTGCTGGAGGGCCTGCGCCTGTACACCACCGCGCTGGCCGGGGAGGCGCCAGAGGCCGGGGCGCCGGCCCCGGTGACGATCGCGCCCGGGTACCGCACCGCCCTGATCGCGCGGATCACCCACCTGCACGCCACCTATTATGCCCGTGTCGCGGGGTTCGGACGTCGGTTCGAGGCCGTGGTGGCCGGGGGGCTGGCCGCGTTCTGCGACCGGCTGGACCACCCCGACACCGAGATCTGGACCGCGTTGATAAACGACGAGATCGTGGGATCGATCGCGATCGATGGCCAGGACCTGGGTTCGGGCCGCGCCCACTTGCGATGGTTCATCGTTGCCGACGGGGCGCGGGGGCTGGGGGTCGGGCGCGGGCTTCTGGCAACGGCGCTGGCGTTCGTGGACGCGCGCGCCTTTGCCCAAACCGATCTGTGGACCTTCAGCGGCCTGGATGCCGCCCGCCATCTGTACGAGGCCCACGGGTTTGCCCTGGTCGAGGAGTTTGCCGGCAGCCAGTGGGGCCAGGAAGTGCGCGAACAGCATTTCGTGAGAAAGAGCCCCGAAAAGGAGGCTCTGCTTTTCGGATAAGTCGAGCGTAAATACAAGGAGCGAAAGCGCGGCGCCAGGCTCCGGTCGAGCGGCTTCCGGGTTTAAATAAAAACGTCTGTTGCGTCATCCGACGGCCAGGTTTTCCACCACGAAGTCGGCGCGCTGCTCGACCCCCACCAGGGGAAGCTCGATAATCTGATAGCCTAACCGGGTGTAAACGTCGGCCATGACCTGGCTGGTTGCCTTGGCTTCCTGCCGGTCTTGCCTGCGCTCGGTGTCCTGGGTGAAAATGGCGTCCCAGTAGGGGGCGAGGAAAACCCGCTTGTTGTAGGGATGAACCTGCGCCGCCGTCTCGATATGAGCCGGAACCGGCAGGCCGCAGAGCGTGAGATAGCCGACGACATCAGGGATTCCACGATCCATGAGAACCGGCGCGTTACCCGCGAGAGCCTCGTGGTAGGAACGCAGCTCCCAGCCTAGCATGAGCTCGGCGAAGAGCGCGCGATCCGCCCAAGGCAACGCGGGTCCGTCAATCCTGACCTGATCTTGTATGATGGCCCGGCCGGCCTCGGGCATCGTGCGCAAGCCGCGCCGGGTCAGGGCATCGATCAGAGTGCTTTTGCCGGAACCGGGGCCGCCGGTCACGACGAACATATGGTCGGCGTCAGCCATCAACACGCCTTGCGTGTGCCGCGGCCCTGATCCGGGCGCGCGGTCTTGTGCGAACGGGGGGTGGGGTTACGCGGCCAGGGCCTCGGCGTGGGCCTTGAGGGCGGCGTTGATTCCTTCGTAGGCCTCGCGCGAGGCCTCTTGCACGGCGCGGCCCATGATCGTGTCGGCGAGCAGGCCCGAGAACACCTCGCCATGGACCAGCAGCGTGGCCCCGTCGCCCTGCGGGGTCAGGCGGAAGAAGTGATCGCCCGCGACCATCCCCGGCACCGAGGCGCGCCACTGCAATTCGGACTCGGGGCGCACGACGGTCAGGCGGGCCGGCACCGGCACCGGCGGGCGCCCGGGCATGCGGATGGTGAGCATGATCCAGGCCCCTTTTTGGGCCTTGCCCCGGATGGATGGCAGCACCGGATTCCACGAGCCATAGGCCGGAAAATCGGTCAAAAGGCGCCAGACCAGGGCTGGCGGCGCCTGGATAAGGCACGTGGTCTGTACGGCGCTGCTCATCAGATGTCCAATCCTTCCACGAAGCGGGCGTTTTCCTGAATGAAGCGGAAGCGAAGCTCGGGCTTGCGGCCCATCAGTTCCTCGACCAGCCGGGCCACCGCGCGCGCGTCCTCGCGGTCTTCCTCGGTGCGGCCCGTGGGCACGGTCACGCGCAGCAGCTGGCGGGTCGCGAACGCCATCGTGGTTTCCCGCAACTGGGCGGGCGGCATTTCGCCCAAGCCCTTGAAGCGGCTGATCTCGATCTTGCCCTTGCCCTTGAACTGGGTTTTCAGCAACTGGTCGCGGTGGGCATCGTCGCGGGCATAAACGCTGGTGCCGCCCTGGGTCAGGCGGTAAAGCGGCGGCAAGGCCAGGTACAGGTGCCCGGCCGCCACCAGCCCCGGCATTTCCCGGAAGAAGAAGGTCATCAGAAGGCTTGCGATGTGGGCGCCGTCCACGTCGGCGTCGGTCATGATGATGACGCGTTCGTAGCGCAGCCGCTCCAGGTCGAAGCGCGCGCGCGCCCCGCAGCCCAGGGCCTCCACCAGGTCGTTGAGTTCCTGGTTTGCCTGCATCTTGTCCATGGACGCGCTGGCGACGTTCAGGATCTTGCCGCGCAGGGGGAGCACCGCCTGGGTCTCGCGGTCGCGGGCCTGCTTGGCCGAGCCGCCGGCGCTGTCGCCCTCCACCAGGAAGATTTCGGTGCCCTGGCAGGTCGAGCGCGTGCAGTCGGCGAGCTTGCCCGGCAAGCGCAGCTTCTTGGTGGCCGACTTGCGCCCGGCCTCGCGCGACTGGCGCCGGCGCTGGCGTTCGTCGGCCCGTTCCAGGGCATAGGCCAGCACGGCGTTGGCCACCTCGGGCGCGCCGCTCAGCCAGTGGTCGCACGGATCGCGCAGGGCCTGTTCCACCAGCCGGGTGGCCTCGGCGCTGACCAGGCGTTCCTTGGTCTGGCCCTGGAACTGGGGCTCGCGGAGGAACAGCGACAGCATCACCGTCGCGCCGCCCACCACGTCCTCGGCCATCAGCGAGGCGGCCTTCTTGTTGCCGGCCATCTCGGCGAAGGACTTGAGGCTGCGGGTCAGGGCGTTGCGCAGGCCCGCTTCGTGGGTGCCGCCGTCGGGGGTGGGGATGGTGTTGACGTAGGAACTGAAAAAGCCCTCGTCGTCCTCGGGCCAGCACAAGGCCCATTCCACCGAGCCCACTTCGTCGGCCAGCATCGTCTTGCCCGCGAACACCCGCCCCCCCACCAGGGAGCGCCCCGACACCAGGGAGTGCAGGAAGTCTTCCAGGCCGTTGGGGAAGTGCAACTCCTCCTCGGCCGGGGTGGGATCGTCGTCGCGCAGCAGCTCGGGCGCGCACGACCAGCGCAGGCGCACGCCCCGGAACAAATAAGCCTTCGAGCGCGCCAGACGGTGCACGGTGCCGGGCTTGAAGCGCGCGCGTGGCCCGAAAATCTCGGGGTCGGGGCGGAAGATGATGGTGGTGCCGCGCCGGTTGGGGGCCGCGCCCACCCGCTCCAGGGCGGTTTGCGGCAGGCCGCGCGCGTAGCGCTGCGACCAGAGGGTCCGCTCGCGCGCCACCTCGACCACCAGTTCCTCGGACAGGGCATTGACCACCGAGAGGCCCACGCCGTGCAGGCCGCCCGACACCTTGTAGGCGCTGCCCCCGAATTTGCCGCCCGAGTGCAGGGTGGTCAAAATCACTTCCAGGGCGCTTTTGTCCGGGAAGCGCGGGTGGGGATCGATGGGAATCCCGCGCCCGTTGTCGCGCACCAGAACCGAGCCGTCGGCCCTCAGCGCCAGATCAATGACCTGGGCGTGACCGGCCACGGCTTCGTCCATGGCGTTATCCAGGATTTCGGCCACCAGATGGTGCAAGGCGCGTTCGTCGGTGCCGCCAATGTACATGCCCGGGCGCCGGCGGACCGGTTCCAGGCCCTCCAGCACCTCGATGTCCTGGGCGGTGTAGGCGGTGGCGTCGGCCGAGGCCGCCTGTTCATTGAAGAGATCGTTCATGGCCGGGACTATAGGGACAGGCCCGGCCCGCCGGCAAGAGCATCGCCGGGCCGTTGTTCAACGCCCCCTGGGGCCTTTGGGTTTTTGCCTGGAGAGGAGGGCCGGGGGGGCAAGCGGGGGCGGGGGGGTGCCGCTCCCATCGATCGTTTCGCGAGTCGCTTGCCCGAGGGAGGGGAAACAGGTCATCATGCCCCATAATGCGGCTGCCCGCGAGCGCGGCCGTTTTCCCCTGTTTCTCTTGTCGGAGCCCGCCGCGCGTGACCGCCTCGCCCAAGACCGTTCCTCCCAGCGTGCCCCCCGCGCTTGATCAGCCGGTGGGCACCTTGTCGCTTCGCGCCATTGCCATGCCCGCCGACACCAACCCCTACGGCGATATTTTCGGGGGGTGGCTGATGGCGCAAATGGATCTGGCCGGCGGCACCCGCGCCCGCCAGCTGGCCGGATGCCGGGTCGCGACCGTCGCCGTGACCGGATTCACCTTTCACAAGCCCGTGTACGTGGGCGACGAGGTCAGTTGCTACACGGCGCTGACCCGGATCGGGCGCACCAGCCTGACCATCGATGTTCAGGCCTGGGTGCGCCGCCACACCAGCGCGGCGGTGGAAAAGGTGACGGAAGGCCTGTTCGTCTTCGTGGCCGTGGACCTGGAAGGCCGGCCCCACCCCCTGGACTTGAAGGACGTGCCCCTGGATCTTCCGGCCTCGGGCGCGTAAGTCGCCTTTCACGGGGAAGGGGCGGGGGCTGTTCTCGCCTTTGTTTGTCCGGCAGTCGGCGCGACTCGGGAAAGACGAACCGCCCCCGGTCCGATCGGGCACTTTGTTGTGGGGGGGGCCTGTCGTTTCGGCTATCATCAGCCTTAACGAAAAGAATGGTCCATGCCCGTCGGAATCGCCGCGCCCGGGGGAGAACCCTTCAGGCGAGTCCCGATGGCACCGTCGGCGTTCCCGGGGCCCGCGCGGCCGGGCGGGAACGTTGCCCGTCCCCCGACCCAGGGAGTCCGTCTGATGCCCTTCGCCAAACTCCTCGCCTTCGCGCTGGCCGGCCTGATGCTGGCAGGGTGCGAAACCTATGGGCCCATGACCCATAACATGAGCGCCTTTGACTGGGGCGACACCAAGCCGCTGGAGGAACTGACCACGGCGCCCCGCAGCGGCAGCGCCTTCACCAACGCCCTGGCCGACGGCTATCAGGCAATGGCGCAAAGCGAGCTCGACAAACGCGACTGGCGCGATCAACAACGCTGGGCGCGCAAGGGCCTGCTGGCGGCCGAAGGCGCGGTGGTGCACCCCGAACTCCCCGACCGCTGGGACCTGGTGCGGGTCAACTACGCCGAAACACGCGTGGATGGAACCACCTACAAGGACCTCTACGACCGCCGCGAAGACCTGATGGAAACCTTCTACGCCTGCGGAACCCGCGAAAAGGACCCCGCCCTGTCGGCCCAGGCGCAGCTCGGCTTTGATTGCCTGGTCGAGGAACTGGACGAAGGCTGGGAAACCCCCGCCATCACCGAATGCCGCGATACCTTTGAAGCGGCCCTGGCCCGGCTCAAGACTTATTGCGGCAAAACCGAAACCGGCTTCGTGATCTTGTTCCCCACCGGCTCCTCTGAACTGTCCTTGGAAGCCCGGGCCCTGGTTGGCACCATCGCCCGCGCCGCCGGCACCACCCGCCCGGTGACCCTCACCGGCTGGGCCGACACCGTGGGCAACGCGTCCGCCAACCTCGCCTTGTCCGCGCGCCGGGTGGCGGCGATCAAATCCGCCCTGGTCGCGGCCGGCGTGCCCTCGCAAAAGATCTCGGAAACCGCGCGCGGCAACCAGGACTTGCCCGTGACCACCGGCCCCAACGTCGCCAACCCCTCCAACCGCGCCGTGCACATCGTCGTGGGCTCGTAATCTCCCGGGCCTTCCCGCCTTCCCTCTTGCCTCCCGCCCCGCTCCGGTCGCCGCGAGCGGGGCTTTTTCATGGCGGCATGCCTTCTGGAGCGCGTTGGAATGGTGCGAAGTGGTGTAATGCGTTAGTGTTTTTATGGATGCGGCCTGGGGGTGTGAAGCGTGCGGCATGCGGGGCTCTGCCCCGCCCCCCGCTGGGGCCGCGCCCCCCGCTGGGGCCGAGGGCCCCAGACCCCGATCCTTGGGCGGGGGGGCGGCGAGAAAGGGCAGGGGAGAGGGGCGGATGCGACGGGGGATCCTCCTGGGGGCGGTCGTGGGGCTGATCGTGGCGCTGGCAGGCGCGGGATGGGCCGACGAAACCCCGGATGGCTTGTACGACCGCCCGGTGCTGGTGGTCGATCCCGGCTTTCACACTGCCCCGATCATTCGAGCGGACGTGGACTTCGTCGGAACCCGGGCGGTCACGGGGTCGGACGACAAAACGGTGCGGGTGTGGCGGCTGGTCGACGGCACCTTGGAACGCACCGTGCGCCTGCCCTCTGGCCCTGGGGATGTGGGCAAGGTCTACGCCGTCGCGGTCAGTCCCGACGGCGAAACAATTGCCGCTGGCGGGTGGACGGATCCGCCCAAAAACGGATTGGCCCTCTACCTGTTCGACGCCAACACGGGGGCCGTGATCCAGCGTTTGGAAGGCCTGCCTAGCGTGGTTCTCCACCTTGCCTTTTCCCCCGATGGCCGGCAGCTGGCTGCGGGGCTGGGAGGAAGCCATGGGGTGCGCCTGTACGAAAGAGGACCGGGCGGCTGGGTTGAACGTATCCGGGATGCAGCGTACGGGGGAGATTGCTACGGTGTAGCTTTCGCCCGCGATGGTCGGTTTGCGACGACAAGCTTGGATGGGCTGGTGCGCCTGTACGACGCCAAAGGCGTGAAGAGTGCCCAACATGCTACCGGCCTGGAGTATCCCTTTGGCCTTGCCTTCAATCCCCGGGACAACCGACTCGCAGTGGGGTTCGAGGGTGAACCGCTGGTGCATCTGTACGACGGCAATACCCTGGCCCCGCTGTCCGCCCCCTCGGTTTCGGGGCTCGTCGGTGGTAACTTTTCAAAAGTCGCTTGGTCGCGGGACGGCCGCACCTTGTACGCTGCCGGGCGCTACGACGATGGGACGGGGCAAAGTCCCGTGGTGGCTTGGGACGAAGATGGAACCCGCCGACTTCTTTCCGGCAGCCAGACTACGGTGATGAGTCTGAAGCCTCTCCCCGGGGGGGACTTGGTGGTGGGAGCCCAGGATCCCTTCCTGGCCCGGCTGGACGCCCAGGGCAGGCCGCGCTGGCGCCAGGAGCCCCGGCCCATGGATGTGTGCGACCCGCACTCCACCCTGGCCGTGTCCGCCGACGGCCAAACGGTGGAGTTGGGGCTCGAAACGGAGGGCAAGACCCCGGTGCGTTTTGATGTGGAGAAATTGGTCTTGACTTCGGGACCCCTCACTCCTTCCCACACCACGCTCCCTCTCCAAACCACCTTGTCGATCAAGGATTGGAAAGACACCGATCACCCCACTGTGAACGGCCGCCCGCTGGCGTTGGATCGGTTCGAGACCTCGCGCAGCCTGGCCATCGCCCCCGACGGCCAGCGCTTCGTGCTGGGGACCGAGTGGTGGTTGCGCGCTTTCGATAAAAACGGCACTTCCCTGTGGCGCCAGCCGGTGCCCGGAATCGTGTGGGCGGTGAACATCACCGGCAACGGTAAACGGGTTGTGGCCGCCTACGGCGATGGCACCGTGCGCTGGCACCGCCTGGACGACGGGGCGGAGGTGCTGGCCCTGTTCGTGTTCAAGGATGGCCAGAACTGGGTGGCGTGGGATCCCGAGGGGCGCTACGCAGGTACCGCTCGGGCCCACACCACGTTACGCTGGGTCATGAACGAGGGCAGGAACAAACCTGCGCGAGAAATTCCGGCCGAGCGATTGCGCTTTTCCTATCGGCCCCAGGTTATCAGGCGGATTTTGACCGCGCCCACCCTGGCCCAGGCGCTTCTGGAAGCCGAACAGGAGGAACGTGGCAAGGATCTTGCGGCGATGAGGGAGGATCTTGCCCGTCAGGCAGCGCCCCAGCCCGTGGGAGCCCGGCCACGCTTGTTTGTACTGACCCTCGGCGTGGGGGATTCCAGAGAAGCCTCCTTGAAATTGAAGTACTCTCAAAACGATGCCGACGCGATCGCCAGGGAAATGCAAAACCAAATGGGTGGGCGCTACGATTTGGGATTCGAGAGCTATTTCAGGCCGGGAGAAGCAACCCGGGAAAATATATATCTTGAGATGGAGAGGTTGCGGTGGAAGCTTCAGGAGTCTTCTGTGCAATCGAGAGATGATCTTGTTGTCTTGTTTTTTTTCGGCCACGGCCGGGTTTCAGGCCCCGGGGCGCTGGAGGATTTCTACCTGCTGCCCGTTGATGTGAAGCTGGGAAGCAACGCGGCCCTGGAGCACAGCGCCCTGTCCGGCGAACGTCTGCGCCGTGAAATCGCCGTGCTTTCCCAATACGCGCGGGTCGTGCTGCTGATAGATGCCTGCGAGGCCGGCGCCCTGTCCTCGACCGGAGAAAAACGCAATCGTCTGGCGGACGAATTGCGGCGCTTGGTGACAGGAAACGTGACCTTGTTTGCCTCCTCGGGACCCAATCAGGTTTCGTTGGAAAGCGAAACATGGGCGCATGGTGCGTTGACCAAGGCGGTGCTGGAAGCCTTGCGCGGCGAAGCGGACCGCGACGCCAACGGGGCGCTGAGTGTGGAGGAACTGGCCGATTATGTCCGGCGCAAAGTTCCCGTCCTGACCCACGGCCGGCAGAGTCCCACCATTGAAACGCGTTTTGGCGGCGATCTGTTCGCTGTCGGGTTTTGATCTCAAGCGAAAGGAGGCAACCATGCGCGATAAAACAGGGCGCGGGTTGTGGGGCGCGGTGATGGGGGGGCTTGTCGGGCTGCTCCTTTTTCCCGTGTTGGTCCCTGCCGCCGGGGAGGATATCCCAGATTTTCCCCAGGCCATCGCGGTCTTGAACCAGGAGCGGGACAAAGCCATTGCCTGCGCCAAGGTGTTGAAAGCTTTTCCGCCCGCCGACGCCAGGCAACGGGCCGCATTGGAAAAGGAATACGAGGACGCCCGGGCGGAGTTCAATGCCGCCATCGTGCGCTTGCGCCTGGCGCTTGCCCAAGGCAACCCAGACCAGGAACTGGAGGGAATTAAACGGGATTTGCGGTTGGCCAGCAGCAAGCGAGATGGCTTTTGCGCGCACACCGATGCCCTGCTGACGGCAACCGACAACGGGGAAAAGTCTCCTTGGGCTATTGTGATTCCCGTTGTCGTGGATGTGGTCTTGCAGGTTGCGGAGTGGTTCATGCGGGACACGGTGCGCAAAGATGAGTTGCGCGCTTCCCAATACCGCGAGGCCTTGAACAATGCCCAATGGCCCCTGTTCGCGGATATTCCCAAGCCCGAGTCCGCGCCGCCCTCGCCTTGACGGCGCCCGGGCACGGGGCTACGGTCCCGCGTCATGAAACAGGTGATCTGGACCGCGCCCCACGATGTCACCAGCCTGGTGCTCACCCACCAGAAACGGCTGGGTTTGGTGGGGCTTTTGCAGATTCTTCAGGATGTGGCCTGGGCCCATGCCGACCATCTGGGGCACGGGTTTGGCGCCATGCTGGAGCGCGGCACCTTGTGGGTGCTCACGCGCTTTGTCCTGCGCGCCCAAGGCCCGTGGCCGGAATGGGGCGAGCGCCTGGACGTGAACACCTGGGTGCGCAAGCCCACCGGCGCGATCGCGATGCGCGATTACGAGGTGGTCGTGGGCGGGCGCCGCTTTGCCGAGGCCACGGCCAGCTGGCTGACCTTGGATCTGCACACCCGCCGGCCGCTGAAAATCGCCCTGGGCGACGAGGCGCTGGCGTTCTGCCGCACCGAAGGCACCTGGGCCGAGGATCCGGCCAAGCTGCGCGGCCACGACGGCCTGAGCGAAATCGACCGGGTGCGGGTGCGCACCAGCGACCTGGACATCAACGGCCACGTCAACAACACCCACTATGCCCAGTGGATCCTCGATGCCCTGCCCCTGCCGGTGCTCGACGCCAGCCCCCTGACCCACTACGAGGTCAATTTCCTGGCCGAAAGCCGCCTGGGCGACACCGTGATCCTTGAAGGCACCCTGCCCGAGGCTGGCGGCGCGTGGGAGTCCCCGTTCCAGGGCCGGCGCGCCGACGACGACAAACCGGTGTTCGTGGCCCTACTCAAGGCCGGTTCTCCCGCCTGATTCCTCGCAAGGGGTCCGGGGAAGCCCGCTTCCCCGGCCGGGGGTTTGGGGGCCGGGGCCCCCAACAAGGGCTGGATGTCCCTTCCTTTCCCTTCCCCCACCCCGCCGCTTCCCCGGCCGGGTCTGGGCCAGCACCCCGCCGGCGCCGATCAGCACGCCCCCCAGCAGCGACAACGGCCCGGGCAGGAGCCCGAAAAGGCCAAGGTCGAAGGCCATGCCCCACACCAGCCCCGAGAACTGCCACGGCGCCAGCCTTGAGGCCTCGCCCCGGTGCAAGGCGGCGTTGAGGCAGACCAGGGCGGCGGTCTGAACCACGACAAACGCGCCCACCAGCCCCCAGGCCAGGGCCGACACCGGATGCCAGCCGATCCAAGCGGGTACGGCCAGGGCGAGGGTACCGACCAGCGCGACCTGAAGGGCGCCGTCCAGGCTGGTGGCAACGTCGCGCAAGGTGCGCATCTGGATCTGGTAGACCGCGTAGGCCAGGGCGGCGGTGATCGAGGCCAAAAGGCCGGTCAGCGGGGGCGCGGCACCGGGGCGCACGATCAGCAGCATGCCGACGAACGCCAGCCCCACCCCCAGCCAGCGCCGCGCGCCCACGCTTTCGCGCAGCAGCCACCCGGCCAGACCGGCGACCAGAAGCGGGGTCAGGAAGCCCAGCGCCGAAGCCAGGGTGACGGGCATCAGGCTGTAGGCCACGATCCCCATCACGTTTGAAATCACCAGGGCCGCCGCCGCCCCGCGTTGGACCCACGCCCTGCGCGGGCGCAGCAGCCGGTCGGGGGTGATCCCGGCCCGGGGCCACGCCATGGCGAGCCCGGCCGCCGCCAGCACCAGCACGCAGCGCAAAAACGTAACCTGCAACGGCGCCAGCCCGTGCTCCACGACCAGGATCCTGGTCAGCGAATACCCCACGACATACAGCAGGCTGGAAAGCACCATCAGGCCCACGGCGACAACGCCGACGGGAACAGGACGCGCGGCAGGGGGGCGAAAACGGGGCATGGCGGGTCTCCGATCCAAGGAGACCCAAGGGTCGGCGGGGCGCTTTTTCCTGGCAAGTGGCGCGATTGACACCTATCGTAAAAATCATGACAAACCCGCCGATCCCCCCCGTTTCATCGCCGGCGCCGACGCCGGACCCCGCCCCGCACCGGGTCGTGGCCCTGGTCTATCAGGGGCTGTGCACCTTTGAATTCGGCATCGTGGTGGAGGTGTTCGGGGCCCCGCCGCCCCCGGGCACGCGCGGCTGGTACCGGCTGGAAACCGCCGCCGTCGAGCCCGGGCCGTTGCGCGCGCAAGGCGGGCTGGTGGTGGCGGCCGACGGTGGGCTGGAGCGGCTGGAGGGAGCGGGGACGGTGATCGTGCCCGGCTGGCGCGACCCCCGGCCCCAGGTGCCCGAGGCTCTGGGGCCCGCCCTGCGCCGGGCTCACGCGCAAGGGGCGCGCTTGGTATCGATTTGCAGCGGGGCCTACGTGCTGGCCGAGGCCGGGGTGCTGGCGGGCCGGCGCGACCACTCACTGGCGCCACGGGGCCGACTTCGCCCGGCGCTATCCCGACATCGTGTTTCAGCCCGACGTGCTGTACGTGGACGAAGGCCCGATCCTGACCTCGGCCGGCAGCGCCGCCGGGCTGGATCTGTGCTTGCACCTGGTGCGCCGAGACCATGGGGCCCAGGCGGCCAACACCATCGCGCGCGCCCTGGTGGTGCCGGCGCACCGGGGCGGGGGGCAGGCGCAGTTCATCCCGCGCCCGGTGGCGGCGCACAGCGAAGGGGCCGGGCTCGCGGCCCTGCTGGAGTGGATGCGGGCCTCGCTGGCCGAGGACCTGAGCGTGGAGCGGCTGGCCCAACGCGCCGGCGTGGCGCCCCGCACCTTTTTGCGCCGCTTCTTCGAGGCCACGGGGACAACGCCGGGGGAATGGGTGGGAGCGGCCCGGGTGGCCCTGGCCTGCGAGCTGCTGGAAACCACCCGCCTGGGGATCGAGGACGTGGCAACCCGGGCCGGCCTGGGCTCGGCCGCCACCTTGCGCCACCACTTCCGCCAGCGCCTGGGCACGTCCCCCACCCGCTACCGCGCCCAGTTCGCCCGGTAGGGAGGGGAACGCTTCCCCCCGGGGTGCGGCCCGGTGTTACTCGGGCACGGGCTCGCGCAAGGTCACGAATTCCTCGGCCGCCGTGGGGTGCACGCCAATGGTGGCGTCGAACTGGGCCTTGGTCGCGCCGCACTTCATGGCGATGGCCAGACCCTGGATAATCTCCGGGGCCTCGGGGCCGACCATGTGGCAGCCCAGCACCCGGTCGGAGCGGGCATCGACGATCAGCTTGATCAGGGTCTGCTCGGCGCGCCCCGAAAGGGTGTGCTTCATCGGCCGGAAGCGCGAGCGGTACACGCGCACGGGGCCGCGCTGGCGGGCCGCCGCCTCGGTCAGGCCCACGGTGCCGATGGGGGGGGAGCTGAACACGGCCGACGGGATCGTGTTGTAGTCCATCACCCGGGGGTTGTCGTTGAACTGGGTTTCCGCGAAGTTGAGGCCTTCATTGAGGGCCACCGGGGTCAGCTCCACGCGCCCGGTCACGTCGCCGATCGCGAACACGCTGGGGATGTTGGTGGTGTTCCATTCGTCCACCGGCACCACGCCGCGCGCGTCCACGCGCACGCCGGCCTCGGCCAGGCCCAGGCCCGAGATGTTGGGGGCGCGGCCGGTGGCGTACATCACCAGATCGGTTTCGATGTCGGGCCCGGGGGTGCGCTTGACCCGGTAGCTGCCATCTTGCAGCTTGTCGATCCGGTTGATCACGGTTTCGGGCAGGATATGAATGCCCTGGCGGGTCATTTCGGTGGTCAGGGCGTCGCGCACGTCGTCGTCGAAGCCGCGCAGCACCCGGTCCTTGCGGATGACCAGCGAGACATCGGCGCCAAAGGCCCGGAAGATGCCCGCGAATTCCACCGCGATGTACCCGCCGCCCACGATCAGGATGCGCTCGGGCATCACCATCAGGTCCAGCGCCTCGTTCGAGGTGATGGCGTGCTCGATGCCCGGGATCGCCGGCATCGACGGCCAGCCGCCCACGGCGATCAGGATCTTCTCGGCCGTGATCTTGCGCCCTTCCACCGCGACGGTGAAGGGATCGACCAGCTTGCCCCGGCCTTCGATCAGCTCCACGTGGCTGGCCTTCAGCAAGGAGCGGTACACGCCTTCCAGCCGGTCAAGCTCGCGGTTCTTGGCAACGACCAGGGCCGGCCAGTCGAAGGAAGCGCCCTCCACCGACCAGCCAAAGCCGGCCATGTCCTCCAGGTCGTGGGCGAAGTGGGCCCCGTAGACCAGCAGCTTCTTGGGCACGCAACCGCGCATGACGCAGGTTCCGCCCACCCGGCTGCTTTCGATCAGGGCGACGCGGGCGCCATAGCTGCCGGCCACCCGGGCCGCGCGCACGCCGCCGGAACCGGCGCCAATGACGATCAGGTCGTAGTCATAGGGGGTCATGATCGTTTCCTTCGTGGCAAGCCAGGCCAGGGGGGAGCCCCAATATAGGCCTTGGTCGGGCGATGTCATCCCCCCAAGACCCCCAGGGCGACCGGGTGAACCGGTTGCGTTGGAGTCCTTTTGGTGTCCTCAAACGCCGGGTGCGCACTTCGTGCGCTTGACTCACGCGGTGGGGCCGGGCTGGGCGGCCAGGTCGGCGGCGTGGCGCAGATCAACCGAAACCAGCGACGAAATGCCGCGCTCGGCCATGGTCACGCCAAACAGGCGGTCCATGCGCGCCATGGTCATGCGGTGGTGGGTGACCACCAGGAAGCGGGTGCGGGTGGTGTCGGTCAGCGTGCGCAGCATGGAGCAGAAGCGATCGACGTTGGCGTCGTCCAGGGGGGCGTCCACCTCGTCGAGCACGCAAATGGGCGCCGGGTTGGTCAGGAACACGGCAAAGAGCAAGGCGGTCGCGGTCAGGGCCTGTTCGCCGCCCGACAGAAGCGACAGGCTTTGCAGGCGCTTGCCCGGCGGGCTCGCCATGATTTCCAGCCCCGCTTCCAGGGGGTCGTCGGATTCGATCAAGGTCAGGTGGGCGCGCCCACCCCCGAACAGGCGCTGGAACAGGGCCTGGAAGTGCTGATCGACCTTGTTGAACGACTCCAGCAGGCGGGCGCGGCCTTCCTTGTTCAGTTCATTGATCCCGTGGCGCAGGCGGGCAATGGCGGCAATCAGATCGTCGCGTTCCAGGGTCAGGGTGGAAACCTGCTCCTCCAGCTCGCGCAGTTCCTGGTCGGCGCGCAGGTTGACCGGGCCCATGGCGTCGCGCTGGCGGCTGAGGCGGTGGAACAGCTCCTCGGCCTCGGTGATCGGGGGCAAGGTGTCGTCGGGGGGCAGGTCGGCCTGGGCGGCCAGGGCCTCGGGCGTGCAGTCGCGCCGCTCGGCAATGGCCTGGGCGGCGGCGCGGGCCTCGGCCTGGCCCTGCTCCAGGGCCGCCTCGGCGCGCACCTCGTCCTCGCGGGCCTGGGCCTCGGCCCGCTCCGCGTCGCGCTGGGCCTTGTCGGCGTCCTTGAGGGCGCGTTCGCTCCGGGCCAGGGCGTCGGAGGCCTCGCGGCGCCGGGCCTCGGCTTCCTCCAGGGCGTCGAGCAGGGCGTCGCGCTGCTCGGCCAGGGCGTCGGGGCGCCCTTCCAGGTCGGCCAGCGCCGCGAGCGCGCCTTCGCGCCGGGCATTCAGTTCGTCCAGGCGGGCCTGGGCGTCGGCTTCGCGGGCGGTCCAGGCCTGGATGTCGCGGGCCAGGGCCTGGCGGCGCCGGGCGCGTTCGTCGGCGTCGCGCTTCAGGCGGTCGTGATCGGCCTGGGCCGCCACCTGCACCGAGCGTGCCCGGGCAAGGTCGGCGTTCAGGCGCGCCACCTCGTCCTCGGCCGGGGCATCGGAGCCCAGGGCGTCCAGGGCGTCCTCGGCGGCCTCGGCCCGGGCCTCGGCTTCTTGCAGGTCTTCTTCCAGGCGGATCAGGGCCTCGGCCAGCGCGCTCAGGCGCCCGGCGGTGCTGGCGGCGGCGCGGTCCAGGGCGGCGCGCCGCTCGCGGGCCTGGGTCAGGGCGCGCTCGGCCTCGCGGACCTGATGGCGGGTGTCCTGCTCGGCCCCGGTGCGGGCTTCCAGGATCAAGCGGGCCTCGGCCTCGGCGTGGGCGGCCAGGTCCACCTGCTCCTGGGCGGCGGTGGTGTCGGCTTCCAGGGCCAGCAGACGGTTGCGGGTTTCCAGGCGGGCGGCGGCGGCGGCCGCGCCGTCCTGGCTGCCCGGGGCCTGCACGAGGCCTTCCCACGTCCACACGCCCCCGTCGGGATCAACCAGGCGTTGCCCCGGCGCCAGCTGGCCGTGCAGGCGCTCGGCGGTGGCGGCGTCGGGGACCAGGCCGGTGGCGTTCAGGCGCCGCGCCAGGGCCGCGGGCGTCTTGAGGGCCTCGGCCAGGGCGCGGGCCCCTTCGGGCAGCGGGGGCAGCCGCAGGGGGGGCAGGGGGCGCCAGTGGCTGGCGGTGGCCGGATCCAGGCCGGCCTGGGAGGCATCGCCCAGGGCGCCGGCCAGGGCCTTTTCCAGGCCCGGGGGCACGGGCAGGGTTTCAAGGGCGCTGGGGCCCTGGCGGGAGTCGGTGCGCCGGGCCGGGGCCAGGATCGCGGCCAGGCCCCGCGCCTCGGCTTCCAGGCTGGTGAGCGTGTTCTGGGCGGCGCGCAGGGCTTCGCTCGCGTGCTCGGCGGCCGCGCGGGCCTCGGCCCGGGCCGCCTCGGCTTCTTCCTGGCGTTCGCGGGCCTGATCCAGGGCTTCGTCGGCCTGGGCCTCGGCCTCGGTGGCGGCGGCCAGCTCCTGGGGGTCGATCTGGGTGCCGGCGACCTCGTCGCGCTCGCGCCGGGCGCCGGTCACGCGGGCCAGGGTGGTGTCGCGCCGCTGGCGGGCCTCGGCGTCGGCCCGGATCAGGGCGTCGCGCCGGGCCTTGTGCTCGGCCAGGCGGGTGGTGGCCCGGGCGAGCGCGTCGGCCAGGGTTTCGGCGGCGTCGGTGGCGGTGTCCACCCGCTCGGCGGCGGCGGCCTGGGCCAGGGGATCGTCGGCGGTTTCGTCGTCCAGGCGGGCCAGGTCTTCCTTCAGACGCTCCAGGGCCTGGGCCGCGTCGTCCAGGCGGGCCTGTTCGCGGCCCAGGTCGGCGGTGGCCTGGGTCAGGCGCGTGGTGTGCTCGGCCGTGGCCTGGGCGAGCGCGCGGTCCTCGGCGTCCAGGTGCTCGCGGGCCAGGGTCAGGCGTTGCAGCCGCGCCCCCGCCTCGGCCTCGGCGGCGCGGGCCGGTTCCAGGGCCAGGGCGGCGTCGGCTTGCAAGGTGGTGGCGGTGGCGGTGCGGGCCGTGGCCTCGGCGTGGGCGCGCTGGGCCGCCTCCAGGGCGCGCCGTGCCGTGTCCACCGCCCGGAGCGCGGCCACCCAGCGCAGGCGCAGCACCACGGCCTCGGCCCGTTGCACCTGCTCGGACAAGGCCCGATAGGCCTGGGCCTGCTTCGCCTGCCGGCGCAAGCCCCCCATCTGGCCTTCCAGGGCAATCAGCACGTCGTCGAGGCGCGCGAGGTTGCCCTCGGCGGCGCGCAGGCGGGTTTCGGCCTCGTGGCGGCGGGTGTGCAGGCCGCCAATGCCGGCCGCTTCCTCCAGCAAGGCGCGGCGCTGGGCGGGCTTGGCGTTGATCAGGGCCCCCACGCGGCCCTGGCTGACCATGGCGGTGGAACGCGCCCCGGTGGCCGCGTCGGCGAACAGAAGCTGGACGTCGCGGGCGCGGACTTCCTTGCCGTTCACCTTGTAGGCCGAGCCCTCGCCCCGGGTGATGCGCCGGGTGATGTCCAGTTCCTCGGCGGCGTCGAACTGGGGGGGCGCGGTGTGCTCGCGGTTGTCGAGGGAAATGGTCACCTCGGCCACGTTGCGGGGCGGCCGGGTGGTGGTGCCGCCGAAGATCACGTCGTCCATGTCGGTGCCGCGCAACTGGCGGGCCGAGGTTTCGCCCATCACCCAGCGCAGGGCCTCGACCACGTTCGACTTGCCGCAGCCGTTGGGCCCCACCACCCCGGTCAGGCCGGGGTCGATGATCAGTTCGGCCGGCTCGACGAACGATTTGAAGCCCACCAGGCGCAAACGCGAAAAATGAAGCACCGGGTGGGCTCTCCGTCAGACCCGAGAAAACGCGCTCAGGGCTTCAGCAGCGGGTCGATCACGGCCCGGAAGGCGTCGAGGGGCTGCGCGCCCACGATCACCGGCTTGCCGTTGATGACGAACGTCGGCGTGCCATCGATGCCCAGCGCCTTGGCCTGGGCCTCGCCCTGGCGGATGCCCGCGAACAGGGACTCGCTGTCGAGGCAGCCGGCGACCGCGCTTTTGTCGAGGCCGGCCAGGGCGGCGTAGCTTTGCAGGGCATCCAGCGGGTTCTTGGCCGTGCCCCAGGCTTTTTGATTGGCGAACAAGGTGTTGATCAAGGTGAAGAAGGCATCGGGCGGGGCGCACCGGGCGATCATCGCCGCGCCCACGGCCAGGGGCTGGCCCAGGGTTTCGTCGCGGAAGACCAGCCGCACCTTGCCGGTGTCGATATATTCTTTTTTCAGCTCGGGCAGGATGTGGGCGTGGAAGTCGGCGCAGTGAGAGCACAGCAGCGACGAGTATTCGATGATTTCCACCGGGGCCTCGGGCGAGCCCAGGAAGCGTTCCTCGTAGGAAAGGGATTGCGCCTGGGCGGGCGCGAGGCGGCCCAGGGCAAGGGCGGCGCCAAGGGAAAGAGCAAGGGCGACAAGGGAACGGCGGCGCAAGGCGGGGGTCCTCCGGTTCGGGGCGTCAGGCAGGCGGCCCGGGCACGACGAGTTAAGCCGGCAGGCCGGGGGTGATGCAAGGGGCCTGATGGGGCCATGCCCGGTGATCGCCCCTTTGTTCCACATAAGGGGCCGGGGTGTCACCGGAAAGTGCCAGGAATGGCGCGCGTGGACGCCGCGACCGAAAAGCCAGACCCGGCCGGAACGGGCCAAAGGGGGCGGCCCCGCTTGCCCCGCGCGGGATCTCTGCCCGCCTTGCGCGCAGTGGGCTTCTGCTCGTACCATGCGCACTCCTCTGGCGTTCGGGGTATTCCATGAGCATCCATGTCGCGCTGACCCATCGCACGGTCTACACGTATGACCGGCGCGTGAGCCTGACCCCGCAGGTGATCCGCCTGCGCCCGGCTCCCCACAGCCGCACCCGCATCCTGTCGTATGCCCTGCATATCTCGCCGCAGCCGCATTTCATCAACTGGCAGCAAGACCCGCATGCCAACTGGCTGGCGCGGATCGTTTTTCCGGAAAAGGTCGATCATTTCTCGGTGACGGTCGATCTGGTCGCCGACATGGCGGTGTACAACCCGTTCGACTTTTTCCTGGAGCCCGACGCCGAGGAAAGCCCCTTTGCCTATGGTTCCGACCTGGCCGAGGAACTGGCGCCCTTCCGCCGGGTGGCCGAGGCCGGGCCGAAGCTCGCGGCCTTCGTGGCCTCGATCGATCGCACGCCCCGGCGCACGGTGGATTTCCTGGTTGATCTCAATGCCCGCCTACAACGGGAAATCCGCTATCTGGTGCGCATGGAACCCGGGGTGCAAACGCCCGAGGAAACCCTGACCCTGGGCAGCGGTTCGTGCCGGGACACGGCGTGGCTGCTGGTCGCCATCTTGCGGCATCTGGGGTACGCGGCGCGGTTCGTGTCGGGCTACCTGATCCAGCTGACCCCGGACCAGAAACCCCTGGAAGGCCCCGAGGGGCCCACCGCCGATTTCACCGACCTGCACGCCTGGACCGAAGTCTATCTGCCCGGGGCCGGCTGGGTCGGCCTGGATCCGACCAGTGGGCTGTTCGCCGGCGAGGGGCACATTCCGCTGGCGGCCACGCCCGACACGCCCTCGGCGGCGCCGGTATCGGGCGGGGTCGAGGCCTGCGAAACCACGTTTGATTTTTCCATGAGCGTGCAGCGCGTGCTGGAAACACCGCGCGTGACCAAGCCTTACACCGAGGAGCAATGGCAGGGCATCGTCGAACTGGGCCACGCGGTGGACGCGCGCCTCAACGCCGCCGATGCCCGCCTGACCATGGGCGGCGAGCCCACGTTCATTTCCATCGACGACATGGACGGCCCCGAATGGAACACCGAGGCGGTGGGGCCCGACAAGGAACGCCTTGCTCTTGATTTGCTGCACCGCCTGAAGGCCCGCTTCGCGCCTGATGGCCTGATGGTGTTCGGGCAGGGCAAATGGTACCCGGGCGAGCAGTTGCCGCGCTGGGCCCATGCCCTGTACTGGCGGGCCGACGGGCAACCCCTGTGGCGCGACCGGGCGACCCTGGGCGATCCGGCCACGCCGGGGCCGCACGATCCGGGCGATGCCGGGGTGTTCCTGGCGGCGGTGGCCGATGCCCTGGGCGTGGACCGCGAGGCGGTGACGCCGGCCTACGAGGACCCCTGGCATTACCTGGGCCAGGAAAGCCGCCTGCCGTTCAACGTCGATCCCACCGACAACCGGCTGAAGGACCCGCAAACGCGCGAGCGTCTGGCCCGCACCTTCGAGCGCGGCCTGGATCAGTTGACCGGTTACATCCTGCCGGTGCAGCGCTGGAACAGCCCGGCCCACCCGGCGCGCTGGCTGACCGAGGTCTGGCGTTTCCGGCAGGGGCGCTGCTACCTGATCCCCGGCGATTCGGCCATGGGCATGCGCCTGCCCCTGGAAAGCCTGCCGTGGGTTCCGGCCCGCTTCTATCCCTACATGGCGCCCCTGGATCCCTTCGCGCCGCGCGGGCCGTTGCCACCATTGGCCCCGGCGCGCCTCACCCGTCAGGACCGCCGCACGGCCGATCGCACCCGGCGCCCGGCCGGGGGGCTTCCCGGGTCCGACCCGCGGCCCGCCGCCGTTCCCGTGCCCGAGGCCGAACCCTCGCCCGAACAGGAGATCGAACGCGCGCAAGGGGGGTACGGCGTGGTGCGCACCGCCTTGTGCGTCGAGGTGCGCAACGGACGCTTGCATGCCTTCATGCCGCCGGTGGAAGCGCTGGAGGATTACCTGGATCTGCTGACCGCGATCGAGGACACGGCCGCCGCCCTCGATACCCGCGTGACCATCGAAGGCTATCCGCCGCCCCATGACCCCCGTTTGTGCGTGCTCAAGGTGACGCCCGACCCGGGCGTGATCGAGGTCAACGTGCAGCCCAGCGCGTCGTGGGACGAGTTGGTGAGGGTGACCGAGACCCTGTACGAGGAAGCCCGCGCCTGCCGCCTGGGCACGGAAAAGTTCATGATCGACGGCCGCCACGTGGGCACCGGCGGCGGCAACCACCTGGTGGTGGGGGGCGCGAGCCCGGCCGACAGCCCCTTCTTGCGCCGGCCCGACCTGCTGGGCAGCCTGATCCGCTACTGGCAGGTCCATCCGGCGCTCAGCTACCTGTTCAGCGGGTTGTTCATCGGGCCGACCAGCCAGGCGCCCCGCGTGGACGAGGCCCGCGACGACAGCTTGTATGAACTGGAAATCGCGCTCGATCGCCTGCCCACGCGCGGCGAAAGCCTGTGCGGCACCATCGCGCCCTGGGTGGTGGACCGGGTGTTGCGCGACGTGCTGACCGATGTCACCGGCAACACGCACCGCACCGAAATCAGTATCGACAAGCTCTATTCGCCCGACGGGCCCACCGGCCGCCTGGGCCTGGTCGAGTTCCGGGGCTTCGAGATGCCGCCCCATGCCCGCATGAGCCTGGCTCAGCAACTGTTGCTGCGCGCCCTGATCGCCCGCTTCTGGGAAACGCCGTTCCAGGCCCCCCTGGTGCCCTGGGGGCAGGCCCTGCGCGATCGCTTCATGCTGCCGCACTTCGTTGCCCAGGACCTGCGCGACGTGATCGACGACATGAACCGGGCCGGCTTCCCGCTGCGCTTCGAGTGGTTCGCGCCGCACATCGCGTTTCGCTTCCCGACCTATGGCACCGTCCACCACGGCGGTGTCGATATCGAGGTGCGCCACGCCCTGGAGCCCTGGCACGTGATGGGCGAGGATCCGTCGGCGGGGGGCACGGTGCGATTCGTGGACAGCTCGGCCGAACGCCTGCAGATCCGCGCCACCGGCCTGGTGCCCGGGCGCCATGTGCTGACCTGCCAGGGGCGGCGCCTGCCCATGACTCCAACCGGCACCCCGGGCGAGGCGGTGGCGGGGGTGCGCTACCGGGCATGGTGGCCTTCCCGTTGCCTGCATCCCACCATCGCGCCGCACACGCCCCTGGTGTTCGATCTGCTGGATACGTGGAACGGGCGCTCGCTGGGCGGGTGCATGTATCACGTGGCCCACCCCGGCGGGCGGTCCTATGACACCACGCCGGTCAATGCCAACGAGGCGGAAAGCCGTCGTCTCGCGCGCTTTTTCGCGATCGGCCATTCGGCGGGGCCGCTGCCGGTGCCGCCGGCCGAAGTGAACCCGGATTTTCCGATGACCCTGGACCTGCGCCGCCGCCCGGGCTCATAATGGACGCAAAACGCCCTTTTTTATTGGGATTCGCGGGCGTTTCGCGATGTTGCGGGCTGGAGGAAGACAAAAAAACGTCGTTTCTCCAGCCAGAACACGCATCTGGGCAAAAAGCGAGGGCGACGGGCCGGGTCCGGTTGATTCCGCCGCTGTCGTGAACATTTCTAAGGCAAGAAGATTTCCTTTCCTGCTTGGGAAATGCACCTGAAAAGGAACCAAAAGCGCTAACCTCTTGGCCGGTTGTGGACGGCCCGCGCTTTTCGGGTTCTCTGGGCGGCCTTCCGGGTTTCCCGGGGGCGCAAGTGGAGTATCGCGATGCGTTCGACCGAGTTGGCCGCCCGGCGTCAGGGGCTCCCCGACCTGCCGTCCCTGGCCTATCCGGCGCCCGAGGGATACGACGAAATGGTGGCTCCGGACGGGTCGCTGCGTCCGGCGTGGCGTCCGTTCATGGAGCAGGTTTCGACCCTGGCGCCCGAGGAACTGACTCGCCGCTGGGAGCGCGGCTTGCGTTTGCTGCGCGACTCCGGCCTGGCCCACGACGTGCCCCTGGACCCGATTTTTCACGGCGACGGCGGGCGTTCGTGGGCGCTGGACCCCTTCCCGCTGCTGATGGAGCCGCGCGAGTGGCGCTACATCGAGTGCGCCCTGATTCAGCGGGCCACCGTGCTCAACGCCGTGCTGGCCGATCTCTACGGCCCCAACCACCTTCTGAACGAAGGCCAGCTGCCGCCGGCCCTGCTGCACGCCAACCCCGGCTTCCTGCGTCCCTTGCACGGGGCGCGGCCGGTGGGAAAAACGTTCCTGCATTTCTACGCCGTTGACTTGGCCCGCGCCCCGGATGGCCGCTGGTGGGTGATCGACGACCGCACCGAAACCCCGACCGGGGCCGGCTATGCCCTGGAAAACCGCCAGATCGTCGCGCGCGTGCTGCCCGAGATCTACCACGGCTTCAACGTGCAGCGCCTCGCGCCGTTTTTCATGCGCGCGCGCGAAACCCTGGCGCGGCTCACGCCCCGGGCGGTGGAAACGCCCCTGATGGTGGTGTGGACGCCGGGACCCTACAACGACAGCCACCACGAACACGTGTACCTGGCCCGCTACCTGGGCCTGACCGTGGTCGAGGGCGAGGACATGACAACGCGCGACGACCGCGTTTACCTCAAGACCCTGGAGGGTCTGAAGCCCATCGACGTGATTTTCCGCCACAACGAGGGCAGCTACTGCGATCCCCTGGAACTGCGCGGCGACAGCACCTTGGGCGTGCCCGGGCTGGTGGGGGCGGTGCACGCGGGCACGGTATCGGTGGCCAATGCCCTGGGGGCGCGCGTGGCCGAGGCCCCGGCGCTCAAGCCCTTCCTGCCCGCGTTGTGCCGGCGGTTGCTGGGCGAGGATCTGATGATGCCCTCGGTCGCGACGTGGTGGTGCGGCCAGGCGCGCGAGCGGTCTTACGTGTGCAGCAACCTCGACACCCTCGCGGTGCGCTCGGCGTTCAACGCGCGCTCGGATACCACGCTTGCGACCCCCGAGGAGCGCGAGGCCCTGGCCGCCGACATCAACGCCCGGCCCTGGAACTACGTGGGCCAGGAGGCGGTGCCCTTGTCCACCGTGCCCGTGTGGCACAACGGGGCCCTGGAACCGCTGCCTTTGGTGCTGCGCGTGCATCTGGTGGCCCATGACGGCGGGTATATCGTCATGCCGGGCGGGCTGGCCCGGGTGGGGCCGGGGCCCGGCCTCGCGCCCGGTCAGGTGGCCCGCACCCGGGGCGGCGGCACCAAGGACGTCTGGGTGCTGGCGGACGAAACCGTTGATCCGGTGATCAGCGTGCGCAGCCGCGAGGAAACCCCGCGCCGGGGCCTGCGCGACCTGCCGTCGCGCGTGGCCGACAACACCTGTTGGCTGGGCCGCTACGCCGAGCGGTGCGAAGACACGACAAGATTGCTGCGCAAGGCCTGCGTGCTGGCGGCGGAAAACGGCTTTGGCGAGCCCGAGCTGGCGGTGGTGCTGTCGATCTTCGCCCTTTTGGGTCATCTGCCGCTGGAGTCCGACTACACCGACGCCGACATCCAGGAAGAAGCCCTGCGCGCCGTCTTGCGCCTCAACGCCGATCCCGAGGAACCCGAGGGGCTGGCCGCCGCCCTGGTCAACGCCCGGCGCACCGCCGTGGCCGTGCGCGATCGCCTCTCGAACGACACCTGGCGCGCCATCGTGCAACTGGCCCAGGCGCCGCTGCCGCCGCCGGCCGAGGAAGGGCCCCTGGATCTGGAGTCGCCGCAAGGGGCCCTGGAAAGCCTGATCATGCCCTTGCTGGCCCTGGGCGGGCTGTCGCTCGACGCCATGACCCAGGCGCTGAGCTGGCGTTTCCTGGACATCGGCCGGCGGATGGAGCGCTCGACCCACCTTCTCGACCTGCTGACCGGCCTGCTGATGGTGGACGACGCCGACGTGGGGGCGGCCCTGAACGTGGCGCTGGATGTTTCCGATTCATCGATGACCTACCGTTCGCGCTATCTGGCCCCGCCCGGCGTGGCGCCGACCATCGACCTGCTGGTGTGCGACGAAAGCAATCCGCGTGCCCTGGCCTATCAGCTTGCCCGGCTTGAAGGGCATATCGCCAAGCTGGCCCCCGATCAGGCCTTTGGCCTGCCCACCGAGGAGCACCGCCAGATCACCGGCCTGTTGTCCGAGGTGCGCACCTTGGACCCGCGCCGCGTGACCCTGGACGCCGAGGCCGGCCCGGGGCAGGTGGCGCTGGGCGAGCTGCTCAAGCGCCTGCGCGGCCAGCTGGGCGAGCTGAACCATAGTCTGACGCTGCATTATTTCGCTCACGCCCTGGAGACGAGTCCGGAAATGGAAAGGACCGGTCACCCCGACCTGGAAGCGGCCCTGGCCGCCCGCGATGCCGACCGCCGTCCCGAAATGGGCCCGGCATCCCCCGGGGACGAGGAAACATCCCCAGGCGCGACCGGGGTCGGGACGGAGGAGATCGTTTCGTGAGCACCCCTGAGTCCCGCGCGGGCGGCGAACCCGACCCCGTGCCGGCGCCGGCCAGCGCGCCGGCCTCCGTTTTACTGCCCCAGGCCGCGCCCGGGGTTCTGGGGGGCGATCCCCTGGCGCCCCTGGTCTATGACGTGGAGCACGTGACCACCTACACGTATTCGCAGCCGGTGACGGTGTCGCACCAGTGCGCCCACCTGCGCCCGCGCGCGTTCGCAACCCAGGAGGTGATCGACACCGAGCTGCGCGCCACGCCCTTGCCCGAGTTGCGCTCGGAACGCACCGACTACTTCGGCAACACGGTCACGACGTTTTCGTTGTCGCGTCCGCACGAGGCGCTCACCTTGATCTCGCGCTGCCGGGTGCGGATTCACCCGCCGGAAATTCCCGATCCCGCGATCACGCCGCCGTGGGAAGAGGTGGCGCGGCGCCTGAGCCAGGGATTCGGGGCCGATGTGCTGGACGCGTGCACCGTGTTGCACGACAGCTTGTACGCGCGTGTCCTGCCTGAGGTGGCCGAGTACGCGCGCCCGTCGTTTCCGCCCGGGCGGCCGATTCTGGAAGCGGGTCTCGACCTGACCCGGCGTATTTACACCGACTTTTCCTATGATCCCTCCGCCACCACCATCGCCACGCCCCTGGTCGAGGTTCTGGCGCGGCGCCGGGGGGTGTGCCAGGACTTCGCGCATCTGCAAATCGCCTGCCTGCGGGCCATGGGCCTGTCGGCGCGCTATGTCAGCGGCTACATCCTCACGCGCTCGGCCGACGACGGCGCGGCCCTGGAAGGGGGCGATGCCAGCCATGCCTGGCTTTCCTTGTTCGTGCCGTGCCCGGGGGCGCCCAATGGCGGCTGGATCGGCCTGGATCCGACCAACGATAAAATCGTGACCCGCGAGCACATCACCGTGGCCTGGGGCCGCGATTTCGAGGACGTGAGCCCGGTCAAGGGCGTGATGCTGGGGGGCGGCACGCAACGGGTCGCGGTGTCGGTGCGGGTCACGCCCCTGTCGGGGCATCCGCCCCGCCTGGTGCGGACCGCGCCCCCGTGAGCCCGCCCATGTCCGGGGGACGCAAGACCGTGGCCGGGCTGTCGCTGCTGATGGTCGTTGCCTTGACCCTGGCCATGGAACTGGGGGCGCCCAAGAACCTGACCTGGGGGTCGGGGGGCGCCTTGATCGTGTTCTGGGTCCTGGTGTGGCCGGCCATGGGGCGCTCGGCCCGGGGGATGATCGCGGTGGCCCTGGCCCTGGCGGTGCCGGCGGTGGCCTTCAACCGGCTGGACGTGATCGACCTGCGCGACGCCCTGGGCCGCTCGGGGTTCATTGCCGCCCTGTTCACCTGTTTCGGGGTGTTGCGCGAGGCGGCCCTGACCTCGGAGCTGGTGCGCCGCACCGGGCGTTTCCTGGCCCGGCGCCCGCCGGGACAGCGCTATGGCGCCTTGACCATGGGCGGCCACCTGTTCGGGCTGATCTTGAACTTCGGGGTCATTCCGCTGCTGGGCACCTTGATCGTGGAGGGCACCCGCGCCGCCGACACGGCCCCGGCCGGCGACGCCGACCCGGCGCGGGCCCGGCGCGCGGCCACCCGTCGCCGGCGCATGGCGCAGGCGGTGCACCGGGGGTTCGTGGCCACCCTGATCTGGTCGCCCTTGACCGTCAGCATGGCGGTGATTTTCTCGGCCCTGCCCGAGATCGCCTGGTCGGCGTGCGCGCCGTGGCTGGTGGGGGTGGCGGGTCTGTTCTTGCTGATCGGCTGGGGGGTGGACCGGTTTTCGCCGGTGCGCCGGACCACGGCCCCGGTGCCCCCCGAACCCGACGAAGGCGGCTCGTGGAGCCTGCTGGTGCCGGTGGTCGGGGTGATCGCGCTGATTTTCGCGGGCGGCGTGGCGCTGGAGGAAGGGCTGGGCATCCGGCTGGTGGCCGGGGTGATGCTGGTCTCGCCCCTGGTGGCCGCCGGCTGGATCGTGCTTCAGGTGCTGCGCCGGCGCTCCGTGGGCGGCGCGTTGTCGGAAACCGGGGCGCGGCTGCTGACCCACGTGCGCGAGACCTTCCCGACCTATCACACCGAACTCGCGGTGGTCGCGGCCTCGGCGTTCATCGGGCTGGTGGTGGCGGCGGTGCTGCCCCCCGAGGCCGTGCCGGCTTTGCTTGCGTGGCTGGGCTGGCCGTCGTGGCTGGTGCTGGCCATGGTGCCGTGGCTGGCGGTGGCGGGCGGTCAGGCGGGCATGAGCCCGGTGTTGTCGATTTCGCTGCTGGCGGCCGCCTTGCCCGGTCCCGCCACTCTCGGGGTGCCCGGCGCGATGATGGCGGTGGCCTATGGCGGTTCGTGGGCGCTGGTCGCGGCGTCGTCCCCGTTCACGGCCTCCGTGCTGACCTCGGCGCGGGTGGCCTCGTCGGCGACGTGGAGCACGACGCCGGTGCGCTTCGGGCTGCGCGAGAACGCCCTGTTCACGGGCCTGTGCGCCCTGGCCCTTAGCGCCGTGGTGGCCTTGATGGCCCTTCCCGGGGTGGTGGGCGGCCCGGGGTGATCCCCGGGCCTGGCCCCGGCCGGGTTCGGGCGGGAGCGCGTGTTTTCGTGCCCGGAGGCCGTTGTCCTTCCCGCCCGCCTTTCCGGGTCAGCCCGGCACGGCCATGCCGGCGATCACGGCCGGGCGCTGGGCCATGGTGTCCATCCAGCGGCGCACCGCGGGGCGCTCGCCCAGGGGGATGCCCAGCTTTTCGTGGGGGGCCATCCACGGATAGGTGGCAATGTCGGCGATGGAGTAGGTGTCTCCCCCGAGCCAGGGGTGGGCGGCAAGCTGGGTTTCCATCACGTCGAGCAGGCGCTGGGCCTCGGTTTCGAAATGGGCAAGACCCACGGGCTGGGGCTCGGGCAGGCGCGAGCGGAAATAGAAAACCCGGCCGAAGGTGGCGCCCAGGCCGCTGATCTGGAACATCAGCCACTGGAACACCTGGGCGCGGGCGGCCCCGGTGGCGGGCAGCAGGGCCGAGCCGGTCTTCTCGGCCAGGTAGATCAGGATGGCGCCCGATTCCGCGAGCACCACCGGCCCCTCGGAATCGACGATCACGGGAATCTTGCCGTTGGCGTTCAGGGCCAGGAACCCGGGTGCCTTCTGCTCGCCCTTGGACAGGTTCACGGTGTGAACCTGATAGGGCAGGGCCAGTTCTTCCAGAAGGATGGAAACCTTGCGGCCGTTGGGGGTGGGCGCGGTGTGGAAGTCGATCATGATCGGTCCTTATCGGGGTCGGACAACAAGGCGCCGGCGGGATCGGCCGGAACGCCAAGAGCCGCCAGGCGTTTGGCGGCGCTTTCCAGAATGGCGCGCACGGTGCGCTCGATCGCGGCGCCCAGCAAGGCGTAGTCGCGGGCGCGCGGCGAGCCCGGGCGCCACAGCAAGGCCAGGGTGCGCGCGCTGGCGGTGTCGGCGACCGGGCGCACGGTGATGCCCGAGCCCGGACGGGCTTCCTCGGGCACCGCCAGGGCGGGAATCAAGGTGAGCCCCACGCCGCCCGCGACCATGCGCGCGAGCGTCGCCAGGCTGGTGGCCTGGAAGGCCTCGTTCTGGCGCGAGCGGGTCAGGCGGCAGGCCTCCATGGCGTGCTCGCGCAGGCAATGCCCGTCCTCCAGCATCAGCAGGGTTTCGTCGCTCAGGGCTTCCAGGGGGACTTCGGGCAGGGCGCTCAAGGGGTGGCCCTCGGGCAGGGCCAGGACCACGGGCTCGGACACCAGTTCCAGGCGCGGCAGATCCCCGATGGCGTAGGGCAGGGCCATCAAGGCGACATCCAGGCGCCCGGCGTGCAGGCGGGCCAGCAGCGACGCCGAGGTCTCCTCGCGCAGGAACAAGCGCAGGTCCGGGTAGGCGGTGCGCACGGTGGGAATCAGCGAGGGGAGGACATAGGGGCCAATGGTTGGAATCACGCCCAGGTGCAGCTCGCCCGTGAGCGGGCGGGTACCGGCCTGGGCCGTGTCGACCAGGGCTTCCGCGTCGGCGAGCAAGGCGCGGGCGCGTTGCGCCAGATCCTCGCCCAGGGGGGTGAACACGACCTGCCGGCGGCTGCGCCGCTCGATCAGGCGCACGCCCAGCAGGGTTTCCAGTTCCTGGACCCCGGCCGACAAGGTGGATTGGGTGACCGCGCAGGTTTCAGCCGCGCGGCCGAAGTGGCGGGTATCGCTCACCGCCACCAGGTAGCGCAGTTGTCGCAAGGTCGGGAGTGCTTTTTGGGCCATGGTCTGCCTTTCGTCCCGCCGTCGGAGAAGCGAGGGCTAAACGATCGATAAAACCGAACAAAAAATCCAGAAAAGATGACTGGATGGAGAGTGGGGTTATCCCTAGATTGGGGTTGTCCCCGCTGGTCCCGGGCTGGGGAAAGCGTGGACGGCGCCGCGTCCCCCCGGTGCCGAGGGATCCAAGACAAGGAGATTTTTCGATGACCGACGGCATGTCCATCAACATCGGCATCCCCGAGGAGAAGCGCAAGGCGATCGCCGAGGGGCTCTCCCGCCTGCTGGCGGATACCTATACCCTCTATCTCAAGACCCACAACTTCCACTGGAACGTGACGGGTCCCATGTTCAATACCCTGCATCTCATGTTCGAGACGCAGTACAATGAACTGGCCCTGGCGGTCGATACGGTGGCCGAGCGCATTCGCGCGCTGGGCGAGCCGGCTCCGGGCAGCTATGCCCAGTTCGCCGGGCTGACCGTGATCAAGGAAGCGACCGAGGTTCCGCCGGCCGAGGAAATGATCCGCGAACTGGCCCGCGACCAGGAAGCGGTGGCGCGCACGGCGCGTTCGGTGTTCCCGCTGGCCGAGGAAGCCAACGACCAGCCGACCGCCGACCTGCTGACGCAGCGCATGCAAACGCATGAAAAGACCGCGTGGATGCTGCGCGCGATGGCTTCGTAAGGTGTCGGGCGTCTTCGCGGCGCACGGGCGTCGCGGGGCACGCCAGACGGCCGGGCTTGCGACGACTTAAAAAAACAGGGGGGAAGGCACAGCCTTTCCCCCGGTCGCGTTTCAAAGGCACACGCACGCAAAGGGGGCGCGCGGCCGCCCCCCCTTTGGGGTCCTTTGGGGTCGGGGCCTCAGGCGGCCTTGACGATGCATTCCACGGGGCAGACGGGCACGCACTGCGGCTCGTCATGGACGCCCTTGCACTCGGTGCACTTCTTGGGGTCGATCTTGAAGGTCGGGTCGCCCTGGCTGATGGCCTCGTTCGGGCATTCCGGCTCGCACGCACCGCAGTTGATGCACTCGTCGGTGATTTTCAGGCTCATGATAACGCTCCCTTGGGGATGCTGGATTAGGGTCACAGGAGGCGGACCGTCGGGCCGCGGCCGCGAAGCGGCGCACGGACGGCCGGGGGATCGCCCACCCGTGAGGGGCCCTCTAGCAGGAAATGGGGGCGTCGGAATTGACATATAGCAAACCAGGCCCCTGCGCGCAGAAATTAACCGTTCCGTTCGATCCCGGGGAAAACCATGAAAAATAAGGGACATTTCTCCGTTTGGGTGCAAAGTGTTGCGCGTGGGAGGATGTCGGATTTATAACCATGGACTCAATTTGGTCGAAAAGGCGCGCGTCGCCGCCCAGGCGGGCGCGGGACGGCTCGCCGTGACCCTGGTTCGCGGCGACGAACAGGGAAAGGACCATGAGTATGACGATGGCCTCTGTTTCCATCGCGTTGACAGGCTCGGGTGGAGCCGGTGTCATGACGGCGGGACGCATCTTGATGGATGCCGCCGCCGAGGCGGGTCTCTATGGCCTCATGACCCGCTCGCTGGGCCCGCAGATCCGAGGGGGAGAGTCGGCCGCGCTGGTTCGACTGGGCACCCGTCCGGTCGATGGCCTGGACGACATTTGCGATCTGCTGGTGGCGGTGGACTGGGGCAACATCGAGCGCTTCGCGGCCGAAATTCCCCTGGCGCCGTCGAGTCTCGTGGTCGCGGATCCGGCGCAAGGTCCGGTGCCGGAGGTGATCGCCGCGTCCGGGGCGCGGGTGGTCATGGTGCCGTTTCGCGATCTGGCGGCCGCGATTCCCGACGGCCGCGTCAACATGGTGGCCCTGGGGCTGGTGGCCTCGCTGATTGGCCTGCCCGATGCAACCGTGCCCTCGGTTCTGTCCAAAACCCTGAAGCGCAAGGGTGAAGCGGCGCTGACCGCCGGCTTGCAGGCGGTGACGGTGGGCGAGGAAGCGGTGGCGACCATCGACGACACCCCCACGCTTGACCTGAGCCAGGCCCCGACCGGGCGCGAGAAATGGTCGATCAGCGGCAACGATGCCACCGCGTTTGGCGTGCTGCGAGGCGGCGTGCGATTCGTGGCCGCCTATCCCATCACGCCCGCGACCGAAATCCTGGAATGGCTGGCGGTGGCCCTGCCCAAGGTGGGCGGCTGCCTGGTCCAGGCCGAGGACGAACTGGCCTCGATCAACATGATCCTGGGGGCGTCGTTCGGGGGGGTGCCCTCGATGACCGCGACCTCGGGGCCGGGCCTCGCCCTGATGACCGAGGCCCTGGGGCTGGGCGTGGCGGCGGAAGTGCCGATCGTGGTGTGCAACGTCATGCGCGGCGGTCCCTCGACGGGGATTCCCACCAAGTCGGAGCAGGCCGACTTGAACATGGCGGTCTATGGCCTGCATGGCGACGCGCCGCACATCGTGACCGCCGCGACCTCGATCGCGGATTGCCTGTTCACCGCCCAGTGGTCGGTTTACCTGGCCGAGGCCATGCAGGTGCCGGTGATCATGCTCACCGACCAGGCCATGGGCCAGGCGCGCGCGGTCATCGACCGCCCGGCCGACGTGGCCTTCGTGGGCCGGCGCGAAACGGTTTCGGCCCAGGGCGCGATGGCGTACCAGCGCTACGCCGTGACCGCGTCGGGGGTGTCGCCGATGGCGATTCCGGGCACGCCCGAGTGTGCCTACACCGCCGACGGGCTGGAACACAGCCCGCGCGGCACGCCGTCCACCCAGGCGGCCCACCACCAGGAGCAGCTCGATAAACGACTGCGTAAAATCACCGGCTTTGACTATGGCGCCCACTGGGCGGTGATCGATGGCGCGGGCGAGGGCGACACGGCGATCATCACCTGGGGGTCGCTGACCGGGGCCGCCATGGATGCCGCGCACCGCCTGCGCGCCGACGGGATCGCGGTGCGGGTGATCAGCGTGCGCCTTTTGTCGCCCCTGCGGCCCGAGGTCGTCGCCGAGGCCCTGGCCGGGGTGTCGCGCGTGCTTGTGGTTGAACAAAGCCACGGCATGCAGTTCAGTCGCCTGCTGCGCGCCCACCTTGATCTGCCGGGGTCGGTGCGCGTGTGCGCCCGGCCGGGACCGGTGCCCATCCGCCCCCACGAAATCGTCGCGGCCGTCACCGCCTGGGACAAGGGAGAGTAACCATGGACGGCGAAAGCATGACCCACCCCAACCCGCAGGATTACCGCTCGGACGTCAAGCCGGTGTGGTGCCCCGGGTGCGGCCACTTTGCCGTCATCACCAGCGTGGCCCGCGCCCTGGCCGAACTGGGCCTGGCGCGCGAGAACGTGGCCTTGATTTCGGGCATCGGCTGTTCGTCGCGTTTGCCCGCGTACTCCACCGTGTACGGGTTCCACGGCGTGCATGGCCGCGCCCTGCCGGTGGCCACGGGCCTGAAGATGGCGCGCCAGGATCTGACCGTGCTGGTCGCGGGCGGCGACGGCGACGGGTTTTCGATCGGCGGCAACCACTTCCTGCACGCCTGCCGGCGCAATGTCGACCTGACCTACATTGTCATGGACAACAGCGTGTATGGCATGACCAAGGGGCAGGCCTCGCCGACCACGGAAGCCGACTGGGACGGCTCCAAGCTGACCCCGGGCGGCCCGGGCATCGCGCCCTTCCAGCCGCTGGAAATCGCGCTGTCGGCCGGGGCCTCGTTCGTGGCGCGGGCTTTTTCCGGGCAGCCGGCCGAGCTGACCCGCCAGATCTGCGAGGCGATCTGTCACAAGGGCTTTTCCTTCATTCATGTGCTCTCGCCGTGCATCACGTATCGGCCGGAGCAGCGCGCCTACAAGGACAAGGTGCATCAGGACTGGTCGCAGCCGGCCAGCGATCGCACCGAGGCCTTCCGGACGCTGCTGGAGGATGACGGCTTTGCAACCGGCATTTTGTTCCGTGGCAGCGAGCCGGCGGCGAAGCCGGTGGAACGGCCCCGGGTTGCCCTGAGCGACATGGAAACCCAATTCGTGGTGTAATGGTCGCCCTGGGGGCGACCCGTGGCGGGGAGGGGGGACTCCCACCCTCCCGTTGGGGGCTCGGTCCCGGCATGACGAGGGGGCAGGGGATGCCCTGCCTTTCCTTGCCAAGGCATAAGGGCGGCGACCCGCGACAGGAGGAATGCGGCCATGGATGACCTGGGAACGTTTTTGGCGCACGCGGTGGCGCTGGAAAAGGAATCGGGCGAACGCTTCGATGCCCTCGCCGATTCGCTTGAGGTGCACCACAATCCCGAGGTGGTGGAGCTGTTTCGCAAGATGGCCCACTTCTCGCGCCTGCACCTGCGCGAGGTTCAGGACCGGGCGGTGGGGGTTGTGCTGCCCCATCTGCGGCCGTGGGAATTCTCGTGGCCGAATGCCGAGGCGCCCGAAACCCCGAGCGTCGAGGATACCCATTACCGCATGACCGCCCACCACGCCTTGCTTCAGGCGTTGGCGAGCGAACGGCAAGGCCAGGCGTTTTACGCCGGCGTGGCCGCGCGCACGGTCAATGCCCAGGTCAAGGCCCTGGCCACCGCGTTCGCGGCCGAGGAGGGCGAGCACGTGGCGCTTCTGGAAGCCACGCTATCCCGCTTCCCGCCGCCCCCCGCCAACTGGGCCGAGGATCCCGACCCCCCCAACGCCCCGGATTAGAGTTTGTCAGGGAGAAGGGGGTACCGCTTCTCGGATCGCCCGAGGGTAAAAAGGGAGAGGGCACCGTGAGCGGATCCGGTTTCACGCGCGGTGCTCTTTAACCTACCCCATCATGGCGGCGACCATTACGGATCCACGCTGGACTGAAACTGGATCAACTTGAGTCAAGTTGGCCCAGTTTCAGTTTAATTCTATAAATTTTAGAGTAACTTCGAGATCAGGTTGGGCCAAGAAATGGCCCAACCTGATCTCGGATTACTCTGGAGGCTGTCTGTTTCGCGTTGAAGCGGACAGCCTATTGGTTTCTTTGGTTGAGTTTGCCCGCGTCCTTTGCGGTCGCCGGAATTCGCCGGCGTCTCCACCAAATCTCCATCATTTCTCGACCTGGTGTCGAAGGGCGCGTGTCAGTGATCGGCTGAAATCCTCAGTCCGGACACGTCCCATGTTGCATCGCCTTTCGGTCGCCGCCTTCGTCGTTTGCGTTTTTGTGTTTTCGTTCCTGCTGATCTTTCGAGGCGGCGCGGTTTCGCAGCCGGAGGGCGCTTCCTCCGATGCGCCCGGCCCCACGCAGGTCGTCACCGCCAGGCTTACCCCGGAACGCGTTGTTTTGGTCGATGAGCTTCCCGGGCGGGTGGTCGCCTATCGCAGGGTGGAAATACGGCCCCAGGTCGGCGGCCTCATCAAGAGGCGGTTTGCGAAAGGGGGGACCCAGGTCGAGGCTGGGGACATCCTGTTTGAAATCGACCCGGCCTTGCTCCTGGCCGATCTCGAAACCGCGCGGGCAGGGTTGACCAGAGCCGAAGGGGCGGTGGAGCACGCGCGGCGAGGGATGGAACGCGCCGAGGCCCTCGTTGCAAGCAACGCGACGAGCCGCAAGAATTACGAAGACGCGCGCAACGAGCTGGCCACGGCGCAGGCTAACCTTGCCGAGGCCCGGGCGGTGGTTCGCCGCCGCCAGCTCGATCTTGACTTTGCCACCATAAGGTCGCCGGTCAAAGGGTATGTCGGGCTCACGCTGGCCGACGAAGGCGCCCTCGCATCGACATCGAGCCAGACGGAACTCGCCGTGGTGCAGGAACTGGACCGTGTGTATGTGGATCTGCGCGTGCCCGCGACGAAACTTGACGGATTGCAGTCCGCCGCCAGGCAAGGATTAGGTCAGGTCGAGATCCTCGACGCGAAGGGTAACCCACACCCCCGTCCAGGCACGCTGGTGGTGTCGGATGTCGCGGTGGATTCGGGAACCGGCAACGCGACAGTCCGGATTGAAGCGGAAAACCCGGGCTTGCAGCTTCTCCCCGGAATGTATGTGCGCGCGCGACTACCCCGTGGCCTCCTTCCCGATGCGGTGCTCGTTCCGGAAGACGCCGTCATTCGCACCGGTGCCGGTGAGGCGCGGATCGTGGTCGTGGCGGCCGACGGGCGGGCCGAACAGCGCGACGTGGTCCTGGGCGAGGCCGTGGGAAGGCGCCTTGTCGTGACGTCGGGCCTGAAGGCGGGCGAGGTCATCGTCGTTCGCGGACAAGACCGCGTGCAGGACGGAATGACCGTGAACCCGGCTACCGCCGCGCGGGATGCCGCGCCTGCGACCGCCAAGCGTTAAAGGTCTGATGATCATGCCACACTTCTTCATTGATCGCCCGGTCTTTGCCTGGGTGATCGCGATCTTCATCGCGTTGGCGGGACTCGTCGCCATTCCCCAGCTTCCGGTGGCGCGTTTTCCCGTCATTGCGCCGCCGAGCATTGGCATCTTCGCCACATACACCGGCGCGACCGTGCAAACCGTCAATGACAGCGTGGTCACGCCCATTGAAAAGGAACTCACGAGCGTCAAGAACGTGCTCTATTCCGAATCCACGGTCGATTCGACTGGTGGCGTCAGCATCACGGTGACGTTCAAACCCGGAACCGACCCGGAACTGGCACAGGTGGATGTGCAAAACCGGCTCAAGAACGCCGAACCGCGTCTGCCGGAAGCGGTCCGGCGCGGTGGTCTCAGTGTCGAGGCCGCTGAATCGGGTTTTCTGATGGTTATTACAGTGAAGTCGCTCAGCGGAGAGACCGGGGAACTGGCGCTTGGCGATTATCTTACCCGCGCCATCAGTGAAGAACTGAGGCGCGTGCCGGGCGTCGGCCGTGTCCAGCAGTTCGGTTCAGAACGCGCCATGCGTGTCTGGGTCGATCCGGCCAAGCTGGCGGCCTACAACCTTGCCATGGCCGATGTGACCGCCGCCATCACGCGCGAAAACGCTCAGGTGTCGCCTGGCAGGGTCGGCGACGAGCCAACGGTTCCGGGAACGAAGGTCTCGACGCCGCTGACCGTCCAGGGCCAGTTGAACACGCCCGAGGAATTTGCCGCGATACCGTTGCGCGCGCGGACCGACGGCTCGCGTCTTCTCCTGTCGGATGTCGCGCGGGTGGAACTCGGCGCGCAGACCCTTGCTTTCAGTGTCAGCAGCAATGGGAAGCCCGCGGCGGCGGCCGCGATCCAGATGACGCCCGGCGCGAACGCGGTGAGCACCGCCGCCGCGATCGAAGCGCGTCTGGCCGAGCTGCGGACCGCGATGCCGAAGGATATGGAGGTCACGATCTCCTACAACACCGCGCCATTCGTAAAGGTGTCGATTACCACGGTCATCCAGACCCTGATCGAGGCCATGGTGCTGGTTTTCCTGGTGGTCCTGCTGTTCTTGCAGAAAATCCGCTATACGCTGATCCCAACCATTGTCGCGCCAATCGCGCTTTTGGGTACCTTCGCGGTGATGATGGTCGCGGGGTATTCGATCAACATGCTGACCATGTTCGGCATGGTGCTCGCGATCGGGATCATCGTCGACGATGCCATTGTCGTCGTCGAAAATGTCGAGCGGATCATGTCCCGACAGGGCTTGTCACCAAGGGACGCCACCCGTCAGGCCATGCGCGAGATTTCAGGCGCCATTGTCGGGATCACGCTGGTCCTGGCCGCTGTCTTCATTCCAATGGGCATGGCTGGCGGTTCCGTGGGCGCGATCTATCGCCAGTTCACCTTGTCGATGTCGGTTTCAATCCTGTTCTCCGCCTTCCTCGCCCTGACGCTGACCCCCGCGCTTTGCGCCACGATCCTGAGACCCGCGAACAGTCATGCCAGAAAGGGGTTCTTCGCGTGGTTCAACAGAAAATTCGATGCCTTGACCGCGCGGTACACCGGCGCCGTCGGCTGGGTGCTGCGCCGTGGCGGGCGGATGGTGGTCATCTATGCCTTGCTGCTGGTGGCCGTGGGCCTTGGCTATTCACGGGTGGCCACGTCGTTCGTGCCGGAAGAGGATCAGGGGAATTTCATGGCCATGTTCGAGCTGCCGGCCGGCGCCACCGCTGAACGGACGCGCGAGATCGTCGCAACCTATGAAGCGCATACCGCTTCCCGTCCCGATATCGTCGAGAGCATCGTCATTCTGGGGTTCGGCTTTTCCGGCTCTGGTCCCAACGCCGCGCAAGCCTTCACCAGTCTGAAGGATTGGAGCGACCGCGAGACAACGGTGAACGACGAGATCGCGGCGGCCGAGGCCGCGATGGTGACCATCCCCGAAGGCACCGCGATGATCATGAAGCCCCCCGCCATTGAATCGCTGGGCACCACGTCAGGCTTTTCGCTGCGGCTGGAGGACCGGGGGAACGCGGGTCTGGCCGCGTTGAAGGCGGCAGAGAACCAGCTGATCGAGCTGGCATCCGAAAGCAAGGTGCTTACCGGCGTCATGAGCGAGGGCCTGCCCGATGGACAGAGCATAGCGCTGAAGATCGATCGTCAGAAGGCGCTGGCGCTTGGGGTCTCCTTCTCGGCGATCAGTGACATGATTTCGACGGCGGTTGGATCGAGCTACGTTAACGACTTCCCAAACGACGGCCGGCTTCAACAAGTTGTGGTGCAGGCCGATGCGCCCGCGCGGATGCATGTCGAGGATGTCCTGCGGCTCCAGGTGCGCAACATTGACGGCGGCATGGTTCCATTGTCGGAAGTCGTTCAGCCCGTCTGGGAAAGCACGCCGTTGCAACTGGAACGCTACAACGGCTATCCAGCCGCCCGCATCTCAGGCTCGGCCGCGCCGGGAGTGTCCAGCGGTGTGGCCATGGCCGAGATGGAGCGTCTGGCGCGAAAGTTGCCAAAGAGCTTCGCGCTGGAGTGGACGGGTCAGTCCTTGCAGGAAAAACAATCGGCGGCGCAGGCGCCGGTGCTTCTGGCCGCCTCCATGCTGGTCGTGTTCCTCGTGCTCGCGGCACTTTATGAAAGCTGGTCAATCCCGCTGGCGGTCATGCTGGTCGTGCCGCTGGGCGTGCTCGGCGCGGTACTGGCGGTACTGGCGCGTGGGATGGAGAATGACGTGTTTTTCAAGGTGGGCCTCATTACGATCATCGGGCTTTCCGCCAAGAACGCCATCTTGCTGGTTGAATACGCGCGACACCTGCGGCGGGAGGGAAAGGGTCTCTGTCGGGCGGTGCTGCAGGCATCCCGGTTGCGGCTTCGGCCTATCTTGATGACGTCGCTGGCCTTCATCCTGGGGGTTGTCCCGTTGATGACCGCCCGTGGCGCCGGCTCTGAAATCCAAAATGCAATCGGGACCGGCGTGTTTGGCGGGATGCTATCCGCGACAGTGCTGGCGGTTTTCTTCGTGCCGGTGCTTTACGTTGTTGTCAATCGATTGACCGATGTCAAATCATGGGGGAATAATTTTAAGAAAAAATTGGTGATGGCCCGACGAAGGATCGGAGGCGGTGCTTGAGGAATTGGAGAAATAGCCATGAACAATGCCTTGATCCTCATTGTTGAAGACGAGCCCGAGATTTCTGACATCATCGGGACCTATCTGTCGCGCGAGGGGTTCCGGATCGTCACCGCGGGGGATGGAACCGTCGGGCTTGCCCATCACCTGCGCCTGCGGCCCGACCTGGTGGTGCTGGACATCAAGCTACCGGGTCAGGACGGTTACGAGGTGCTGGCGGCGATCCGTCGCCGGGGCGATACGCCCGTCATCATGGTCACCGCGCTGGCGGAGGATCTCGACAAGTTGCAGGCACTGCGCATCGGTGCCGACGACTATGTCGTCAAGCCGTTCAACCCGCTTGAGATCGTGGCCCGTGCCAAGGCCGTCTTGCGCCGGACCATGGGGCGCGGCGGCGAACAGGTGTTGCGCGTCGGGCCGCTGACGGTGGATCCGCAGGCTTATCGCGTGGAGGTTGAAAGCCCGACGGGACCGGTGACGCTCGACCTGACGCGAACCGAATTTCGCATTCTGGCCCATATGGCCGCGAGCCTGGGCAAGGTGTTCGAGCGCTCGGAACTGGTCGATGCCTGCCTGCCGGAAGGCGAGGCGCTTGACCGGACGGTGGACAGTCATATCAGCAATCTGCGTCGCAAACTGGCGGCGGCCGGGGTTGACGGCCTGCTCGCCGGTGTCCGTGGCGTCGGGTACCGGCTAGACAACGCGCATGGCTAGAAACCTGAATTCGCGGATTGTCCGCGCGATGATCGCGCTGACCCTGCTTGCCTTCGCCGTCGTTTATTTCGGGCTGACGGCCTATTTCTTTTTCATCTACGAATGGCTTTATCCGAATTCCGTGGACGACGATTTCCTGCGCACGGGTGATGTCGTCACCCTGGGTCTGCTTCTGGGTATCGGCATATCAACCGCCTCGTTGCTCGGCTGGGTCCTTGCCCGGCGGATTGTGGATCCGTTGAAATCGGTTGCCGGGGCCGCGCGCAGGGTTGCGGAGGGGGATTTTTCGGCGCGCGCCTCCTTGCGCCGAAGCAATTTCGGCGAGGCGAGCGATCTGGTCGACGACTTCAATCAGATGGCGGAGCGGTTGCAGCGCGCCGAGGCCGAATTGCGGTACTCGAATTCGGCGATCGCGCATGAGCTGCGTACCCCTTTGACCATCCTGCGCGGCCGGTTGCAGGGCCTGCTGGATGGCGCCTTCATCCCCAGCGCCGAGCTTTATGGCCGGCTTATCGAGCATGTGGACGATCTGTCGGGGATCGTGGAGGAATTGCGCACGCTGGCGCTGAGCAATGCCGGTCAGCTCGATTTGCAATATTCACGTCTTGATCTGGCGGTGGAGGCCGGGGCGGCGCTGACCGCGCTTGAGGATCAGTTCGGCACGGCCGGGATCGACACAACCCTGTCGTTGAACAGCGCCGTCACGGGTGCCGACCGCCCGCGATTGCGGCAGGCCTTCGTCGCGATTCTCGAAAACTGCTGCCGCTACGCGTCACAAAGCACGGTGCACGTCGAGACCGGGGTGGCCGGAGAGCACGTTTTCTTCCGCTGCACCGACACCGGACCAGGGCTTGCCGACGAAAGCCGCGCGCGTGCCTTCGAGCGGTTCTGGCGCGCGGACGATTCGCGGGGGCGTAGCGGTGGCGGCTCCGGTCTGGGCCTGCCCATCGTCAAGGCGATCGCGCAGGCACACGGAGGCGATGCGCTGATCCTTCCTTCCCGCGAGGTTGGCCTTGCCGTTGAAATCCGGCTGCCGCGCCGGGAACCGCCTGTTTCCATCTGTGAGTAAGCATGCCGCGCACGTCTTCAAGCATGCCGTCAGCGTCGCTTCCAGGGTGGAAACGGCGGCATTCTGCGTGGACGGTTTTGTGCGGGAATGGCGCGCCCGAGAAGATTCGAACTCCTAACCTTCTGATCCGTAGTCAGATGCTCTATCCAGTTGAGCTACGGGCGCATGTCGGTCGATTTTTTACGTCCGGACCCGGACGGGGCGGGGAAGGAAGGTGGCGCGCCCGAGAAGATTCGAACTCCTAACCTTCTGATCCGTAGTCAGATGCTCTATCCAGTTGAGCTACGGGCGCTTTTTCCTTGCCGCTTCCCAGCGGCGCCTCAGGGGCGTCCGGCGGGAGGACGGCTTTTTACCCGAGAGGCGCCCGGCGTGCAAGGCAAAAAGGCAAGGAAAGCGTCATTTTTTTCCATACCCCCATTCGGCGGGCGTGGCCGGTCCGCCACGGCGGCGCCGGAAGCCCTTTCCCGCCTGGGGACAACCGCAAAACCCGCTTGTGACCCTAGACCCTCTTGAGTACACTGCCGCAAAATTCTTAGGGCACCCTCGACCGTCCCAAGCACCGGCTGCCTGCGCTCCTGGGTTGGGGGCGGGAAGGTTGTTCGCGAGAAAAGCTCCGTTGCAGGTCTGGGGGGACGGCACGGCACCGGCGCGCACGGCTCCGGCAAGCGCCATCGGATCGAGGAGAGGCCCAGCCTTGGCAAAAAGGTCGTCGTCGATGGCGTTCTTCAGAAACAAGCATTTCGTCCTGATCACGGCCGCCGTCGCCCTGGCCGCGTGCGAGGGGGGGAATAACGTCTTGTTCCCGTCCCTGGGGAGTTCGTCGTCAGGGAATACCGGAAGTGCCGGTTTTACCGTCGGCGCCGAGGGTGGCCCGCCGCAACTGGGCAGCACGTATTTTGAACCCGAGGGCGTGAGCCCGGGCGCCCCCACCGGCACCTTCGTGGGCCAGAAGGTGGTGTCGTTCCGCCAGGAACTGACCCAGCTGCAAGAAACCATCCGCAGCCAGAACACCCAGCTTCAGGCGCTGCGCAACAAGACCATTCAAGACAGCAACGGCTATCACGAAAACGTGGCCAGCATGCGGGCCCGGTTGCAGCTGGGCACCACGCCCGGCAACCCCATCTTGATGAACCGTTGGGAAACCGCCCAGGCCCAGTTGAACACCATCAACCAGGACATCGTGTTGATGGACCAGCTGGCCCAGATGATTTCGGTCAACCAGGCCACCGCCGCCTATCTGATGAACTCGGTGCGTTCGTCCTACGCCATTCCGGGCGCGGTTGACGAGGATCACCGCCAGTTGCGCGTGCTGGAAGACGAAACCCAGCAGACCGTGGTCCTGATTGATCGCCTGCTGAACGAACTGGCCAGCGACATCCGCCGCCAGAGCGCCTATGTCGCCAACGAGCGCGGCAATCTGTCGTCGCTGACCTCGGCCATCCGCAATGGCCAGCTTTTCGGCGCCATCGGGCCCGATGGCTACAGCACCGGCGGCACCGGTGGCGCGGTCCCCCAGCTGGCCGGCGCCCCCACCTCCTTGCGCTCGATGGGCCCGGCCTCGGCGGGCGCGGAGCCGGGCGGGGTGCCCCTGGTCGTGATCCGCTTCGATCAGCCCAACGTGCGCTTCGAGGATGCCCTGACCCGCGCCGCCCAGGCCGCGCTGGCCCGCAATCCCAACACCGTGTTCTCGGTGGTCGCGGTTTCGGGCGGATCGGCCAGCGCCGCCGCGCGCGGGGCCGAACAGGTGGTGCGGGTGCTCTCCCGCCTCGGCATTCCGCCCAGCCGGATCACCCAATCGGCCACCACCACCCCGGGCACCGACGAAGTGCGGGTGTTCGTGCGCTAACAAGACGAGGGAACCCTCGCGGAGGGGGCCCGCCGAAAGGAAAAAGGCTGGGGGCACCGGGTCCCCGGCCTTTTTTCTTTTCCGGAAGGCAAACCAAGCCCGGGGGCGCTGGCGTACCGAACCGGGGATTTTCCCATCCCCGGCCGGTAAAAGGGGGCCACGCGCCCCCCGCGGGCAAGAAACAGGACTCAGGCAGCCAGGAAGGCCTTGCGGGCTTCCACCACGTCGTCGGCCTGGCGGCCGACCAGTTCCTGCAGGTGGTCGAAGGTCCAGCTGAAGGTGCCCACGCCCATGGTCGCCGAGCGCAACTCGACGATCAGGTCGTGCATTTCGGCCTGCGGCAGGTAGCCTTGAACCACGTCCCAGCCGGTCCATCCTTCCTTGGGCATGAAGCCCAGGATCTGGCCGCGCCGGGTGGTCAAGGCACGCTGGGCGCGGCTGGTGGCCTCGGTGGGCACGCTGATTTCCACCGACAAGATGGGCTCCAGCAGCACCGGATCGCACTTGGGCATGCCTTCGCGCATGGCCAGCTGGGCCGCCGAGCGGAACGCCTGTTCCGAGCTGTCAACCACGTGGTAGCTGCCGTCGGTCAGGGTCACGGACAGGTCAACCACCGGGAAGCCGAGCGGGCCGCGCGACAGGTATTCGTTGACCCCGTATTCCACCGCCGGAATGTACTGCCTGGGCACCACGCCGCCGGTGATGGTGTCGTGGAACACAAAGCCGGCGCCGCGTGGCTGCGGGCGCAAGGTCAGGTGCACGTCGCCGAACTGGCCATGGCCCCCGGTCTGGCGCTTGAAGCGGCCCTGCTGATCGACCGAGCCCCGGATGGTTTCCTTGTAGGGCACCTGCGGGCGCGAGGCATCGACATCCACGTGGAACTGCCGCGAGAGCCGGGCCAGGGCGACTTGCAGGTGGATATCTCCCTGACCCCACAGCAGCAGCTCGCCGGTGTCGGCGTTCATGTCGACCGACAGCGAGGGGTCTTCCTCGCACAGCTTGGCCAGCGAGGCGGTCAGCTTGACGTCGTCGCCCTGCTTGCGGGTGCGCAAGGCCAGCGCGAACAGGGGGCCCAGGCGCGGCGACGGGTCGGCCACCATCTCGGCGTTGATCAGGGCGCCGGTGGTCACGCTTTCCAGGCGGCCAATGCCCACGATCGTGCCGGCGGGCACCTCGGTCCCCTTGGTTTGCTGGCCGGCGGGGAAGGTGAACAGGCCGGTGACTTTTTCGCCGCCCAGCGCCTGGCCATCCCTCAGGCCGCCCGACCACACGCGGGCGATGGACAGCTTGCCCACGTGCTCGGCATGGCGGGTGCGGAACACCTGAACGATGGGGTCCTGGCCCTCCAGCCCCAGGCGGGTCCGGGTTTCGTCCAGGGTCGGGGCTTCGTGGCGCAGCGCCTTGAGCAGGCGGCGGATGCCGTTATCCTGAACGGCGCTGCCAAAGAACACCGGGACCACCAGGTCCTCGCTCAGGTCGCGGGCCAGCGACTGGTAGATGTCTTCCTTGGGCGGCACCACGTCGGACAGCAGGGTTTCCAGCAGCGTGTCGTCGAAATCGGCCAGGTGTTCGAGCAGATCCTGGCGCTGGGAGCTTTCGCGATCGGTCAGGGCCTCGGGAATCTGGATCAGGGCGCTGGGCTGGCCTTCCTGGTAGCGGTAGGCGCGTTCGCTGACCACGTCGACGTAGCCCACGACCTTGCCTTCCTCGCGGATCGGGATTTCGCGCGCGACCAGGGGGCGGGCGGAAACCAGCTGCAACGCCTCGATCATGGCGCGCACCGACGATTCCGCGTTCTCCATCTTGTTGATGAAGATCATGTGCGGGATGCCCCGGCTGTCGAGGAACTGCAGCATCGGGGTCAGCATCACGGCCCGGGCCGGGTCGGGTTCGCACACCACCACGGCCACGTCGCACACCGCCAGGGCGTTGAAGGTATCTTGCAGGAACTCGACCGATCCCGGGCAGTCCAGGAACGTCCAGGCCCCGTTCAGGTAGGTGGTCTGGGCGATGTTGACCTCAACGGTCATTTCGCGGTCGCGGGCCTCGGGCGAGGCATCGCCCACGGTCGAATGGTCGACGACCGTGCCCTTGCGGTGGATCGCCTCGGTGGCCAGCAGGATCGATTCCATCAAGGTGGTCTTGCCACTGGAATAGGGACCCACGATGGCGGCCACACGGGGCGCGGACGCTCTGTCGGGCATGGCTGTTACTCCTGAAACCGATGATAAGGGGGAAGGCAAACGGGACGACACACCGCCCGGCGTTCATCCCGGATCAAGGAAGGCAAGATGGCCCCGGAAGAAGCGGACGCGCCGTATTCCGGGCCCGGGTTTTCCTTCTGGCTTCCCCTTTTCCGGTCGAGTACCGGATGTTTTCGCATGGTTCCAGGGTGCGCGGAGGCTGGCAAGGGAAAAGGGCGCCCCAAGGGAGCGCCCTTTTCTCTTTCTTGCAACGGTTGATCAGGCTGGGGTCAGGTCAAACTTTCGCAGAAGCGGCGGATGCGCGTGCAGGCTTCTTCCAGCGTCTGGGTCGCCGTGGCGTAGCTGATGCGGAAATAAGGCGACAGGCCAAAGGCGGCCCCATGGACAGCGGCCACGCCCTCGGCTTCCAGCAGCTCGGTCACGAAATCCTCGTCGGTTTCGATGCGCTTGCCGCTGGGCGCCGTCTTGCCGATCACGCCGGCGCACGACGGATACACATAGAACGCGCCTTCGGGCTTGTTGACCGACAGGCCCGGGCAATCGTTCAGGCGGGCCACCACCAGATCGCGGCGTTCCTGGAACAGCGCGTTGCGCTCGGCCAGGAAGTCCAGCGGGCCGTTGAGGGCCGCGACCGCCGCCGCCTGGCTGATCGAACTGGTGTGGGTGGTCGACTGGCTTTGCAGCGTGTTCATGGCCGAGATCAGCTCGGCCGGGCCGGCCGCGTAGCCCACGCGCCAGCCGGTCATCGAAAAGGCCTTCGACACACCGTTCAGGGTCAAGGTGCGGTTCTTGAGGCGCGGTTCAACCTGGGCAATGGTCGCGAACTTGAAGCCGTCGTAGACCAGATGCTCGTAAATGTCGTCGCTCATCACCCACACATGCGGGTGCGCCATCAGCACATGGGCCAGCGCGGCCAGCTCGTCGGCCGAGTAGGCGGCCCCCGTGGGGTTCGACGGGCTGTTCAGGATCACCCAGCGGGTACGGTAGGTGATGGCCCGCTCCAGCGCGTTGGGGGTCATCTTGAAGCCGGTTTCGGCCGTGCACGGCACGAACACCGGCGTACCCCCGCACAGCAAGGTGATGTCGGGGTAGCTCACCCAGTAGGGGGTGGGAATGATGACCTCGGTTCCGGGTTCGACGGTGGCCATCATGGCGTTGTAGATGGTCTGCTTGCCGCCACAGCCCACGCTGATTTCGTTCAGCGCGTAGTCCAGGTCGTTCTCGCGCTTCAGCTTGGCGGCAATGGCCTTGCGCAGGGCCACGGTGCCGGCCACCGGGGTGTAGCGGGTTTCGCCGCGCTTCATGGCTTCGGCGGCGGCCTCGCAGATGTGGGCCGGCGTGTCGAAGTCAGGTTCTCCCGCGCCCAGTCCGATGACGTCGCGTCCGGCGGCCTTGAGCTCGTTGGCCTTGGTGGTCACGGCGATGGTCGGTGACGGCTTGATGGCGGACAGGCGCTCGGCGATGATCGACATGGAGTCCTCGCGGGATCAGAAGAAAAGGGAGCACAAAGGGAGGAAAAGGCAAGAGCGCAGGCGCGCGACGCGGAGCCGCTCGAACAAACCCCCGCGCCCGGATCGAGACCGGCACGGGGGCGGAGAGACTGAACCAAGGGTAGCGCGACTCGTCCGGTTATTCAAGGCGCCACACGCGTCAAGCGGTCCAGAAGCGGCGGTCGAGCAAGACCAGGACAGTGAAGAATTCCAGGCGTCCCAGGACCATGGCGAACGACAGCACCCACTTGGCCACGTCGGGCAGGGGCGCGAAGTTGCCCACGGGGCCGATGATCGGGCCCAGGCCCGGGCCCACGTTGCAAATCGCGGTCGCGGCGCCCGTGAGGGCGGTCACCCAATCAAGGCCGGTGGCGGTGAGGATGAGCGCGATCAAGGAGGTGGTCGAGCCCATGGCGAAAAAGAACAGGAGCACCGAAACCGAGATGTCGTCGTCGATCGGACGCCCGCCGTAGGTGGGCAAGATCACGGCGTTGGGCAGATGGCGCCGGCGGATGTGGGTGCGCAGGATCTTGAGCGAGATTTGCAGGCGGAACATCTTGATGCCGCCGGCGGTCGAGCCCGTGCATCCGCCCACGAAGGTGAGCATGAACACCATCAAGACCGGATACGATCCCCACAAGGTATAGTCTTCCGACGCGTAGCCGGTGGTGCTGACGATCGAGGTCAGGTTGAAGGCGGCGGCGGTCAGCGCCTTGAAGAACTCGACGTCGGTGGTCAGCCAGCGCCAGCCGGCCACGGCCAGCCAGCAGGTGACCAGGAAGATCACGAAGCCCCGCACCTGATGGTCGCGCCACAAGATCAGGGGGTTGCCGCGCACCGCCCGGGCATACAGGGGAAAGGGCAGCGACCCCATCATCATCCCCAGCGTGGAGATCCACAGGCCCAGGGTGGTCATGCCAGCCAGCGAGGCGTCGGAGTTGGCGTAGCCGCCGGTCGACACCGTCGAGAACGCGAGGCATACGGCGTCGAACGGGGTCGAGCCCGCCACCAGGTAGCCGATGGTGATCAGGATCGTGAGCGCGATGTAGATGGCGGTGATCGACACCCCAAGCGCGCCAATGCGGGTCAGGCCGTGCTCGGTGGTGTCCGAGCTTTCCATGCGAAACAGCTGCATGCCACCGACTCGCAAGGCGGGCAGCAGGACAATGGCCATGCCGATGATGCCAATGCCCCCGATCCACTGCAAAAGCGCGCGCCAGAACAAGAGGCCGGGCGGCTGGGTGTCGAGCCCCGACATCACGGTGGAGCCGGTGGTGGTGAGGCCCGAGACGCTTTCGAAGTAGGCGTCGCTGAAGCTCATGCTTTCGGCCGAGAGCATGAAAGGCAGGCTGCCGACCACGCCCAGGGTCACCCAGGCCAGGGCGGTGAGCACGAAGCCCTGGCGCAGGTTCAAGCGCAGATGGGGGCGGTGGTTGCCCAGCACCAGCAGCAGGCCCACGAACACGCTGATGCCCGCCGCTTGCAAAAAGGCCCCCCAGTCCTTGTCATGCACCAGGGCATCCAGCAGCGCCGGCGCCAGCATGGCCACGCCCAGCCCGGTGACCAGAAGGCCAAGAACGAACAAGACCGGCACCAGGTCGACACTCCCCAGGCGCAGGCCGGCGAGGGCGACGTCCCGGGGGGCGGATGGGGCCATGGTTGATCTCCGCAAGACAGCAAAAGCCAAGGGGAGGCGTCCTCACGGCGCCTCTCCGGCCGGTCCCGAGGGTACCAGAGCCTTGGGGGAGTGCAAGAACCAAGGGGAGACGGGCCAGGGCAATCAGGTGAAGCCCTGGATGCCGTCGCAAGAGGGCTCCCCAACGCCGCGAGAGCGGCGCGCCCTGGTTCGATCGATCCGCCGGATCGGTTTGGTGTTTTTCATCTGGGCATGGCCGATTTCGCACGCAAGAGAGCGGGTGCCCCGGGCCGGGGACACCAGGATCCTTGACCCCGCCCCGGCGGGCGGGGCCCAATGGGCGCCCTTTTGGTTTTCCTTCTGGTCGAGGGGTTGGCATGAGCGATGGTTCCTCCCCCGTGGCGCCGGCCCCGGTTTCGGCCGTGGTGGCGCGGGAGCGTTTGAATACCGTGCTGGATCGAGCCTTTTATCATGTCGAGCTTCTGAGCGAGGCCGAACAGACGGCGCTCTCGCATCAGCCGATCCCCGAGGGCGCGGTGGTGGTCGTGGACCCGGAACCGGGCGCGGGCCTGGGCGTGCGCCGCTATCGGGTGCCGGGGCGGCCGCTCGCGCCGGGGCCGGTGTTTGATCCGGCCCAGCATCCGGGGCTGGACACGGTCGTGGTCACCGGCGCGGGCAGTTCGTGCCTGGGAACGGCGGCCTTCGCCCGCGACGTGGCCCGCCACCTGGGCCGTCCGGTGGCGGGCATCGTGCCCGGCTATGGCGTGGCCGAGGCCTGGAGCGAGGGGCTGGGGGCGTGGTTTGGCCTGCGGATGGGCAATCTGGCCGCGCGGTGGACCGCCGACCTGCTGGCCTGGCAACAGGGCCTGGTGGGGTGGGCCGCCCCCCCGGTGCCTCCCGTGCCGCCCGTGCCGGAACCGGGGGCGACGGCCGGCGACGAGGATGCCTTGCACGCCTTGCTGGCGGCCTTTCCGGGCCTGCGGCTGCTGGTGGGCCACAGCAAGGGCAATTTCGTGATCGCCAACACCCTGGCCCGCCTGCCCAAGCCGTTGCCCGACATCCAGGTGGTGACGCTGGGCGCGCCGGTGTACCTGCCGCCCCTGGCCCGGCCTCCCTATCAGGTGATCGGGGCCCTGGATGCCCTGGGCTGGATGAACACCGTGGCCTTCCTGCCCGAATACCATATCGCGCCCGGGTGCGGGCACGCGGTGAAGGGGGGCGAGGATTTCTCGCTCGACGTTGCCCGGGTGCTGGCCGAGGCCGGGGTGCCGGCGGGCGCCCGCCCCCGGGAAGAATAGGCGCCCGCCGCTTCGGGCGTGGTGCTGTGCAAGAAAAAAGGGGGGCGCGGGCCCCCCTTTCCTTGTTTCGGTTTCCGGGTCGTTTTCATCCCAGGGGCTGGCCCATCATCTGGTTGGGCAGGAACAACGACAGCCCGGGCACGTAGGTGACGACCAGCAGGCACACCAGCATCAGCAGCAGCCAGGGCAGCGAGGCCCGCACCACCCACAAGATGCTCTGGTTGGTGATGCCGGCGGTCACGAACAGGTTGAGGCCAACCGGCGGGGTGATCATGCCGATTTCCATGTTCACCACCATGATGATGCCGAAGTGAACCGGATCGATGCCCAGCGACAAGGCGATGGGCAGCAAGATCGGCGCCATGATCAGCAAGATCGCCGAGGGCTCCATGAAGTTGCCGGCGATCAGCAGCAAAATATTGACGATGATCAGGAAGCCCCAGGCCGGCAAGCCCAGCCCGCTGATCGTCTGGGCGATGGTCTGGGGAATCTGGGCGGTGGTCAGCACGTGGGCGAACAGCATCGCGTTGCCGATGATGAACAGCAGCATGATGCTGACCTTGGCGGCATCGAGCACCACCCGGCGCACGTCGGGATCGATCAGCGAGCGCGGCACGGCCAGCAGCACGTCCATCGCGCCGGGCGCGCGTCCGCCCAGGCGGGCGGGGCTGAGCGGGCCCATGTCGCGATAGACGAACACGGCGATCACGAAGGCGTACAGGGCCGACAGCGCCGCCGCCTCGGTGGGGCTGGCCACGCCGCCATAGATCACGCCCAGGACGAACAGGATCATGATCAGGCCGCCCGAGGCCCCCACGGCCGCGCGCCCCAGTTCCGCCCAGCCCACGAAGGGCTGCCGGGGCAGGCGGCGCACGGTGGCCACCACGTAGATGGCGACCATCAGCACGAGGCCGATGGCGATGCCCGGCACCACGCCGGCCATGAACATGCGCGCCGCCGACACTTCCGTGGCGGCCGAATACACCAGCATGACGATACTGGGCGGAATCAGGATGCCCAGGGTGCCGGCGTTGGTGATGACACCGGCGGCGAAGCTCTTGGGGAAGCCGGCCTTGACCATGGCCCCGATGACAATGCCGCCAATGGCGGCCACGGTGGCGGGCGAGGAGCCGGACACGGCGGCGAACAGCATGCACGCCAGCACCGAGGCCATGGCCATGCCGCCGCGAATGAAGCCCACGCTGGCCATGGCAAAGCGGATCAGGCGCCGCGCCACGCCGCCGGTGGACAGGAACTGCGAGGACAGGATGAAAAACGGAATCGCGAGAAGGGTGTAGTGGCGGGTGGTCGCCTCGAACAGCTTGAGCGCCACCGAGGCCAGGGAATCGTTGGTGAACAGCAAGATCGTGGTGATCGACGACAGGCCCAGCGCGATGGCGATGGGCATGCCCATGAACATGAACGCGAACAGAAGAAGAAACAGGGCGGTTGCGGTCATGGCCGGGCCTCCCGGGACGCGGGCGCGGAGTCGTCGCGGACCAGGCTCAGGGCGTCGTGGGCCTCGTCGGCCAGGCTGAAGCCATCCACGCGGCGCTGGAGCAAGGCAATCAGCAGATCCACGAAGCGCATGAACAGCATCATGAACCCGGCGACGAGAACCGAGAACACCACCCACTTGGGCACGGGGATGTCCTTCATTTCAATGCCGATGCGGTGGACCTTGACCACGTATTCCCACGCGCCCATCAAGAACAGCACGGCGTAGAACAAGCACAAGACCACGGCCGCCAGGGTCACGGTGCGGCGGCCCTCGCGGGGCAGCAGGCGGACCAGGGCATCCACGCCAATGTGGCTGCCCACCTTGATGCCATAGGACATCCCGAACAGGACCATCCAGCCCATGGTGAGCAGGGTCATTTCCTCGGTCCAGCCGAGGCCATAGTTGAAGCCGTAGCGCAACACGACCTCGATCACGACCAGGGTCGTGGATCCCGCCAGGCACAGCGAGATCACGGCTTCCTCGGCTTTCTGGAACCACGCCGGGGCAACAACCATGGCGGCGGCGAGGCCGGTGGCCAGGGTGACGTAATAGAACACAAGGCGTTCGGGCCCGCGCGCGGGCAAGATCCCCGTCGTCGTGGCGCCAAGGGTGGCGGCAAGCGCCAGCCCGAATAATATCAACAGGCTTTTTTTGATCATCGCGGAGCCCCTTGGGCGCAAGAGGGTGTCAGGGAAAAGGGGGCAGCGCTTTTCCCGAAAAGACGATATCAATCAAACGGATATGGACTCCGTCCGCTTCCATGGGGCGGAAGGGGACGGAGTCCGGAAGGGCCGGTTCCCCGGCCAGGGATCGCGGCCTTCCCCTTTTCAGGGGAGCCGGACCGGGGGGCGCGTTACTGGGGCGACTGATTGGAAGCGACGGCCGCCTCGATCAGGTCTTCGCCAATCACATCCTTGAACTTGTTCCACACCGGCTTCATGGCGTCGCGCCACTGGGCCTTCTCTTCCGGGGTCAGGGTCAGGACCTCCGAGGTGCCGGCGGCGATGACCTTCTGCTTGTCGCCCACCGATTTGTCGTAGGCGGCCTTGTTGTTGACCCCGGTGGCTTCGTCCAGGCAGCCGGACAGGACGGTGCGCATGTCGGCGGGCAGGCCGTTCCAGTATTCGGCGCTGGTCACGAGCAGATAATCCAAAAGTCCATGGTTGGTTTCGGTGATGTACTTTTGAACTTCATGATAGCGCTGAGAATAAATGTTCGACCAGGTGTTTTCCTGGCCGTCGATGGCCTTGGTCTGCAACAGCATGAACACTTCGGAAAACGGCTTCTTCACGGCCAGGGCGCCCACGGCGTCGAACTGCGCGGTGAGGATGTCGGAGGGCTGCACGCGGAACTTCTTGCCGGCGGCATCGGCGGGCACCCGCAAGGGCGTGTTGGCCGAAAGCTGCTTCATGCCGTTGTGCCAGTAGCCCAGGCCCAGGATGCCCTTGTCCTCCATCGAGGTCAGCAGCGATTGCCCGGCGGCCGAATGCTGGAAACGCTCGGCGGCGGCCAGATCATCGAACAGAAAGGGCAGGTCGAAGATATCGAGCTTGCGCGTGTATTTGTTGAACTTGGAAAGGGACGGCGCGGCAAACTGCACGTCGCCCAGGAGCATGGCTTCCAGCACGTTGTCGTCGTCGAAAAGCTGGCTGCTGGGATAGACCTCGACGACCACGCGCCCGGGCAACTTGGCCTCGGCGCAGGTTTTGAAGTGGTCGGCGGCCAGGCCCTTGGGGGTGTTGGCCGCCACCACGTGGGCAAACTTGATGATGGTGGGCTCGGCGTGGGCGAGCACCGGGGCAGCCACGACCAGGGCTGCGGCGGCGACGGCGCGGACGAGATGCTTCATGCGGGGGTCCTCTTCTGTTCCGGGGGCGCGGGGGCGAGCCGGTAGGCCGGCTTTCTTGAACACGGGAAGAACCCGGGAGGGGGGTCTGCTTCTCGTGATACCGCAGCGCACAATAGTTTTGTGTTGTGATCAATCTTCTCGACAATGCCCAGGGACTTCCGGGGCGTCAAGACGCGTGAAGGCCCGGGAGAACGCTTGTGCGGGCTTCTTGTCACCAAGGTTGGGGAGAATAACAACCCGAACGCGACGGATTTCCTCGGCGCAAGACTGGCAAGGCGACGAAAGTGTACAGGGAAGTCATGCGAAGGACCCTTGCATCGGAATTCGCACGGCGCGGTTCCGGGGGCTCTCGGCGCGCTTTGACCCGGCCCCGCCAACCGCTTATGCTTCCCCGCACAGCCGAGGGCGCGGAACGCTCCCCCTTCCGCGCCCTTGGATGTCGTTCGTGCAACTCGTCCCAAATGCAGGGGAAGCATGCCCATGGCATCGTACATGATCAAAGTGGCCGGCGAGGGTCTGGTCAATCAGGCGCACCGCAACTCGGACGCGGGCCCCACCACCGGGTCCAGCGTGATTTACGAGGTGCTCAACGTGCCCGCCGACGTCAGCGCGGACGACGTGATTGCCTTGATCAAGCAAGACACCAAGAGCCTGCCCCATAACTCGGTTTACGAGATCGACTACGTCGCCTTGAAGGCGGCCCGGGGCTAAGAAGGCGTTCAGGGTGTCGGGCGGAGTGGCCGCATGCGCGGCCCTCCGCCTTTTTCATGCCCCCCGTTCCGGATCGCGGCTCAAGGCGCGCTGGTGCGCAGCCACACCCGGGCGGTGTCGGCGCGGCCCCGGGCATCGATCACCGTCACCGTGATCTGTCCCGGTCCGCTGGGGGACCAGCGGGTTTCGCGCGCGTAGGCGGCCGAAACCAAAGGCCGGCCGTCCACCAGCCAGACCAGCGGCCGCTGGCCGCCCCGGGCGCTCAGCACCAGGGCGTCGGCGTCGGTCCCCAGGTCGACGGTGGTGCCATCGGGCGGGAAAACCACCCGGGGCGCCAGGGGATCGGCGGGCAGGTAGCGGGCGGGACCGCCGGGGTCGTCGAGGCGGCGCAGGGGGGCGGGCAGGTCGGCGGTGCGGGTGATCGCCGCGAACGGGTCCGACGGCCCGGGCCGGGGGCCGGGCGGCGGGCCTTCCAGGCGCTCGAAGGCGCGAAAGAGCACCGGCGCGGCGGTGATGCGGCCGTATTCCCCCGGGCTGGGCGAGCCATCCGGGCGCCCGACCCACACCCCCACGGTCACGGCGCCATCGAAGCCGATGGCCCAGGCGTCGCGGTAGCCGTAGGACGTGCCGGTCTTGAACGCGATCACCCGGCCCCCATTGCCCCGCGTGGGCGGAGCGTAGCCGGGCGGCGGCGGGCTGCCGGCCAGGATGTCGGCCACCTGCCAGGCGGCATCCGGGGCCAGCACCGCCGGCGGCAGGGGGGGGGTGTCGGTTCGGGGCAGGGGCGAGGGCCAGGGCGCCCGTCCGCCGGCGTCGATCGCCGCCATCAGGCCCACCAGTTCCTCCAAGGTCACGCCCAGCCCGCCCAGGGCCAGCGGCAGGCCGGGGCGGGTGGTGCCCGCCGGCAGGCGCAGGGGAATCCCGGCCTGGGCCAGGCGCTGGGCAAACGACAGCGGCCCGACGCGCTCCAGCAAAAGCACCGCCGGAATGTTGAGGGAATGGGCCAGGGCGTCGCGCGCCGTGACCTCGCCCCAATGGCCATCGTCGAAGTTGGAGGGCGTGTACACGCCAAAGCGCACCGGGCGATCGTTGATCAGGGTCGCGGGGTGAACAAGGTGGCGCTCGAACGCCATGCCATAGATCAGGGGCTTGAGGGCCGAGCCGGGCGAGCGCACGGCCCGGGTCATGTCGATGGCCCCGCAGCGGCTTTCGTCGAGGTCGTCGGGCGAGCCCACCGAGGCCAGGACCCGCCCCGTGCGCGACTCCACGGCCAGCAGCGCCATCGATTGCCCCGGCGCGAGCGTGGGCACGGCGTCGCGCGCCAGCGTCTCCAGGCGGGATTGCAGGCCATGATCCAGGGTTGTCTCGATCCGCGCGCCCGGGGGCGCGGTCCGGGCCAGCCGGGTGGTCAGGTGGGGAGCCAGGCGGGGCAGGGGCCGGCGCTGGGTGGGGATCGTCTCGGCCCGGGCCTCGGCCGCGCGGCGCGCGCTCAGCACCCCGGCCTCGACCAGGCGGTCCAGCACCCGGTCGCGCGCGTGGCGGGCCGCCATGGGGTGGCGGTCGGGGCGCAGGGCTTCCGGCGCGCGGGGCAGCGCGACCAGCAAGGCCGCCTCGCCCGGGGTCAGGGTGCGCGGTTCCTTGCCGAACCAGGCCAGGGAGCCAGCCCGCACGCCCTCCAGGTTGCCGCCGAACGGCGCCAGGGTCAGATAGGCGTTCAGCACCGCCTGTTTGCCCAGCCGGCTTTCCAGGGCCAGGGCATGGGCCATCTCCAGCAGCTTGGCGGCCAGGGTGCGCCGGGGCCGGGGTTCCAGAAGGCGCGCGACCTGCATGGTCAGGGTCGAGGCGCCGGAAACAACCCGCCCCTGCTCCAGGGCCTGGGCCACGGCCCGGGCCAGGGCCAGGGGATCCACGCCCCCGTGCCGGGGGAAGCGCTTGTCCTCGATCGCCAGCAGCATGGACAGGTACAGGGGATCCACGTCCGCTTCGTGGGCGGGCAGGCGCCAGGCCTCGCCGGTGGCGGGTTCGGTGGGGAAAACCCGCAGCAGGCGGCCTTCGGCCCCCAGGACCCGGGTGGACGGGGTCAGCCGGGAAAGATCGGGCAGGAAGGCCCCCGCGCCCACGGCCACGCCGGCGGCGGCCACGGGCAAGATCAGGGCCCCGGCCACCAGCACGCGGCGCCGGGCACGGGGGCGGGCACGGGGGCGGGTGGGGCCCCCGTGCCGGGGAGGCTCGCTCACCGCGCCACGACCGTGACGCTGCCCCCGGCCTGGGCGCCGCGCACCGACGGGCGCAGCATGGATTCGGCGGCGACACCGGGCAGGGTGAAGGTGCCCGGGGTGACGGCGCGCACCACGTAGGCCAGGGTGAAGCCCGGCGTTTCGGGCGTCAGCGACACGGCGGCGGCGAAGCGGTCGTCGCGGGCCTCGGCGTGGTCGGGGGTCGAGAGCGCGGGCAACCAGTCAAGGCCCTGCGTGCCCTGGCCCTCGCCGACCTCGGGGTTTTCGATCACGAACCCGGCCGGCAGCAGATCGACCACCAGAACCGGGGTCTTGGCGCCCAGGATCCGGGGATCGGGCGCCGAGCCCTCGATCACCGCCACCAGCAGGTCGTTCTGGCGCACGCCCGCGAGGTCGGCCGGGTGGCCGTCCAGGGTGGTGAAGCGGCGGGTGACCGTCAGGCCGGCGGTCATGGCCGGCGGCGGGGTCTGCGGCTGGCCATCAACCGCCAGGGTCACGCGCAAGGGCCGGGGGCTTTCGTTGACCACGGCCAGGCCGTCCTTCAGGCGGGCGGGATCCACGGGCAGGCTGATCGAGGCGCGCTCACCCGTGACCGCCTGCCCCCCGACCGAGGCCATCACCGAGCCCTGGCGCTGGGCCAGGGCATGGGCGGCGCGCACCAGCCAGGCGCGTTCCTGGGTGGAGGGCGCGGCCACGGCGTTGGCGGCCAGGGCCAGGGCGTTGGCGGCGGCCAGCGGGTCGAAGCCGGGAAGGTTGGCTTCCAGGGCCAGGGCCAGGGCGCCGGCCTGATCGCGCACGGTCAGGGCATCGGACCACGGCGCCGGCGTGGCGTCGTCGTCGTTGCCGGGCTGAACGGCGGCGGGCACCACCGCGGCCCCCGGGGAGGCCGGCGTGGTCGAGGCGGGCGGAGGCGCCAGGGCGGCGCTGGCCCGGGCCCGGTCCCCCAGCAACGCCAGCGCGGCGGCGGTCTGGGCGCGGGGCATCAGGCCGGGCAGGCGCGCCCCGTAGGTGTCGAAGAAATGGCGCACGCTGGCGATGTCGCCGGCCTTGGCGCGGGCAAGCACGTAATGGGCATAGGCGGCGGTGGGCAACTCCGGGTCGGCCAGATCGCCGCTGGCCACCAGGCCATCCAGGTAGGCGAGACCCCGTTCCAGCGCGAAGGCGGGCACGGCCACCCCGGCATCCTTGGCGCGCAGCAGGAAATCCATGGCATAGGCCGACAGCCAGGGCTCCACGCCGCCGGTGCTGCGCCACAAGGCGAAGCCGCCGTCGGCGCGTTGCAGGCCGATGACGCGGGCAATGGCGTGGGCCAGGGCATCCTTGGGGGCTCCCGGCGCCCACCAGGATTCCTCGCCCGGGGTGAGGGCGGCCAGGGCGGGCTCGGCGCGGCTGATGGTTTGTTCCAGGCAGCCGTAGGGATAGCGGGCCAGGGCGCGGGCGTGGGTCAGGGGCGCCAGGTTGGGCACGGTGGACAGATCCAGCCCCAGGGCGACCGAGGCCGGATCAAGCCCCGCCAGCACGGCGGGGGGCAAGGTGCCCCGGCCATGGCCGGGCAGGTCCAGGGCATGGGCCACGGTGGTGCGCGGCGCGGCCGGGCGCACCGCCAGCGGCCACGAAGTTTCGCGCGCGAAGCCGTCGGGGCCGGTCAGGCTCAGGGTCACCCGTCCGGTGCCGGCGGCCAATCCCTTGAGCACGGTGCGCACCACGGTGTGCTCGCCGGGCGCCAGGGTCACCGACGAGGATCCCGCCGAGGCTTCGGTGCCCACCGCGCCGTCGGTGGTCACGGCCACGGTCCAGGGACCGGCGGGGCCGTCCTGGTTATCAAGGGTCACGCTGAACAAGGCGCTGTCGCCGGGGGCCAGGAAGCGGGGCAGGGAGGCCAGCGCCACCAGGGGATCGCGCACGACGACCGAGGCGTCGGCCTGCCCCACGGCCTCGGGGGTGAAGGCCACGACCATCAGGCGCAGGCGGCCATCGAAGTCGGGCAGGTCCAGCGGAACCTTGGCGTGACCCTGGGCATCGGTGGTGACCAGGCCCGAGAACAGGGCCACGGTGCGCACCGAGGTCGGCGGCAGGCCATCGAGGGCGCGGCCACTGGCGTCGCCGCCCTCGCGCAGGCGGCCCGGGCGGGCGTCGGGGGCGCGCAGCAGGCGGCCGTAGGCGTCGCGGTAGTCAAGGCCAAGCGCCCGCTTGCCCAGGTAATGGCCAACCGGGTCGGGCGAGGTGAAGTCGGTGAGCTGCAAGATCCCTTCATCCACGGCGGCCAGGGTCAGCGACACCGGGCCACGGGCGCCGGTCACGGTGATGGGCACGTCCAGGTGGGTTTGCGGGCGCACGCGCTCGGGCAGGTCCAGGCTCACGGCCAGGCGGCGGTTGCCGGTATCGACGGGCACCCACACCACGCCCATGGCGCGCCCGGGGCCCTGCGGGCCGGCGCCGTCGCCGGGGCGAAAGGCGGTGGCGACCACGTAGGCGCCCACGCCCCAGGCCTCGGTGACCGGAAGCTCGACGGTCAGCCCCTCGCGCGGCAGGGAAACGGACAAAACGTCCAGCACCCGGTCGGAAACCACGCTGATCAGGGCCTCGCCGGCGAAGGGGGCTTCCAGGTGGATGCGGGCGCGGTCGCCCGGCACATGGCGCTCGCCCTCGTGGACGACCTTGAGGGTGTCGGGGGTGTCGCGCTCGTCGCTGGCGGCGGTCCACCAGCCGGCGCGCAGGCGCACCGACGCGGCCGCGAGCGTGCCATCGCCGTCGGACACCTCCAGGCGATAGGCGCCGGCCTCGATCGGGGTGGCCACCTGGGCCAGCCCCTGGGCATCCGTGGTCAGGCGGCCCGAGGCCCGGGGTTCGTCGGTGACGGTGCGGCGATAGCTCCAGGCTCCGCCGCTTTCGTACCATGTGAAGTGGCTGACTTCCTCGACCAGGGTCCAGTCCACGGTGCGCCCGGCCACCGGGGCGCCGGCGGGATCCAGGGCCACGACGGAGAACGACGGCGTCGTGCCCTCGTCCACCGTGTCGCCGGAATAGGACGGCCGGATGCCCAGGGACAAGGGCAAATGGCGCACGGGCACGATGACGGTGCGCGCCGCCCCGTGGCCGCCCAGATCGGCGACCTCGGCCCGGATCAGGGCCCGCAGGGGGTGCGAGGTATCGGGCAGGGGCTCGGAAAGGCTCACCTCCAAGGTGGCGGCGCCCTGGGCGTCGGTGCGCGCCTCGGGGAGCGGCAGGCGGCGCGGCTCCAGGGTTTCCTGAACCAGCCCGAAGTGGAATTCCTTGTAGGCGGCAAAGGGCTCGGGGTCGATTTCCAAGGTCGCGGCGGCGCTCAGCGGCTGGTTGGCGGCCGGGGCCCCGTACAGATAATCAGCCTGGGCGGTGAGGGTGACCGGGGCCGCCGTGGGCGTGGTCAGGTCCAGGGCGGGCGCGCTGGCGGTGAGGGCCAGGGTCATGGTGCGCGGCGCGAAATCCTCGACCTGGAACCGCCAGCGCCCCACCGGGGGGGCGGCCGGATCGACATGGGCGGTGATTTCCCACAGGCCGGTGCGGGCCTCTCGCAGCAAGGGCACGTCGGCCACCCCGGCCCCGGTCTTGTTGAGGCTCAGCACCTGCGCGGCCACCTGCACCCCGTCGGGGCGCAGGATTTTCAAGGTCAGGGGCACGCCGGGAACCGCCTTCGCCGCCTCGTCGCGCAGCAAGGCGGTGAGATGCACGGTCTCGCCCGGGCGGTAGATGCCGCGATCGCCATACAAAAAGGCATCCAGCGGCCCGGGCACCGCCCGCCCGCTGACGCCGCGGTCCGACAGGTCGAAGGCCGGGCCGGTGATGTCCAGGTACGCGAAGTCGCCATCGGGACCATGGGCCATGACCCACGACGCGGTGCGTCCGCCGGTGCCGGCCAGCTGGCCGGGCTGGAAGCGGGCCATGCCGTTGCGGTCGGTGGTGGCCTGGCCCAGTTCCTCGTTGTTGCGCGCGACCAGGGTCAAGGTGGCCCCGGTCAGGGGCTTGCCCGTGGCCAGCGAGCGCGCGAACACCGACAGGCCATCCTGGCCACTCGCGGCTTGCAGGCCGATGTCGGTGATCAGCAGCCATTGAAAGGGATGGCGCCACCACGGCGTGGCCTCGCCCAGGCGGTCCTCGGCGGTGAGAAGGTAAAGGCCGGGCTCGGGATGGGGCAGCAGGCGCGCCATGGGAATGGCGGTGGCGACTTCCTGGTTGGGCTGGTTCTCGATGTCGAGCCGGCCTTGCCACACCTGTTCGCCGGCATCCTCGGCCAGATTGTGCACGTCGTCCTCGGAAACGGCCGAGCGCAGGCCGCGATCGCGCAGCACGAAGGCCAGGCCGCGCTCGTTGACCCGCGACAAGGTCAGCCAGATCTGGGACAGGTTGACGGTGCGCAACGCCACCTCGCGCACGCCCCGCGCGGGCAGGATGTGGGCATCGCCGGCGAAGGCGGCCCGGGGCGTGCGGTTGGGGATGGCCTGGGTCACGCTGACGGGCGCGCTGAGCGCGCCTCCGGCGGCCGAGGGCAGGCCGGGGCGCAAGGTCACGGTTATATCGCGGCCGTGGGGCAGGCCATCCAGGCACAGGCGCTTGCCCACCGCGCTGACCGCGATTTCAACCGCCGGCTCGACGCTCACGTAGTCGGAAAGGGGATGGTCGGGCTTGGTGGCCGGCGCGGCGGTCAGCTCCAGGCACAGACGGGCCACGTCGCGATCGGCCTCCACCTGGGTGCGGCGCACGGTCAGGCCCGATCCGGTCAGGGCGGCGATGGCGGCGGTGGCGCGGTCGGTGGGCAGCAGGGTCTGGGCGCGGCGAAACAAGATCAGGGCAAGGTCGTCGCGGTCGCTGGCCATCAACAGGTCGGCGGTGCGCACCAGACCCTCGACGCGGGCCCCGGCGGCCAGGGATTCCGAGGCATGCAGGTAGGCGGCCAGGGCGGCGCGGGGCTGCGGTCCCTCGGCCTTGTCGTAGAGGTCGGACAAGGTCAGCCAGCGGCCGGGTTCGGCATAGCCGGCCTTCAGGGCCTGGCGCAGGTGGGAAATGGCTTCCCACCACTCGCCCCGCGCGGCCGCCTGGCGGGATTCATGGGCCTGGTGGGCGGCCACGGCCGGGGCGATGGTGGCGCCATTCATGATGTCGGTGCGCAGCGCGGTGGCCTCCTCGGCCAGCACGCGCAAGGCGGTGGCGTCCTCGACCGAGGTCTTGGGGGCGGCCGGCGTTTCGGCGGCGGCGGTGGCGGTGGCGGCCGGGGCAACGGCGGGGACGGCGGCCCATCCGGGCGCGGCGCCACTCAAAAGGGCCAGGAGGGCCACCAGGGCCAGGACACCGGGGCCGGCGGCAATGCCGGCGCGACCGGGGACGCGGGGCGGCCTGGGCTCGGGGGACCGGCGTCGGCGCACGATCCGACCGGCGCGCCCGCGACGAGGCCCGTCCCCCTGATCAATTCTCACAGGATGAATGGGTGTCCCACGGTCGATGGTTGCGCCACACGCCATGAACGCCTCCCGCTGCCGAATCTGCCTGGATGGAGCCGGGAACGCTGGAAAAACCATCACCCGGAGGGGCGACATCCTAGTTTGGGATTATGGCGAAAACCAGCCCTGGACGATGGTCTGGCTTGAAATTCTCAGGCTATATCCCATCAGGGCATCCGGAGCCCGTGTGTCAGGGTAATCGGGTGAAGCCTTGGATGCCCTCGCAAGAGGGTTCCTCAA
>NZ_BJZO01000009.1 GCF_007992075.1 Pararhodospirillum oryzae
AGAGTAACTTCGAGATCAGGTTGGGCCAGGAAATGGCCCAACCTGGCCTCGGATTACTCTAGGGGACCGGGCATGCGTTTTCTTGTTTTTCAACATCTGGATGTCGAGCATCCCGGGGTGTTCCGGGAATTCTGGGACGACGCCGGCCACGAGTGGGTCGGGGTCGAGCTGGACGCGGGGGAGCCCATCCCCTCCCTGGACGGATTCGACCGTCTGGTGGTCATGGGCGGGCCCATGGACGTCTGGCAGGAAGACGAACATCCCTGGCTGAAGCCCGAGAAGGAAGCGATCCGCACCTGGGTGCAAACCCTAGGGCGCCCGTATCTCGGGGTCTGCCTGGGTCATCAGCTTCTGGCGGCGGCCTTGGGCGGAGAGGTGGGCATGATGGCGCGGCCGGAGGTCGGGCTTTCCACCGTGTCCCTGACCGACGCGGGCGTGGCCGACCCGGTGCTGGGCACGCTTTCCCAGCCTTTTCTCACCTTCCAATGGCATGGGGCCGAGGTGGCGCGTCCGCCCGAGGGCGCCGTGGTCCTGGCGGCCAACGCCGCGTGCCCGGTGCAGGCGCTGCGCTGGGGGCGCCATGCCTATGGGCTTCAGTTCCACATGGAAATCGGCCCCGCCTCGGTGGGCGAGTGGCGCGCCGTTCCCGCCTACGCCGCCAGCCTGGAACAGGCGCTGGGGGCGGCGGGGGCGGCGGCCCTCGACGACACCCTGGCCCCCCACTGGCCGACATTCCGGGCCTCGGCCCAGGGGCTGGAGCGCGCCCTGGCCGCGCTGTCCTGAGGAAGGCGCGCCGCCGGCCGGGAAGGCGGCGCGTTTTCAGGGTCGTCCGGAGCCGGAAGAAGAAAAAACGCGGGCTCACCGGCAGGGCCTGGGTGTGTCATAATAAGCAAACAAGTACCCAATAAAGTAATAGAAGATTCGATTCCAGCCTTTAAGCGCGAGTTCTCCCTCATTGGATCGATAAAGACGCATTCTGGTGAGAAAATTAGGGATCTCTCTTGACAGGATGAAGACGGTCGGAGGATACCGTCTGTCTCTTGTGCGGTCGTCGCGGGTTTTGTCCCGCTTGCTAAGGGAGGCCGCACCAAACACGAGGGAATGAACCCGATGTCTTCGATTGCTCAAGGGGCCGCCGCGCCAAAGCTGGGAAATCCGGCCGTTCTTGGTCTTGCTGGATTCGGTCTGACGACGCTTCTTCTTCAGTTTCATAACCTGGGCCTGGCCGGAACGGGTCCCGTTGTCTGGACCGGTTTGATTTTTGGCGGCCTGGCTCAGATGATCGCGGGCCTTCAGGAGCAGAAGTGCGGCAATAATTTCGGGTATTCCGCGTTCACCTCGTTTGGTGCTTTCTGGATCTCGCTGGTTTTCATTTTTCTTGGAAACAAGTTCGAGATCTTCGCCCTGTCGTCGACCGATCTGGGGTATTTCCTGCTGGCGTGGGCTTTGTACACCGCCATTTTGTGGGTGGCGTCGGCGCGCATTCACATGGCGATGTTCCTGACCTTCACCACTCTTGAGATCGGCTTCATCTTGCTGGTGCTGGAGAAGTTCGGGTTTGGCGCGTCCTTGGGCTGGTGGGCCGGTGTTGACCTGACCGTGTGTGCCCTGCTCGCCTGGTACATGATGGCGCACACCATTTACCGCGATCTGTTCGGCCGCGATATTCTTCCGGTGGGCAAGCCGCTGGTGCAGTAACGAAGGGTGGCACGACCCCGGCCGGGGTCGTGCCCCTTCCAAACAGCGTGCCTGTTCTTCCCGCCGGACCCGGGGTCATGTCCTTCCCCACCGGGTCTTGATGGGGGGCGAGGGGTGGGTCAGGCCGCCACGGGCAGGGGGAGGGTGGACGCGGGCAGAATGACGCCGCCCTGGGTGGTCTGGGCCGCCCGCGCGCTGAGCGGCAGGGCCTGCACCCGGTGCGCCGTTTCATGGGGCATGACGATGCCAAAGGCCGCCGCCGCCCGGAAGCCGAACCGGCTGTAATAGGCGGGATCGCCCACCAGCACGACCATGTCGACCCCCAGCCGCCGGGCTTCGCCCAGGGCGTGGTGCATCAGCGCCGCGCCAATGCCCATGGCCTTCAGGGCGGGGTCAACGGCGATCGGGCCCAGCAGGACGGTGTTCAGCGGCTGTCCCAGCGCGTCGCCGCCCGACAGGGTGACGGGCCAATGCCGCACCGTGCCGGCCAGGGCGTGGTCGATCAGGGCGGTGAAGCACAGGGGGGCCAGGGGCGCGACCCCGTCCCGGTACCGGTACGAGGTCTTGGCGGTCCGCCCGGGACCAAACGCCTGATCAAGCAAGGTCTCGATCGACGCGGCGAAAACGGGCAATTCGTGCTGAAGGACGAGCATTCTGGAAGATCCCGGAAAAAAGGGGGCACGAGCGGATCGGAAAACCGCGCGTCACGGCGCCACCCAGCGGGATCGGAAAACAGGAAAAACGATCGCGGTCCCTGGGGTCTAGGCGACGGCACGCCTCCGCGCCATGGCGCGGAAGCCGGTTCGTCGTCGCAGACAGAGCATGACCGTTGGAGACAAGGGTCCCACCTTCCAAAAAGAACGGTGCTGTGAGTACACGACGCCAACGCCCCTGTCAAGGCGTGTCGATAGGTTTCGCAGGGCAATCGGTTCACCCGGTTGCCCTGAAGGGTTTCGGGAGCGGAAAACGGCGTGGGTCAGGGAGTGTCGGAGGAAGACACGAGGCCAAGCAGGCGTTTGACCGGCAGCTTCATGGGGACGGGCTGTTGCAGGGAAGCCCGGTCCCCTTCGCCCAGGAAATCAACCGTCCAGACATCGGAACGTTGTGTAAAGGCTTCAACTTCGCGGTTAATGGTATCCACCAGCAAATAGGCATGAAGCCCGGGCAGTCGCCGGTACGAGGCCCACTTGCGCCCGCGATCGCGCAGTTCGGTGCTGCCCGACAGGACTTCGACAACGATGACCGCGCTGGCAATTTCCCGGGTCGTGGTTTCGGCCAGGGCTTCGCGCGAGACCACCATGACATCGGGCAGGAAACGATCCTCGCCAATGCGCAGCCACGGACCCGCCGTCACCGCGTCGAAGCCATGGTCGCTGAGCACCGCCCGGAGCGCGAGCCCGACCCCCAGGACCGCGCGCGCATGGTCGCGTGTTCCCGTGGCCTGCAAAACCGGTTGTCCGTCGATGAACTCGGCGCGGTCGGCGACCGAATCGGCATACGACACGAACTCGGGCCAGGACCAGATTTGCGGCTGGGGCCGAAGAAGGGAGGACATCCGCACACCTCGCGGGCTGAACAGGTGTTCGCCATGCTGCGAAGGAAAGGGGCAGGGGCATGCCCCTGGAGGGCCGGGGGTGAGTCGGTCAAGGTGCTCCATGCCGTTGGAAAGGCACGGCTGTCCTTTGACTCCCGGTCGACAATGACGGACAGATCATAAGTATAGAGATCCGGTTCCCTGCTTTCAAGTTGGTTAACGCGGGTCGGGTTGGGGGGGCGACCAGGGCGGACACAAGGCGGCGACGGCGGCCAGGATGGTCCGGGTCGAGGCATCGGCCTGCCCCGTGACCGCCGACGGCCGGTAGTGGCGCTGGAAGGCGCGCACGGCCGCCGCCTCGTCGGTGGTGTCGTATCCCATGCGCGTCAGAAGGTGGGTTTCGTCTCCGGCCGGGGGCGCCGTGGCGTCTGCCGGCGGCACGCCCAGGCCGACCCCGGCCCGGGCCAGGCGCGGCCAGTCGAACAGTTCGCCGGGGTCCTCCTTGCGCGTGGGGGCGATGTCGGCGTGGGCGACCACGTTCCAGGGCAGGAGGGCATGACGGGCCACGATGGCGGCGCACAGATGCTCGACGGTGGCCATCTGGGCCTCGGGAAACGGGCGGTAGCCGAACTCATGGCCGGGGTTCACGATCTCGACTCCGATCGAGCGGGCGTTGATCGCCCGCTCGCCCCGCCAGAACGCCCGGCCCGCGTGCCAGGCCCGGCGTTCTTCGTCGACCAGACCCACCAGGCGGCCGTCCTCGTGCACCAGCCAGTGGGCACTGACCTGGGCGGCGGGGTCGGTCAGGCGCGCCAGGGCCGCCTCGGCCGAGGGCATCCCGGTGTAGTGAATCACCAGCATGTCGATGGCCTGGTCCCTGGGGCGGGCGTCGTGGTTGGGGCTGGCGATCCACGTGGGCGTCATCGGGGATCCTTGGCGGGAGTGAGGCAGGGCTCCTGCGGCCCCGGCTTCCGTTATGTCACGAAGCCGGCCGGGCCCAAAGCCCCAGGCCCGTTTTCCGGCCGGCCTTGCGCCGCCTCGGGCTTTCCTGTCGGGGACGGCACGAAAAAGGGGGCGCGCCACGCCCCCTTCGTGTGAAGGCAAAAAGCCGGTTATTCCCCCAGCACGAACAGGGGCACCCTTCCGCACGGAAGGGGAGCCGTCGACAGGGCGGTGAAGGGGGTGGCATTCAGGTGATGTTCGATGTGCCGGGCCAACTCGTGGCTTTTCAAGACGACCTCGGGGTCCTCGCACACCACCGCCCGCAGGCGCCGGGCCAGGGCCCGCAGCTCCTGCTGGCTTTCGGATTCGGAAAGGTCGAGCGGCGTAATCGCGTTCATCGGGGATGCCATTCCTTGAGAAATCGCCTGGCCGGGGCGCGAAGGCCCCACGCCCTTCTGGCCCCCCTAGCATGACGTGCTCCGTGCGCCTTGCGTCTTGAAGACTCCATGACAAATGCCCGCGAATCGGAATTCCCCTGAAAAACGGCCCTTCGTGGTGCCCGCCCGGGATCACTGCCCCTCTTGCCGCTGAGGCAGGGGCGGCAGGGCGAAGGCGGGCGTGTCGGGACCATCGGGATTGGCGTTGTCGCGGTTGACGGAGCCGTCGCGGCCGATTTCGAAGCCGGGCGCGACATGGCCGATCGCGCGCGGACCCTTGGCATCCCAGGCAATGCCGGGGAGCGAAAACAAGGGCAGGGGGCCGGCGTGCAAAACCCGCCGGCGGACCGACACGGGCACGCTCAGGCTGTCGCCCCGCACCAGGGCCCCCAGCACGACACGGGCCATGCTGGCCTCGGCGGCGCGCATCCAGCCGACGCGGGCGAGGCCGTCGATCAGGGGGAACAGGCCTTCGGTGCTGAGGGAAAGGCCGCCTTCGGGCTGCAGGTCCTTGTCCAGCGTGAACGACCCCGCGCCTTGCATCCGCAAGGGGGGCCAGTCCACGCTCACGCCATCGACCCGCACCAGTCCCTTGGCGTCGCGCCACTGGGGCAGGGCCTGGGCCAGGGGGCCGGGAGGCACGGGGCCGAACACCCGAAGCTCCAGGGCCGCGCGCTCGATGGTGGGGCCGAGGCCCAGCGGCAGGCGCGGGGGCGGCGAGAGGGCGTTTGCGTCGACGACCAGGCTCCAGGCCACGCTTCCCTTGGGGGCGGTGCCGTACAGGGCCCCCTTGAGGGCGTGCACGCGCAAGGTTCCCACTCTCGCCGGGCCCTCGGGCAGGCCGTCCACGCCGGCGCCGCGCACCAGAAGTTCGGCCTCCTCCAGGGCGTCCTCGTCGCCCCGGTCCAGGCGCAAGGTCAAGGTGTCCGCCGTCATCACCAGGCGGCGCGCGGGCGTGCCGGCCCCGGCGGGAAGGATCAGCGTCTGGGGCGCGTGTCCGTCGAGGGTCATGGTCGACGGGCTCATGGGGTTGATGTGCGCCGACACGGTCTCGGCCGACCAGGTCCAGCCCCCCGCCGACGCGGGCGCGGTGATTTCGGGCGCCGTGATCCGTCCTTCCACGGTGGAAGGAAAGCCCTTGATGGCAAAGGTGTCGTAGTTGACCCGGTAGCCTTCCGCCTGGCGCGCGGCGGCCCAGGACTCCAGGTCCTTGCGGACGTGGGCGGCCGCGCTGAACCACAAGGCCAGGTGCGTGAGCGCGAGCACGACCATGAGCGCCGCCGCGCCCATGCCCAGCGTGCGCGCCGTCGGGAACCGGCGGGGCTTGGGACGCACGAGCGTGTCGGGGGAATGAAAGCGGGGGTCGCGTCCCGACAGGGGGCGGCCTTCCGGGTTGCGTTCCGCCGCCTTCTGGGTGGGATCGTTGCGCTTGCGCGCCGACGGAGCCGCGGGCGCGGCGGCCTCAAGCGCGGGAGAGGGCGCGGAGGGCCTGGGGGGAGCGGAGGCGGAAGAGCCTTTTTTTCTGGTTGCCACGCCGGGATCTCCTCGGCTGGTGCACGCGGTCTCTGGCGAAAGGCCTTCCCTCGCCCCACGTTGACAGAACCGGGGGCGGTAGGTGACTCTGCCGCCCCAGACCCTAGCATGGATGATGGGAGCAGGGATACCCGATGACCGACCCCCAGGAAACCACCGACCCGGCTGCGGGCCTGGCATGGGTGTTCGCCTACGGCTCGTTGATGTGGCGTCCGGACTTTCCACACGTGGAAACCCATCCGGCCGTGTTGCAGGGCTATCACCGGGCGGCGTGTATCCTTTCAACTGTATACCGGGGCACGCCGGAGCATCCCGGGTTGGTCCTGGGGCTCAAGCCCGGGGGGGAGTGCCGGGGCCGGGCCTACCGGGTGGAGCCAGACCAGCGTCTGGCGGTGCTCGACGCGCTGCGCGCGCGCGAGATGATCAACGCCGTTTATGTCGAACGCCTGCTGCCCGTGGTCCTGGAAGACGGGCGCCGGGTGGAAGCCTTGTGCTACGTGGCGGATCCGGCGCACCCGCAGTATCGGGGCGACCTGACCCAGGCCGAGGCCGCGCAGCTGATCGTCCAGGGACATGGCGCCCAGGGGTCGGCGCGCGAGTACCTGGAACGCTCGGTGGCCCACCTGGAAGCCCTGTCGGTGTGCGACGAGGGCCTTTATCACCTGCTTCAAGTCGTGCGCGCGTCGGATGGCGGGGGCGATCTGGAGTCGCGACGGGGCGGGGTTCCTTTTTAGACGTCTCGCGCGGAAGAGGGCGACATTCCGGCGCGTGGTGGTGTATAATACCTCCCAAACGCTATCTTCCCCGCCTTTCCTTCGTTCTGGGGACACCGGACCATGGATCAAGTCACCCTCTCAACCGGCACGCAATCGGCCATACGGGCCTTGCAGCAAACGGACCGGGTTCAGTCCACCAACCAGCAGGAGCTGGCGACGGGACGCAAGGATCCCAGGTCCGACGTTATCGCCGAGCTGATTTCGCGCGCGCTCAACGACCAGGCCGCCGACTTGGCCAGCACCAAGGACGAGACCAACAGCGCGCTGAACACCATCCAGGCCGCCGACAATGGCCTCGACGCCATTGAGGAGTCGCTCAAGCTCGCGCGTTCGGTGGCCGAGCAGTATCAGAACACGAGCGATCCCGCCGAACAGGCGCGCCTCCAGGAGCAGTTCGACACCATCGCGAGCCAGATCGATGCCCTGGCCGCCGACAGCCGGGGCGTCAACGGCTCGCTGATCGCCAGCGACGCGCAGGACATGACGGTGAGCTATGGCAGCGCCTCCGATGGCTCGCTGACCGTCGCCGCCAGTCCCAGCGACAGCGCCTCGCTTGGCCTGACCTTGTCGGTCGATTCGGTCGACGCGGCCCTGGCCCAGGTGCGTGACACCCGCCAGACCCTGGATTCCGCCGCCTCCACCCTGGCCGAGCGCAACAACTTCACCGATGCGATGCAAAATAACCTGGAGGAGGGCGCGGCCGATCTCGTTGAAACCGATCTGAACGAGGACGCGGCACAGGCTCTGTCCTTGCAGACCCGCGACCGCCTGGGGGTGGCCAGTCTGGCCATGGCCGCCGAAAGCAACCGGGCGGTGTTGCAGTTGTTCTGATGCCCGTTCCGTCCGGATCGTGCGCGCACCATGCAAGAAACAAAGGGCGAGGAATCCAACTTTTTCGCGCAAGATAGAATGGCTCTCGTTGTGGATTCTTCATTTTAAACGCGGCCTGAGGAAAGAAGGCCGCGTTTTTCTTGTTTTGGGTGATTTTTTCTGTCGTGTCCCGCCGGACGGTGCGCTTTTCGCACTGTCGTCTTAATCTTTGTTGCGCGACTAGAGTGTTCCATTATCATGGGTGATGGTGGCTCAAGGCCATGTCCGGCCGGCGGGGCGTTTCAATTTGAAAACCCCCGACGTTGCGTGAGTCCCTTCAAGCCCATTCCCAGGGGGCGCCGACAAGACGGCGAACGTCGCCCAGAGCGAGACCCGAAAAGTGGGAACCGCTTTTCGGATAAGTCGAGCGTATGAATAAGGAATCAGGGCACCGTGTCCGGGTCCGGTTTGGTGCACGGTGCTTCAAGCGTGCGGAACGTCCCTTTGTTTTTGTCCCTCCGCCTCGACAACTCCGGAGACCGCGATGTCTCGACCAACCATCCGACCAACCAATGTTGAACGGTTTTTCGCCGAAGATGATGTGATCGTCTCGAAAACCGATCTGAAAGGCATCATTACGTATGCCAACAAGATCTTTCTTGATATCGCCGATTATACCGAAAAGGAGGTTGTCGGCCAACCGCATAATATCATCCGCCACCCCGAGATGCCGGCCGGTATCTTTCGGTTGATGTGGGATACGATACAAGATTCCCGAGAAATATTCGCCTATGTGTGTAACATGACCAAGGGCGGGGATCACTATTGGGTTCTGGCGCACGTGACACCAACGTTTAATGAGAAGGGTGTCCCCATCGGCTATCATTCGAACCGCCGGGTCCCCGAGCGTCGGGTGATGCCGGGAATCCAGGAGTTATACGCGCGGTTGCGCGCCGAGGAACGCCGCCATGCCTCGCCACGCGAGGGGGCAACCGCTAGCCTTGCGATTATCAATCGGATGTTGGCCGATAAAGGTGTGTCGTATGATGAATACATCCACGGTCTTTAAGCTCGCCCTGGGGGGCGTGCTGACCGTCGTGACAGCGCTGGCGGCCGCGGGGTGTGGCCTGGCGGGACTGGCGGAGGCGGCGGCCGGGGCAGCCCTGGCCGCGGCCGCGTGCGCGGGGTTCACCTTGTTGTTCGTCCGCCGGGTGATGGCCGAGGTCGACAAGGCCGCCGAGGCCGCCGAGGCGGCGGCGCGCGGGCATCTGGGTGCCCGTATCATGAACATTCACGACACGGGCCGTCTGGGCCAGATGCACCACAATATCAACCACTTACTGGACGTGATCGAAGCCTTCGCCCGCGAATCCGGCGCGGCGCTGGATTATGCCAGCCGGGGCGATTACTTCCGCAAGATCCTGGCGCGGGGCATGGTGGGCGACTTTGGCCTGTACGCGGCCACCGTGAACCGGGGCCTTGAGGCCATGGAAACCAAATCCAACGCGTTTCAGGACAGCGCGTCGCGGATGGGCGCGCGCATCATGAACGTGGTGGGCACGGTGTCGGCGGCCGCGTCGCAGCTGGAGGCGTCGGCGCAAAGCCTGTCGGGGGTCGCCGTCGAAGCCGATCACCAGTCCGCGCGGGTGGCGGCGGCCGCGCGCGAGGCCTCGGCCAATGTGTCCAGCGTCGCGGCGGCGACCGAGGAGTTTTCGGCGTCGATCAACGAGGTGGCCAACCAGGTGGGGCATACCTCGGAGGTGGCAAACGCGGCCGTGGCCTCGGCCAGCGCCGCCGAGCACACCATTACCACGTTGTCCGAGGCGTCGGCCCGCATCGGCGAGGTGGTGGGCCTGATCAACGACATCGCGAGCCAGACCAACCTGCTGGCGCTCAATGCCACCATTGAGGCGGCCCGGGCGGGCGAGGCGGGCAAGGGCTTTGCCGTGGTCGCGGGCGAAGTCAAGAACCTGGCCAACCAGACGGCCCGGGCCACCGACGAAATCGTGAGCCAGATCGACGACATGCGCACGGCAACCGCCGAGGCGGTGGCCGCCATTCAGGGCATCGCCGCGACCATTCGCGACATCAGCGGGGCGGCCCAGGCCATTCATGCCACCGTCGATGAACAGCGCGGCGTGGTGAGCGAGATCGCGGGCAACATTCACCGCGCCGTTGACGGGGTGCACGTGGTTGCCGATGGCATCGCCTCGGTGGCCGATGGCGTGCGGGAATCCACCGGCGCGGTGAACGAAATCACCAGCGCCGCCGCCGACCTGTCGCACAATTCCGAGGGGCTGAGCGACGACGTGCAGAAATTCATCCAGCAAGTGGCCACCATGCGCTGACGGGGGCTTTTGATCACCGCATTGCGCACGATAAGCGGGGGATGCGAAAAAGGGGGCCCGGGCCCCCTTTTTGCTGTCTCAAGGGGCGGCGACTCCGGGGATCACGGCCCGGTCTCGCGGTCGCGGCGCAGCAAGACGAGTCCGGCTCCGATGACCAGCGGCAGGCCCAGGAGGGTTTCCCGGTCGGGGAAATCACCGAACAGGAACCAGCCCAGCCCGGTGGCCCAGACCAGATAGGTGTAGTCAAACGGCGCCACCGTCGAAGCCGGCGCCAGGCGCAGGGCCATGGTCAGCAGGATTTGCCCCAGGCCACCCGCGATGCCCAGGCCCAGAAGCCAGGGCGCCTGATCCCAGGTTGGGGTGACCCACACGACGGGCAGCAGGGGAAGAACGACGAAGGGCGCCACGGCCAGGAACCAGAAGGCGCTGGTGATGCTGGTCATCACCCGGCCCTGGATGCGCAGGGTAATGATCAGCAGGGCATAGGCCAGGGCCCCGGCGAGCGCCAGCAGTCCCCCCGACGACACCACGCCGCCCCCGGGGCGCAAGATCACCAGCATGCCCGCGAATCCGACCAGCAGGGCGATCCAGTGCCGGCGCGAGACGGGCTCGTGAAGAGCCAGGGCGCCCAGCGCGGTGACCAGGAACGGCGCGGCAAACGAAACGGCGGCCACCTCGGCCATGCCCAGCGTGGTGAGGGCGGCGAAGTAAAGGGCCACGCCCGCCAGCCCCAATCCGGCGCGCACGGCCAGGAGCCCCGGGTTGACCAGCCGTCGCTGGGGGGCGGGCTGGCGGAAATACAGGGGGGCCACCACCAGCAAGCCGCCGATCAGACGGAAGAACACCAGCTCCGGCACGGGAAGCGACGCGCCAAGCAGTTTGGCCTGGGCATCCATCAGGGCAAAAAAGGCCATGGCGCCGATCATGCACGCGATGGCGCGACCGGGGCGGTCGATGGACAAATTTGGGGATGTCATGAAGGCTCCGGAATCGAGAGTCCGCAAGCCTACCGTTCTTCGCGAGAATCCCCAAGCTGTCTCGGGTTGATCCCGGACGTGTTTTTCTGTACGAGCATGGATGAAAGACTATATGAACGCCGACAGTTTACACGCGGAAGCAGGTTGCCTTAAGATGGCCTTCATTTCGAGTCCTAATCAATCCAAGGTCAACTCGGGCCTCTGGCGTCGCGGATTTTTCGGCCCATATAGGGGGCGGACGATCCAAGGGCCGAGAGGGAGTTCCCCGAACGCTCAGGGGAACAAGGTCCATCAGGGCACTTCCTGCCCGCCACTGGTCGACTCTCGCCAAGGGAGCGGCGCACTGGCCCTTGAACGGCCTTAGGGAGGACATGACCATGAAACAGGCTGCCCTGCGCATCAGTCGCGGCCCTTCTGCTGGGGCCTCTCCTCGCCCGTGGCGCAAGGGGCGGGCCCTGTGGCCCGATCCCTATCCCGGGACGGAGGAGCCGACCCTGGATGATCTCTTCAACGATGACGTGATGCAGTGCGTGATGATCAGCGACCGTGTCGCGCATGAAAGCCTGGCTTCGCTGATCGAGACCACGCGCGGCCGTCTTGGCCTGTAATCCGCTCCTCGCGGACCTGTCGCGGGCCCGCCGTCGCGCGGACCCGCCCCCGGGCCAGGAGAAGCATGCCATGCCGGCCAGGAAAACGGCCCCGTCGGGCACGGCGCGCGCGATGGCGTGGCGGTCTGCCGGACGCGGGAACTTGGCCCCTTGATGTTCCCTTGATCGCGTCGTCTTGCGCTCCTTTCCTTTGATCAATGACAATTCGCAAGACGAGAAAAAGGGAAAAACGGTATTCTCTCATACCCGGGATTGAGAGAGGGGCCGGCTGTCCGGCCCCTCTCTTGAGGCCGTTCATACGGACGATGGAGAGAAACACATGAATGCGAAACGCATCCCGAGTCGATGGGGCGTCGCCGTTGCGGTTCTTGGTGGGGCGTTGATGCTGGCCGGGCCTCTGGCGGCCCAGGGCATGGGCGGCGGTCCCGGCATGGGCATGGGCGGGGGCATGGGGCGGGGCATGCAAGGAGGCGGCATGCGCCAGGGCGTGCTGCCGCCCGATCCCGCCACCTTGGAGACGCTGAAGGGTCAGTTGGGGATCAGGCCCAATCAGGAAAAGGCGTGGGACACGTATGCCGAGGGCGTGCGCAACGCGGCCGATTTCCGCTCGGCCATGCAGGCTTCCCGCCCCGCCACGCCTGCCGAGCGCCTGAGCGAGCGGCCCGAGCGCCAGATGGCGGCCGGCGACGTGCACCGCGACATGGCCGACCGGCGCAAGGGGCTGTGGGATGTGCTGGATTCCAAGCAGCGGGCGATTCTCGACAAGGAAGCCCCGTTGCCCCCGGGCCCGCCGGGCATGACCGCGCCGCAATAACGCCTTGAGGCCGGGCAAGGCTGTCTTGCCCGGCTTCCGGGGGCGGGAGTTCCCGGGAAATCCGCCACCCCCCGATGAACAGCCGGGGCAACCGGGTTGGTCCGATTGCCCCGGCAAGACAAGGAAGGGCTCCCGGGGTCAGCTCACCGCGCTGGCCAGGGCGGCGGTCAGGCGGCGGGCAAAGGCCACCGGGTCGGCCGGGGCGTCGCCTTCCAGGATGCGGGCCTGATCCATCAACAGATGAGCGGCATCCTGAAGGCGGGCATCGTCGGCCGGGGCCTCGGCGCAGCGTTTCGCCAGGGCGCGGATCAGGCCATGGCGCGGGTTGATTTCCAAAACGCGGTCGTCGGGCAGGTCGGTGGACTGGTTGGCCTGGCTCAGCAGCTTGCGCAGGTGCGGGCTGAGCGAGCCTTCCTTGGCCACGAGGCAGACGGGGCTGTCGGTGAGGCGGCTGGACGCGCGCACGTCGGCCACGTCCTTGCCCAAGGTGGCGCGCAGGGCGGCGATCAGGCGATCAAGCTGTTCTTGGTCGGTGGGGGCGCGTTCCTGCGCTTCCTCGGCGGTTTCGGGCTCGGTCAGGGGCAGGGCGTCGAGGTCGGCCCCGGCGGCGGCCACGGGCTTGAGCGGCTTGTCGTGGACGGTGGGAACGGCGCTGACCCAGAATTCATCAATGGGGTCGGTCAGAAGCAGGACCTCGATCCCGCGCGCGAGGAAGCCTTCCACCTGCGGGCTGCGGGCCAGGGCGTCGGCATCGTCGCCGGTGATGTAGTAAAGGGCCTTCTGGCCTTCCTTCATGCGCCCGGCGATGGTTTCCAGCGAGACCGGCGTGGTCGAGGCCGTGGTGCGGAAGCGGGCGAGGCGCAGGATTTCGTCCTTGCGCTCGAAATCCTCGTAGATGCCTTCCTTGAGCACGGCGCCGAACTGGGTCCAGAAGGTCAGGTAATCCTCTTCGTTGTCGCGCGCGCGCCTGGCCATCTCGTCGAGCAGGCGCCGGGTCAGGCCCGAGCGGACCTTGCGCAGGCGCGGGTCCTCTTGCAGCATTTCGCGGCTGACGTTGAGCGGCAGGTCCGAGGAATCAACAACGCCGCGCACGAAGCGCAGGTACGAGGGCAGCAGGGCTTCGCAGTCGTCGGTGATGAACACCCGGTTCACGTACAGTTTCAAGCGCGGCTTGCGCTCGGGCGTGAACAGGTCGAAGGGGCGTTCCTGGGGGATGAACAGAAGGCCCGTGTATTCCATCACGCCCTCGGCGCGGAAATGCACGGTGTGCCAGGGGGCATCCATGCCGTGGGCGACGTGGCGGTAGAAGGCCGTGTACTGCTCCTCGGTGATGGTATCGCGCGGGCGCGTCCACAAGGCGCTGGCTTCGTTCACGGTTTCCAGGGTCGGGGTGCCATTTTCGTCGTGGCCCACGAACTCGACCGGAATGGCGATGTGATCCGAATAGGTGCGCACGATGGTGCGCAGGCGGTGTTCGTCCAGGAACTCGTGGGCGTCCTCGCGCAGGTGCAAGGTGATGGCGGCGCCCCGCGTGGCCTCGGGCGCCTCGGCGATCGAGAAGGTGCCCGATCCGCCCGACGTCCAGCGCCAGCCGTGCGCATCGCCCGCGCGGCGCGTGACCACGTCCACCCGGTCGGCGACCATGAACGACGAGTAGAACCCGACGCCAAACTGACCGATCAGCGACAGGTCGGCTTTATCGTCGGCTTGGCGCGCCTTGACGGCCTCGGCGAAGGCCTGGGTGCCCGAGCGGGCGATGGTGCCCAGGTTGTCCACCAGTTCCTGGCGGCTCATGCCAATGCCGTTGTCGGCGATGGTCAGGGTGCTGGCTTCCTTGTCCACCGACAGGCGGATGCGGAAGGTGGCGTCTCCTTCCAGTAGCGCGGGCTCGGTCAGGCCTTCATAGCGCAGCTTGTCGCACGCATCCGAGGCATTCGAGATCAGCTCGCGCAGGAAGATCTGCCGGTCGGAGTATAGCGAATGAACGACAATATCCAGAAGTTTCGAGACTTCGGCTTGGAAGGACAGGGTTTCCTCGGACATGACCGGGCCACTCTTCTCTATTTGTGTTTACAGGATGAAACGGGATCCTCCGGCCCCCTGGTTCGGGCCGCCCGGGACCGGAGCGCGCCCCACATATGAGGCCCTCGCGCGCGCGACGCAAGAGAGCCGTGCCCTTGTCCCTCCTTGCCCGCCGGGCAGGTATCCGTTCCAAGCCAGGAAACGTTTTGTGATTCGAATTGTGGCCCGAAGGGCTTGACCCCGCCCCCAAAAATCGGCTTGGCTGAGGGGGTCCGTCCTATCCGACTCCTCATGAGGGAGAGCTCCATGCAGAGTCCCGCCCAGATCGTCTTTCACGGAATCGACCACTCCGACGCCGTCGAGGAAAGGATCCGTGAAAAGCTTGCCAAGCTGGAGCAGTTCCATAAGAACATCACGGCCTGTCGCGTGGTGGTGGAACTTCATCACAAGAACACGTCCCAGGTCCATAAGCGCGGAGAGCCGTTCCTGGTGACGATTTCCGTCAGTGTCCCCGGCGAGGAACTGGTGGCGTCCTCCGATCCTGGCACGCCCGACGGGTTGAAGGCGCACGAGGATATCGGGCTTGCGCTTCGCGATGCGTTCGAGTCCATGGAACGCCAGCTGCGTGATCTGGCCGATCGCCGCAAGTCCGAGATGAAGGCGGTCGTGGCCGACTGATCGCAAGCCCCGGGAAGGCGCCCGCCTTGGCGTCCCGCGTGTCGTTCGGGCTTGCTTTTTCGCACGGCGCGCGCAACGGTGTGCCTGTCATGACGGACCCAGGCACACCGGCCCGCATCACGGCCGTACTCGGCCCCACCAACACCGGCAAAACCCACCTGGCCATGGAACGCATGCTTGGCCACGCGTCGGGGATGATCGGGTTCCCGTTGCGCCTGCTCGCGCGCGAGAACTACGACAAGGCGGTGCGCCGCATGGGCGCGACCCGGGTGGCCTTGGTGACGGGCGAGGAAAAAATCATCCCCCCCCGACCGCTGTACTACGTGTGCACGGTCGAAAGCATGCCCGTGGATCGGCCGGTTGAGTTCCTGGCCATCGACGAAATTCAGCTGTGCGGCGATCCCGATCGCGGCCACCTGTTCACCGACCGCCTGCTGCACGCGCGCGGCCGGGTGGAAACCATGTTCCTGGGCGCCGAAACCATGGCGCCCCTGATCCGTCGCCTCGTGCCCGGCTGCACGTTCGATACGCGGGAGCGCTTTTCGCGCCTGACCTGTTCGGGGCACGGGCGCCTCACCCGCTTGCCCCGGCGCTCGGCCGTGGTCGCGTTTTCCGCCGACGATGTCTATGCCATCGCCGAGTTGACCCGCCGCCAGCGCGGCGGCGCCGCCGTGGTCATGGGGGCCCTGAGCCCGCGCACCCGCAACGCCCAGGTGGCCTTGTACCAGTCGGGCGAGGTGGATTACCTGGTGGCGACCGACGCCATTGGCATGGGCCTGAACATGGACATCGACCATGTGGCCTTTGCCGCGCTCGACAAGTTCGACGGTACCTGGCAGCGCGCCTTGACCCCGCAGGAAGTGGCCCAGATCGCCGGGCGGGCCGGACGGCATCGCAACGATGGCACCTTTGGCACCACCGCCGACGCCCGGGCATTGTCGGAAGACATGATCGCGCGCATCGAGGCCCACTCGTTTCCGGCCCAGCGCACGATCTTCTGGCGCAATTCCGCCCTTGACTTCCGCTCGGTTCGGGGACTGCTGTCATCCCTGGCGGCTCCGCCTCCGGCGGAAGGCCTGATCCGGGCGCGCAGCGTTGGCGATCAGGAAGCCCTGGAGGCGCTCACCCGCGATCCCGAGATCCTCGGCGCCGCCAGCGGCGTTGACCGGGTCGCGCTCCTGTGGGATGTCTGCCGGGTACCGGATTTCCGCAAGCTGCAGGCGGAAAACCATGTACGCTTGCTAGGCCAGATCTATCGTCATCTGGTCGGGGCGAAGCGGGTCCTGCCCGACGACTTCGTGGCCGGACACGTGCGACGCCTTGACCGGGCCGACGGTGACATTCATGCCCTGGTCGATCGAATCGCAGCCATCCGCGTGTGGACCTACGTGTCCCATCAGGCGGGCTGGACGACCGACCCGGGCCATTGGCAAGGCATAACACGCGCGATCGAGGATCGCCTGTCGGATGCCCTGCACGACCGCCTTACGCAGCGGTTCGTCGATCGGCGAGCCGTGATCCTCCTGCGCCGTTTGGGAGAACGCGCAATGCTCGAAGCCGAAGTGGCGGCCACCGATGGCCGCGTCCTAGTGGAAGGCCAAGACGTGGGCCGGCTGGTGGGGCTGACGTTCCATCCGGAACAAACCGGGGAACGGGAAGGAGACCGCGCCGTGCTCAATGCCGCGCATCAGGCGCTACGCCGCGAAATCGGCGAGAGGGTCGCGCGACTGGCCGCCGACGGGGACGACGCCTTCTCCCTGGATGCCAACGGGCGCCTGCTGTGGCATGGCGATCCGATCGCCCGCCTGGAAAAAGGCCCCCATCCGTTGCGCCCGGGGGTCACCCGGCCCTCGAACCCGTTCCTGGACGAAGCGCAGCTCGATACCGTTGCCTTGCGTTTGAAGACGTGGCTGGACGGTCAGCTGCAATTGCGCCTGAAGCCTCTGATGGATCTGGAGACCGCGCCCTTGCAAGGCGCGGCCCGGGGGCTGGCCTACCAGGTGGCCGAGAATCTGGGCACGCTGCCCCGCACCGGGGGCGCCGACCAGATCGACCAGCAGGTCCGCGCGCTGGGCGACGTGGACCGCAAGGCCCTGGCCCGGGCCGGCGTGCGCCTGGGCGTTGAATGCCTGTTCATGCCCGAGCTTCTCAAGCCCGAGCCCCAGCGCCTGCTGGCGGTGCTCTGGCGCCTGTTCCATGGCCGCAGTGGGGGCGAGGTGCCCACCGACGGCCGGGTGTCCTTCCCCGCCGACAAGCGCGTGCCCCACGCCTTTTATCTGGCCATCGGCTACCGGGTGATCGGGGCCAAGGCGCTGCGCGTGGACATGGTCGAGCGTTTCGCCGCCGATATCCGCCGTCTGGTGCGCGAGGGACTGCGCAAGCCCGAAACGACCCCCGCCGAGGGTGCGGACGCGTCCGGGGGCGAGGAAGCGCAGGCCGACGCAAGCCTCTCCGAGATCGTGACCACCGAGGTTCCCTTGGAGGACGCGCCCGCGCCCGAGGCTCCCGTGCCGGAGACGGCGGACGACGAAGCGCCGGCGGCGGTCGAGGAAACTCCGGAAGTCCCGCAAGAAGCACCCGAGGGCGAGGCCGTCGAGGCCGAGGCCGCGACGGAGGAAACCCCCGAGCCCGCCGAAGCCGCCGACACGGCCGAGGGCACCGGGGACGGGGAAACCGAGGACGCGGAAGCCCGTCCGGCCCGCGAGCCGCGCGTGATTCCGGAAGCCCGTCCGGGCGAAGTCCGCCTGCCACCCGAGGTTCTGCCGCAGCTGGGCATCGGTCTGGATGAAGGCGCCCAGGTGCTGCTGGCGTTGGGCTATCGCGCGCGCCAGGACGAAGGCGCGGTGTTCCTGCGCCCCGGACGGCGCAAGCCGGCGGGAGCCCCGCCCGGTCGCGGCCGGGGACGCGGGCGTGGTCGCGCCGACGCCGCCCCGGGCACCGGAGCCCCGGAAGGCACGGCCGAGGGCGAAGGCGCGGGACGCGGGGGGCCGCGCGGCGGCCGGGGGCCGGGACGCGACCGGCGACCCGACGAGCGCGGGGAGCGCGGCGAGCGTGGCGCGCGGGGTGATCGGCCCGACCGCGGAGAACGCGGCGAGCGTCCCGATCGCGGGGAACGGGGTGAGCGTCCCGATCGCGGCGATCGTCGGGGCGGCAAGGGGCAGGGCCCCCGCCGGGGACCGGGCGAAGGTCGGGCCCCGTCGTCGCAGACCATCGATCCCGACAGCCCGTTCGCGATTCTTGGCACCTTGCTCAAGCGCTGAGGTCCCATGCACGACAAGGCCCCGGACGGGGCCGGGGGCGCCGACATTCCGGCCGGCGCCCAACGCCTGGACAAGTGGCTCTGGTACGCGCGTTTTTGCAAAACGCGCACCCTGGCGCAGGCGTTGTGCGGGGCCGGGCATGTCCGGCGCGACGGCCAGGCCCTGCTGAAACCCTCCACCCTTGTGCGCCCGGGCGATGAACTGGCCTTGTTGCTGGGCCCGGTGCAGCGCCATGTCGTGGTCCGCGCCCCGGGCACCCGGCGCGGTCCGGCCCCCGAGGCCCAAACCCTGTACGACGAACCCACCCCCCCGGTGCGCCTGGTCGATCCCGTCGCTCCTCCCGGCGGCGTGCGCGAGGCCGGCTCCGGCCGCCCGACCAAGAAAGACCGCCGCGCCCTGGATCGCCTGCGCGGGGGGGACGAGTAGGGGGCGAGGTGCGATAGGGCTTGCGCCCTGTGGGGACTGCCGTCCCCACGCCCCCGCTTGGGGAAGCGTGCTTCCCCAAACCCCAACGGTTTTGACTTTCCAATACGGCGTATCTGGTTTTGAACCAGGGCGGGCCCTTGCCGCGTGGCGCGCGCGGCACGGTGCGCGTCGAGCGCTTGCTGATTTGATACGAACGCTTATTCATTGCTACTCTCTGGTTTCGGGCGTACCATTCTCGCGGATAAAAAGGTCCGTGATCACTCGAATGGGTGATGAACTGGGCCAGGAGAGACCAGGAGAATCAGAATGGTTCAATCCTCTGGGGTTGGCGGTACGTCGGTTTCTCCCTACGCCTTGGGGCTGGAGAGCAGCCGGGCGCGAACCAGCCAGAACGACGCAGCCGAAACACAAGGAACGACAACGGCCGCAAGCGCCCAAAGCGCGGCCTCCACGGCGGCTTCGGCCCGGGTGGACGCGGCAGGCCTGATCGCGGATCTGGAAGAGCGCTTGGGTGCCAAGGTTGGCGTGGGCGCCTGGGGTGGCGAGGCGCAGGCGCGGGGCCTGGTGGCCAGCGGGGTGAAACGATCCGTCACCATCGATCCCGCCGCCTTCGAGCGCATGCAAACCGATGAAACCTTCCGGGCCAAGGTGACCAAGGATCTGGAAGACGTCGACGCGGCCTTGAAGGCCCAGCCGATTCCGGGGCTGGTGTCGCAGGGCATGGTGGTGGACGCCGAGGGCAACATCAGCACATGGTCGGTCAGCCAGACCTCGACCGAAGGTCCCGGCGACCGCCGGAAGGAAGACGAAAAGGCCCGGGCCGCCAAAAAGGACGAAGAGGAACGCGCGGAGGAAGCCCGCCAGAAGCGGGCCGAGGAACGCGAGGCCCTGCTGGAGAAAGCCGGGGCCGACGACACCCAACCCCCGCCGCCCCCCGAGCCGGAGCCCGAAACGGCCCCCGCAGCCCCGGACAATACCGCCGCCGACGCCTTGGTCTACGTGCAGTCGATGGCCCGCCTGGGAGTGCCGGTCAACCTTCAGGCTTGAGCGCCGCCGGGGCTGGGAAGGGGAAATGGGAAGGGGAAGGGGGGGGCGGGGCTCGCGCCCTGTGGGGACTGCCGTCCCCACGCCCCTGCTTGGGGAAGCGCGCTTCCCCAAACCCCAACAGTGGCAAAACGTAGATTGGTTCATTACGAGTGACGGAAGAAAAAGGAAAAGGCGCCCAAGGGCGCCTTTTCAGAAAGAATGGGGGCTCACTTTTCAACAATCACAAAAAGAACACAGAAATTATGAAGTGTAAAAGATCGAGTGCCGTTTCAGAGGCTTCCGGAAGATTTAGGTTTCCATCGACATAACTGCTGATATTTCCAAGTACATCGCGCATAATTTGGTGGAGGTCATAAGATTCTATGTACAGCGAAATATACTTCTTCCATGTATCGCCGTCACGCTGCGACATTTTCTGCCGTGGCCATGTGTGGGTTTCCTTCCGCCGGGCAATCGCTGTTGTATTCTATCCAAAGTAGTCATCATCATATCTCGCTACCGCTTCATTCGATAAAAGTTGTATCAAGGGCGTAGATCTACACAGAGATGTGGCGGAGCCCCCAGGAACCACCCAGGGACATATGTGGGCGGTCGCCGGCCGGCGCAAGGGGTGCCACGAGCGTGATCACCCTCGGGGTCCGGGGAGGCCCCGCCTCCCCGGGCGGGGGTTGGGGGCCGCGCCCCCAAAAGGCGCGCCAGCGCCTTCCACACCGCCCTCTTCCAAGCCCCGCCCCCCGCTCAATCCCGCCGACGCGAGCGTCCGCGTCCGAGGCCGCCGGACCCGGGCTTGCCGGCGGTTGAGCGGGGCGTGGGGCGGGGGGACGGGGTGTCTTCGGCCAGGTCGCGGGGAGAGCCCAGGCCGAGGTCGGTGGCTTCCAGGCGGCGGATTTCGTCGCGCAGGCGGGCGGCTTCCTCGAACTCCAGGTCGGCGGCCGCCGCGCGCATGCGCTGCTCCAGGTCGGCGAGGTGGGCTTTCAGGCTCTTGCCCTGGAAGGACGGGGCGCTGGCTGCGGTATCGACGGTGACGTAGTCGCGCTCGGCCACGTGGGCCAGCACGTCGGTGATGCGCGAGCGGACCGAGGCCGGCGTGATGCCGTGTTCGGTGTTGAAGGCGCTTTGGATTTCGCGCCGGCGCTGGGTTTCGCTGATGGCGTAGCGCAAGGACTCGGTCATCGTGTCGGCGTACAGGATCACCCGGCCTTCCACGTTGCGGGCGGCGCGGCCGATGGTTTGGATCAGCGAGGTTTTCGAGCGCAGGAAGCCTTCCTTGTCGGCATCCAGAATGGCGACAAGGCCGCATTCGGGGATGTCCAGGCCCTCGCGCAGCAGGTTGATGCCCACCAGCACGTCGAAGGCGCCCAGGCGCAGGTCGCGAATGATCTCGATGCGTTCCAGGGTATCGACGTCGGAGTGCATGTAGCGCACCCGGATCTGGTTTTCGGTCAGGTATTCGGTCAGGTCCTCGGCCATGCGCTTGGTCAAGGTGGTGACCAGCACCCGCTGGCCCTTTTCGGCGCAGGCGCGGGCCTCGGCCAGCAGGTCGTCGACCTGGGTTTCGACCGGGCGGACCTCGCATTGTGGATCGATCAGGCCGGTGGGGCGGATGAGCTGTTCAACGATTTCGCCCTTGGTTTGTTCCAGCTCCCAGGGGCCCGGGGTCGCCGACACAAAGATGCTTTGCGGGCGCATGCGCTCCCACTCCTCGAACTTCAAGGGGCGGTTATCGACGCAGGACGGCAGGCGGAAGCCGTAGTCGGCCAGCACGCTTTTGCGGTTGAAGTCGCCCCGGAACATGCCGCCGATCTGGGGCACCGCCACGTGGCTTTCGTCGACGAACAGCAAGGCGTCCTCGGGCAGGTATTCGAACAAGGTGGGGGGCGGTTCGCCGGGGGCGCGGCCAGTCAGGTGGCGTGAATAGTTTTCGATCGATTTGCAGTGTCCCGTGGCTTCCATCATTTCCAGATCGAAGCGGGTGCGCTGCTCCAGGCGCTGGGCTTCCAGCAGCTTGCCCTGGGCGTTCAGGTCGTCCAGGCGCTGGGCCAGTTCCACCTTGATGGTGCGAATGGCCTGCGACAGGGCCGGGCGCGGGGTCACGTAGTGGCTGGCGGGGTAGACCACCACCTGGTCGAGGGCCAGCACCACCTCGCCGGTCAGGGGATCGAACTCGCGCACCGATTCGATTTCGTCGCCCCACAGGCTGACCCGCCAGGCGCGATCCTCGTAGTGGGCGGGGAAGATTTCGATGGCGTCGCCGCGCACCCGGAAGGTACCGCGCGTGAAGGCGATATCGTTGCGGCTGTATTGCAGCTCAACCAGACCACGCAGGATATCGGCCCGGTCCACGGTGGCGCCCCGGGTCAGGGTGAGGATCATGTGGGCGTAGGATTCAACCGCGCCAATGCCATAGATGCACGAGACCGAGGCCACCAGGATGACGTCGCGCCGTTCCAGCAAGGCGCGGGTGGCGGCGTGGCGCATGCGGTCGATCTGTTCGTTGATGCTGGAATCTTTTTCGATATAGGTATCGGTCCGGGGCACGTAGGCCTCGGGCTGATAATAATCGTAGTAACTGACGAAATACTCCACAGAGTTCTCGGGGAAGAAACTTTTGAACTCGCCGTACAACTGGGCGGCCAGCGTTTTGTTGGGGGCCAGGATCAGGGCCGGGCGCTTCAAGGCCGCGATGACCTGGGCCATGGTGAAGGTCTTGCCCGAGCCGGTGACCCCCAGCAGCACCTGATCGCGCTTGCCGGCGCGCAGGCCCTCGGTCAGGGCGGTGATGGCCTGGGGCTGGTCGCCGGCGGGGTCGAAGGCGCTGCTCAGGCGAAAATCGGCCGGGGCTCCGGCGGGCGGGCGTTCGTACATCGGAACGGGAACGGGCAGGATCATGGGGCCAGGATCCTCGTGGGGCAAAAACAAAGGGGTTCGGGGCATCGCCCCAAGCGGGTTCGGGCGGCAGCCCAAGGGAAGGCGCCTTCCGCCGTGACGCGGGAGGAGGAGGCGCTTTCCCTGTTCAGACGATTCGTTGAAACGGCGTGCGATCGGGCGGCCCGGCGGCGAACCACAGCCGGCCCTGGCCCCTGGCATGCCCGGGTTCGGGCAGGGCGACCAGGGTGGAACACACGGTGCCAAAGCCCTGTTCGGTCATGAAGCACACGGCCGAGGTCGGGCGATCGGGCCGGGCCGGGGTGGTGTCGGCAAGGACGGCTTGCCAGGCGTGCCAGCCGTCTTCTTCGTCCTCGGGGTTGGGGCGGGGCAGGGCGCGCAGCCGGGGCAGGGCACCGGCCAGGCGGGGATCGGCTTCGTCATTCAGATCCAGCGCGGTCAGCACCGACAGCCCCACGGGCAGCGGATGGACCGTGATGGGCGCGGTGCCGGTGGGGTCGGCGTGGCGAATCCAAAAGGCATCGCGGTTGTCGGCCACGATCAGGTTGAACGGGCGATAGGCGCGTCCGTCCAGCTCGGCCAGGGCCTGGGCGCCGTCCACGGCGTCGGCGTGGTCGAGGGCATCAAGCACCAGTTCCCCCCGGCTGCGTCGGCCCGGGGCCGGGCCCAGGGTTCCCAGGCGGTTGAGCACGCAGGCGACCACGCCGGTCTCGTTCAGCCCGATCCACGAGCCTCCGGCCAGGGAATCGATCGGGGCCAGCACGTCGGGGCGATCGGGCCAGTGGCGGGCCGGGCCTTCCCACGGTCGGGACCGCATTTCGTCGCGGTTGCCGGCGAGCAGCAGGGGCCATACGGTACCCGGGCGCCAGTCAAGGACCACCGTGCACATGAAAGAGTCTCCTTGGGCTGCCTTCGGTGGCGTTGCCCTGGAGTTTGGGGGTGCACGTTCCCCTGGGCAAGCGCTATAAACCGCGCTCAAGGGCGCGTGGAGGCGGCTCCGGCGCGCCACGCCCGGCGCTGTGCATAAGTTGCAACTTTTAGGCGAAATAGAGGGTCACGATCCCATGAGCGATGCGTTTACCGACCGAGAGCGCGCCTTTGAGGCCGGTCACCAGCACGAACAGGAAGTTCAGTTCAAGGTGGCGGCGCGTCGCGACCGGCAATTAGGGCTGTGGGCCGCCACCGAGATGGGGTTGGAAGGCGACGCCGCTGAAGCCTATGCCAGGGCCCTGGTCGAGGCCGGCCTGGAAGCCGCTGGCGAGGATGGGCTGATTGCCCGGGTTCTGGCCGATCTGACGGCCAAGGGCGTGGAGATGACCGAGGGTCGACTGCGCATTAAACTGGATCGCCTGCGAGCGGAGGCCGAAACGGCGGTTCGCGCCGGCTGACGCGTTTTTGAGGGGGGGAGCGACCGGGTCTGCCTTGACCCGCCCTTGGGCCGTGCAAGGCTGGTGCCCGGGTTTTGGTCCGGAGGCTTGCGCTTCCGGCCTTCCCCCTGTTTTTCGGTTCATGGCGTAGTAAAACGAAGGCGGTCCGGGGCCCCGTTGTGGCGGGGCACGGGCCGCCTTTTTCGTTTCAGGATTACGCGGTCGTGCCTTCAGGGCCGCGTGACCCGGGGCACGATCAGGCGCACCGGCTCGGGGGCCATGACGATCTCGACCGGCATGTGCGCGATGGTATCGCCGTCGGCGTGCAGGGGCTCGGCATCCTGGATGCCGATGCGCACGCGGGTGGCCTCGATCACCCGCACGTCGGGCAGGCGTTCCAGCCGGCCCAGGGCCAGCCACAGGCCATAGCGCAGCACGTTGAGCAGGCCCGGCCGGGGCAGCAGGACCACCTGGAAGGTGGGACGCGAGATGTCGGCGGCGCGGGCGGCCACGAACGGCCCCCCGTAATGGCGGCCGTTGCACACCACCACCGTGGCGGCCGTGGCGCTGGTTTGGGTGCCGTCCGGCCCCCAGACTTCCACGTGGCAGGGCGGGAAGGTGTAGGTGAAGGCGCGGTGAAGGGCGCCCCAGGCATAGGCCAGCCCGCCGGTGCGGCGCTTCAGCCCCAGATCAACCTTGTCCACCACATGGGCGTCGAAGCCGGCCCCGGCCATCATCACGAAGCGGCGCGGGCCGCCCAGCGGGGTTTCCGCGCTGGTCCGCACCTCGCCCAGGTACAAGGGCCGCTCGCCCCCGGTGGCGATCACGCGCGCGGCCCGGGCTGGATTGCGCGGCAGGCCGGCTTCGATCGCCAGCACGTTGGCCGTGCCCAGGGGAATCACCCCCAGGGCAACCCCCGACCCGGCCAGGCCGTTCGCCACCTCGTTGATGGTGCCATCGCCGCCGGCCGCCACCACCACGTCGATTTGCCCGCTGGCCGCCGCCTCGCGCGCCAGGCGGGTGGCATCGCCGGGGCGGGTGGTGGCGCGCACGCTCACCCGGCAGCCCAGGGCTTCCAGGCGGGCCAGGGCCCGGGCCAGACGGCGCCCGCGCAGGCTGCCGGCGGCCGGGTTGGCGATCACGCACACGCGCCGGGGTTCCGCCTGCGGGTGTTCGGCAAGCGGTCCGCGCGAGAGAAGCGACAAGATCCCCGGGCGCGGGGAGGGAAGGGGCTTCGCGGACATGGGCAGGTTCCTCGGGGCGGCCCCGGCGGCGCGGGGAACAAAAAAACGCCCCGCCTCGGGCCGTGGGACGGATCGGGCAAGGCGCGCTGTGTGCGCTCTATACATAGGAGTGTTTCAGTTCGGCGGCAAGGGTGTTAAACAATCGTGGCGTTGGCGGAATCGGTTGGCCGGGCCTTGAACGACGGGGTACAACGCCGCAGCCGCCGGGCAGGCGGGGCCGATCAACCGGCGGGTTTCCTTCCCCCGGCGATCACGCAAGGTCCACCCATGCCGCCCGGCATGTCGGATCATCGTTTCAGGGATGCGCAGTCAAGGCCATGACGACGGACATCACCCGCTACCGCGCGATTTTCCTGTCTGACATCCACCTGGGGACGCGCGGCTGCAAGGCCGAGTACCTTCTGGATTTCCTGCGCTACACCGAGTCCGATACCCTGTATCTGGTTGGGGATATCGTGGACGGCTGGCGTCTGCGCAAGAACTGGCACTGGCCGCAGGCTCACAACGACGTGATCCAAAAGCTGCTGCGCAAGGTGCGCAAGGGCAGCAAGGTCATCTTCATTCCCGGCAACCACGATGAGTTCGCCCGCGGCTACTGCGATGCCGAGTTCGGGGGCATCACCGTGGTGCGCGAGGCCATCCACGAAGGCGCCGACGGCCGGCGCTACCTGGTTTTGCACGGCGACGAGTTCGACGGGGTGGTCAAATACGCCAAATGGCTGGCCCGCCTCGGCGACTGGGCCTACAACGGGCTTTTGGAGGTGAACCACTGGTTCAACTACGGCCGCCGGCGGATGGGGCTGTCGTACTGGTCGTTGTCCAAGTATCTGAAGCACAAGGTCAAGAACGCGGTGAAGTTCATCGACGATTTCGAGACCTCGATGGCCGATCTGGCCCGCCGCCGCGACCTGACCGGCGTGATTTGCGGCCATATTCACCAAGCCGAAATGCGCGACGTGGACGGAATCCTCTATTGCAATGATGGCGACTGGGTGGAAAGCTGCACCGCCCTGGTCGAGCATTACGACGGGCGCATGGAAATCCTGCACTGGTCCGAAATGCGCAAGCTGTCGATGTACGACGCCTACGCCGGGGCGCGCGACGGGGCCGACACGGCCCACTCTCCGGCCGAGGCCCTGGCCCACGCCCGCGACGACGAGGCGGTTTCGACGCCCGCCGACTAGATCGGTGACGGGAAGCCGGATCGGGCCGGCGCGCTGGATCACTCTGTTCGGAAGATTGGGACACTGGATGAGAATCGTCGTCGTCACCGATGCCTGGTTCCCCCAGGTCAATGGCGTGGTCAGAACCCTGGATACCTTGCGCGCGCGTCTGATCGCGCGCGGCCACGAGGTCGAGTTCATCACCCCGCAGTCGTTTCGCACCGTGCCGTGTCCGACCTACCCCGAGATCCGGCTGGCGCTGCGGCCCCGCCGTCACATGGCCCGGACCATTGAAACCTTTCAGCCGTGCGTGGTCCACATCGCCACCGAGGGCCCCCTGGGCCTGAGCGCCCGCGCCTACTGCGTGCGCCGGGGTATTCCGTTCACCACCGCCTTCCACACCAAGTTCCCGGAATACGTCAACGCCCGCCTGCGCGTGCCCGTGTCGTGGGGCTACGCCGTGCTGCGCTGGTTCCACAAGCCGTCCCGGGCGATCATGGTGGCGACCCAGGGCGTGGAGGACGAACTGCGCCGCTGGGGGTTTTCCGCCATCCGCCGCTGGACGCGCGGCGTGGATACCGACCTGTTCCGCCCCCGCCCCAAGGACAGCCTGGACGGCGTGATCCAGGGCCCGCGTCCGTGGTTCGTGTACGTGGGCCGGGTGGCGGTCGAAAAAAACATCGAGGCCTTTTTGTCGCTGGACCTGCCCGGCACCAAGATCGTGGTCGGTGGCGGCCCGCAACTGGAAGCCCTGCGCGCCCGCCATCCCAAGGTGGTGTTCGTGGGCGAAAAGCATGGGGACGACCTCGCCCGGCATTTCGCGGTGGGCGACGTGTTCGTGTTTCCCAGCCGCACCGATACCTTTGGCCTGGTGCTGCTGGAGGCGCTGGCCTGCGGGTTGCCGGTGGCGGCCTATCCGGTGGCCGGGCCGCTCGATGTCATCGGCGACGCGCCCGTGGGCGTGCTCGACGAAGACCTGGGCGCCGCCGCCCTCAAGGCGCTGGACATGGACCCCGAGGCCTGCCGGGCCTTCGCCCTGGGCCGGTCGTGGGAAACCTCGGTCGATCAGTTCCTGTCCAATGTCTGCCCCTTCGAACCCGCCGATTTCTTCGGTCCCGAGCCGCCCGCTCCTCCGGCGCCTCCCGTGTAAGGCGGCCTCCGCGACTCCTCGGATTCGCGGCGGCGTCTCCTGGTCCCCAAGGCCGGGAGAACAGCGCGGAACCGGGGCGGACCGGCCCGGAATACCCAATCCAGACGTAGCCTTTCGGTGATCGCGTCCGACGGCCGCTGACCCCTGGACAGCGGCCGTCGGGTGTGGTGTATATGCACCCACGCCCTGATCCCCTGGCGGGCCGGGACGTCATGGTGGCGCTCCATCCATGTCCAGCCAGAACCACCCTGCCGTCCCAGGCGGGATGTTTCGTGTTGCGACGACAGCGAGGAGATCCCCCATGTCCCTGTGTGGGCAAGATACCCTGAAGACCCGGCGGACCCTGACGGTCAACGGGCGCGAGGTTGACTACTTCAGCCTGGAAGCGGCCGGTCTTGAGGGCATCGACACGTTGCCTTGCTCCCTCAAGGTCCTGCTTGAAAACCTGCTGCGTTCCGAGGACGGCCGCAGCGTCACCACCGACGATATCAAGGCCGTGGCCGACTGGGCGCGCGAGCGCCGCTCGGACCGCGAGATCGCGTTCCGTCCCGCCCGCGTCCTGATGCAGGACTTCACCGGCGTGCCGGGCGTGGTTGATCTTGCCGCCATGCGCGAGGCCATGAAGGCCCTGGGCGGCGATCCCACCCGCATCAATCCGCTGTCGCCCGTTGATCTGGTCATCGACCACTCGGTGATGATCGACCACTTCGGCAGCGCCGACGCGCTGACCCGCAACATGGCCCTGGAGTTCGAGCGCAACGGCGAGCGCTACGCCTTCCTGCGCTGGGGCCAGAAGGCGTTCAACAACTTCCGCGTGGTGCCGCCCGGCGTGGGCATCTGCCACCAGGTGAACCTGGAATACCTGGCGCGCGGCGTGTGGACCAGCGAGGAAGACGGCCGCGTCGTGGCCTTCCCCGATACCCTGGTGGGCACCGACTCGCACACCACCATGATCAACGGCCTGGGCGTGCTCGGCTGGGGCGTGGGCGGCATCGAGGCGGAAGCGGCCATGCTGGGCCAGCCCCTTTCGATGCTGATCCCCGAGGTGATCGGCTTCGAGCTGACCGGCACCCTGCGCGAGGGCACCACCGCCACCGACCTGGTGCTGCGGGTCGTGGAAATGCTGCGCAAGAAGGGCGTGGTCGGCAAGTTCGTGGAGTTCTACGGCGACGGCCTCGACGCCCTGCCGCTGACCGACCGCGCCACCATCGCCAACATGGGCCCGGAATACGGCGCCACCTGCGGCTTCTTTCCCATCGACGCCGAAACCCTGCGCTACCTGCGCTTCACGGGCCGCGACGAGGACACGGTGGCCCTGGTCGAAGCCTACGCCAAGGCCCAAGGCCTGTGGCGGACCTCGGGCGCCCCGGCCCCGGTGTTCACCGATACCCTCAGCCTCGACATGGGCACGGTCGAGCCCTCGCTGGCCGGCCCGCGCCGCCCGCAAGATCGCGTGGCCCTGTCGTCGGCCGCCCCCGCCTTCGCCGAGGCCCTCAAGACCCTGGCCCCCGATGCCGGCCTCGGCCGTGCCGTGCCGGTGGATGGTGCCAGCTACTCGCTTGAGGACGGCTCGGTGGTGATCGCCGCCATCACCTCGTGCACCAACACCTCGAACCCGTCGGTGATGATGGCCGCCGGCCTGCTGGCCCAGAAGGCCGTCGCGCGCGGCCTGACCCGCAAGCCGTGGGTGAAGACCTCGCTGGCGCCCGGGTCCCAGGTGGTGGCCGATTATCTGGTCAAGGCCGGCGTGCAAGATGCCCTCGACGCCCTGGGCTTCCAGATCGCCGGCTTCGGCTGCACGACCTGCATCGGCAACGCCGGCCCGCTCGACGAGCCGATTGCCCGCGCCATCGATGGCAACGGCCTGGTGGTCGGCGCCGTGCTGTCGGGCAACCGCAACTTCGAAGGCCGCATCAGCCCGCATGTCCGGGCCAACTACTTGGCGAGCCCGCCCCTGGTGGTGGCCTACGCCCTGGCCGGCTCGCTGCGCATCAACCTGGCCACCGACCCGCTGGGCCGCGACAAGGACGGCAACGAGGTCTTCCTGAAGGACATCTGGCCGACGGCCGCCGAGGTTGCCGCCGCCATCGACGGCGGCATCACGCCCGACATGTATCGTTCGCGCTACGCCAACGTGTTCGACGGCACCCCGGAATGGCAGGCCATCGAAGTGGCCGAGGGCGAAACCTATGCCTGGGATGCCGCGTCAACCTACGTGCAGCATCCGCCCTACTTCCAGGGCATGAGCGCCACGCCCGCGCCCCTGTCGGACGTGGTCAAGGCGCGCCCGCTGGCCATCCTGGGCGATTCGGTGACCACCGACCACATCTCGCCCGCCGGTTCGATCAAGGCCGATAGCCCGGCCGGCCAGTACCTGGTGGCCCACGGCGTCGCCAAGGCGGATTTCAACTCGTATGGCGCGCGGCGCGGCAATCACGAAGTGATGATGCGCGGCACCTTCGCCAACATCCGCATTCGCAACCTGATGGCTCCGGGCACCGAAGGCGGCGTGACCAAGCACCATCCCTCGGGCGCGGTCATGCCGATCTACGACGCGGCCATGGCCTACCAGCGCGAGGGCGTGCCCCTGGTGGTGATCGGCGGCGCCGAATACGGTACCGGCTCGTCGCGCGACTGGGCGGCGAAGGGGACCAACCTGCTGGGCGTCAAGGCGGTGATCGCGATCAGCTTTGAACGCATCCACCGTTCCAACCTGGTGGGCATGGGCGTGCTGCCCTTGCAGTTCGCCGCCGGCGTCAACGCCGCCGCCTTGAACCTGGACGGCACCGAAACCTTCACCATCACCGGCCTGGCCGACCTCTCGCCGCGCCAGAACGTGGACGTGACCCTGACCCGCGCCGACGGCTCGACCACCACGTTTGAAACCCTGTGCCGGATCGATACCCTCGACGAGGTTGACTACTTCCGCAACGGCGGCATTCTGCAAACCGTCTTGCGTCACCTCACCCGCTGACCAATAACGCGTTAACGGGTTTTCCTTCGGGCGCGGCTCCTTAAAGGGAGCCGCGCTTTTTTTCTTGGGGAGAGGTGATGTGATCACTCTTTCGATCGTCGAAGTCAGCGAACGCGCCGCGTTCAAGAAACATCTTCAAGAGGCCTTCGCGGTGGCCGTCATTGAAACGTTCGGATCCCTGCCCGACGGCCCGATTCCCTCCGACGACGACCTGGACCAGTCGTTCGCTTCCCCCGGTGCCGAGGCGCTCCATGTCCTTGACCAGGGCCGGAAGGTTGGCGGCGCCATTGTCACCATCAACCAGGAAACCCACCGCAACACGCTGGATCTGTTTTTCATCAAGCTGGGGGAGCATGGCCATGGGCTGGGCCTGAGGGCGTGGCAAGCGATCGAAAGGCGCTACCCCGACACGCGGGTTTGGGAAACGCACACCCCCTTGTTCGAGACGCGCAACATCCACTTTTACGTGAATAAATGCGGATTCAAGATTGTTGAGTTTTTCAACCCGCACCATCCAAACCCCCACGGCCCCGGGGGCGACGACCTGCCCGGCGAGGAGGCCGACTTTCGCTTCGAAAAGGTCATGTGACGCGTCATGGGGGGCGTGGAGAAGGGCTGGCGCCCTTTGGGGGCGAGGCCGCCCCCAAGCCCCCGCCCCGGGGAAGCGAGGCTTCCCCGGACCCCTGGGCAACAACGGGAAAGGCGTGGCGGGGCTTGTCGGGCCGGGGGCGGGTGGATACCCTGGCGGACTTTTGGGGAGCGGCGTTCGGGATCGCGAACGAGGCCGCCCCCAGGTCGGAAGGGTGAGGGCCACATGAACGCCGTTGAAATTGAACAAGCCGTTTCCCTGCTGGCGGAACAACCCTTCGATGCCGAGGAGTTCCCGTTTGCCTTCCTGCGGGCGTTCGGAAACAAGGAAACAACAATCAAGCGGTTGCGCAAGGGCGATACCAATAAATCCGACCAAAACGGCGTTCTGCAAACCAATAACATTCATATCGCGGTTGCCCCCGCCGGTCAGGTAAAGGCAACCCTGGATGCCCTGCGCGGCAGCCCGGCCACCCAACGCCACAAGGCCCGCTTTATCCTCGCCACCGATGGCGAAACCCTGGAAGCCGAGGACCTGGGCAGCGACGAGGCGCCCATTGTCTGCCCCTACGCGGAGTTCCCCAACCACTTCGGTTTTTTCCTGCCCCTGGCCGGGATTTCCACGGTGCGGCAGATCCGCGAAAACGCCTTCGACATCCGGGCCACCAGCCGGTTGAACCGGTTGTATCTGGAGTTGCTGAAGGATAATCCGGACTGGGGAACGGCGGAACGGCGCCCGGAAATGAACCATTTCATGGCGCGCCTGATTTTCTGCTTTTTTGCCGAGGATACCGATATTTTCAACGGCACCGGGTTGTTCACGGCCACGGTCGAGCAGATGAGCGCCCGGGATTCATCGAACACGCACGAGGTGATCGGCGAAATCTTTCGTGCCATGAACACGGCCATTCCCAACCGGGCAACGGCCCGCCTGCCGCGCTGGGCCGATGTGTTCCCGTTCGTCAATGGCGGCCTGTTTTCCGGCTCCCTCGCCGTGCCCCGATTCAGCAAGATCGCGCGGTCGTACCTGCTGCATATCGGCAACCTGGACTGGACCCGCATCAACCCGGATATCTTTGGATCAATGATCCAGGCCGTGGCCGACGACGAGGAGCGCGGCCGGCTGGGCATGCATTACACCAGCGTGCCCAATATCCTGAAGGTCCTCAACCCGTTGTTCCTGGATGACCTGCGCGCGCGCCTGGAAGAGGCGGGAACCAATGCTCGCATGCTGTTGAATCTGCGCAAGCGGCTGTCGAAAATCCGCGTTTTCGATCCCGCGTGTGGATCGGGAAATTTCCTGGTGATTGCCTACAAGGAAATGCGTGGCATCGAGGCGGAGATCAACCGGCGCCGAAGCGAAGGGGATCGGCGCACCGATATTCCCCTCACCAATTTTCGGGGCATCGAAATCCGCGATTTTCCCGCCGAAATTGCCCGCCTCGCCCTGATCATCGCCGAGTATCAATGCGATGTTCTTTATCGCGGGCAAAAGGAAGCCTTGCAGGATTTCCTGCCGCTGGATGCCGAAAACTGGATCTTGTGCGGCAACGCCTTGCGCCTGGACTGGCTGTCCATCTGCCCCCCCTCCGGCGCCCGCGCCACCCCGCGCGGCACCGATTTGCTGGACCTCCCTTCCGACGCCCCCGACGTGGCTTTTGAAAACGAGGGTGGGGAAACCTATATTTGCGGGAATCCGCCTTATGTTGGGTCTACCTGGCAAGATGAACAGCAGAAATCAGATTTGGGTTATGTTTTTTCAGGTATTACAAAAAATTGGAAGTCTCTGGACTATGTGTCTGGGTGGTTTATGAAAGCGGCGGAATATGGTTCTATAACAAAAATATCAGCGGCATTCGTTGCTACAAATTCAATATGCCAAGGGCAGCAGGTATCTTTTCTTTGGCCTCTTATATTGGAATTGGGGCAGGAAATTATATTTGCGTATAAAAATTTTAAGTGGTCAAATCTAGCTAGCAATAAAGCCGGGGTGACTGTCGTTGTTGTTGGTATTTCAAGTTATTCAACCCACATTAAAAAGATTTATTGTGTATCGGAAAGTGGATCTATTGTGGAAAAAAATGCCTGCAATATAAATCCGTATTTGGTTGATGCCCCTAATGTTATTATAAAAAAAGAGATGCAACCTAAAAATGATGTTAGTGCAATGGATTTCGGTAACAAGGCGGACGATGGAGGGCATTTAACAATTGTCCCTAATCAATTAAATGCAATGGGATTGACTGAATACTATCGAAAAAAATTTATAAAGCGGTTTTTTGGATCCAAAGAATTTATTAATGGTGAGATACGTTATTGTATCTGGATTAGTGACGATGATCTTTCTGAGGCTGAATCAAATTATTGCATCAAAATGCAGGTGGATAAGGTGAGAAATGCTCGTCTTGCTAGTAAAGATGCCTATGCACGCAGTCTTGCTTCGCGTCCTCACCAATTTAAAACGCCACGTCTTGCAAAAAAAAGCGTTATTGTTACTCCTCGCGTAAGCTCTGAAGAAAGGCCTTATCTGCCTGTAGGATTAATGGATAGCAACGGAGTTGTTGGAGATAGAAATTTCGCCCTCTACGACGCCCCCCTTTGGAACATGGCGTTGATCGCCTCTCGTTTGCATTGGGTGTGGGTGGGGACGGTGTGCGTGCGGTTGAGAACGGATTTTTCCTATTCCAATACCCTGGGATGGAACACCTTTCCCGTACCGCCCCTGACCGAGAACCAGAAGGCCGCGCTGACCCGGTGTGCCGAGGATATTTTGCTGGCGCGCGAGGCGCACTTTCCGGCCACCATCGCCGATTTGTATGATCCCGACACCATGCCGGAAAACCTGCGCGCGGCCCATGATCGCAACGACGAGGTGTTGGAGCGTATTTATATCGGGCGGCGTTTTCGCAACGATACCGAGCGGCTGGAAAAGCTGTTCGAGATGTATAGCAAAAAGGTGGCCCCCCAGGGGAGCCGCAAGGGCAAGACAGGGGGGCGTTCATGAGCGGTGGCAGCCAGTCCGTTCCGTCCGTTTCGGTTTCGTATACCCGCACCGGACGCTCCACCCGGGCCAACGAATGGGGCATGCGCCCGATGCAAGAGCGCGCCTACGAAAAACGGGGCGAGCCCTATTTGTTGATCAAATCGCCCCCGGCATCGGGCAAAAGCCGGGCCTTGATGTTCATCGCCCTGGACAAGCTCAACAATCAGGGATTGAAGCAGGCGGTGATCGTGGTGCCGGAAAAATCCATCGGTGCCAGCTTCAACGACGAACCCCTGACCCGGTTTGGTTTCTGGGCCGATTGGACCGTGGCGCCGCGCTGGAACCTGTGCAATGCGCCCGGGGGCGAGGGCGGCAAGATTCGCGCCCTGGGGACGTTCCTGGAAAGCACCGACCGGATTGTGGTGTGCACCCATGCCACCTTCCGCTTCGCCGTGGATCAGTTCGGCGTGGCGGCCTTTGATGACCGGCTGATCGCCATCGACGAATTCCACCACGTTTCGGCCAATCCGGACAACAAGCTGGGCGTGCACCTGGGCCAGTTCATGGCCCGCGATCGCGTGCACATCGTGGCCATGACCGGATCGTATTTTCGCGGCGATGCCGAGGCGGTGCTGGCCCCCCAGGACGAAGCCCGATTCGATACCGTGACCTATACCTATTACGAACAATTGAACGGGTATCAGTATCTGAAACACCTCGATATCGGCTATTTCTTTTATACGGGATCGTATACCGAGGATATTCTTCGGGTTTTGAACCCGGCCGAAAAAACCATCGTCCATATTCCCAGCGTCAACTCGCGCGAAAGCACCGGGCAGAAAATCAAGGAAGTGGAACACCTGATCGAGGCCCTGGGCGAATGGCAAGGCACCGATCCCACCTCTGGGTTCCTGCGCATCAAAACCCCCGACGGGAGGATCTTGCGCGTTGCCGACCTGGTGGACGATGATCCCCCCTCCAAGCGCGAGCGGGTGATGGCGGCCCTGCGCGATCCGGCCCACAAGAACAACCGCGACCACGTGGACCTGATCATCGCCCTGGGCATGGCCAAGGAAGGGTTCGACTGGATTTGGTGCGAACACGCCCTGACAGTGGGCTACCGTGCCAGCCTGACCGAAATCGTGCAAATCATCGGCCGCGCCACCCGCGACGCGCCGGGCAAGACCCGGGCCCGTTTCACCAACCTGATCGCCGAACCCGACGCTTCCGGGCAAACCGTGGCCGAGGCGGTCAACGATACCTTGAAGGCCATCGCCGCCAGCTTGTTGATGGAACAGGTTCTGACGCCCCGCTTCGAGTTTAGGCCCAAGAACCCGGCCGGCGCGCCCACCCCCGGCTTCGACTACGGCGAGGCTGGATACGACCCTTCGCGCTGTAACGTGGGTTTTAACGAGGACCAGGGCGTTTTCGAAATCGAGATCAAGGGACTGGCCGAGCCCACAAGCGACGAGGGCCGGCGCATCTGCCAGCAGGACCTGAACGAAGTCGTGGCCGCCTTCGTGCAAGACAAAACCACGATCGAACGCGGGCTGTTTGATTCCGAACTGGTGCCCGAGGAATTGACCCAGGTCCGCCTGGGCAAGATCATCAAGGACAAATACCCCGACCTGGACGCCGCCGACCAGGAAGCCGTGCGCCAACACGCCATCGCCGCCCTGACCTTGACCCAAAAAGCCAAGGAAACCGCCCAGGGCGCAGGAGAGGGCCCCGAGGAGCAGGGCCCCAACATCGCCTTCGTGCTGGGCGTGCGCCGGTTTGTCACCGACGTGCGGGACCTGGATATCGATCTGATCGACCGTATCAACCCCTTCGGGGAGGCCTACGCCATCCTGGCCAAGGCCATGGACGAGGAAAGTCTGAAACAGGTCAAGGCGATGATCGAGGCCAAGCGCGTGGCCTTGTCGATGGAAGAAGCCCGCGCCCTGGCCACCCGGGCCCTGGCTTTCAAGAAGGAGCGCGGCCGCTTGCCGTCGATCACCGCGCCCGACCCCTGGGAAAAACGCATGGCCGAGGGCGTGGCGTTTCTTGCAAGGATGAAAGCGGAGGCGGCGCGTGGCTGACTTCACCGACGAGGACGACGCCCTTCTTGATGCCTTGGGCGTCGAGGTTGAAACCAAGGCAGACAGCGCCCGTACCCCGCGCGAGGAACGGATCATCGCGGGGTTCGAGGATATCCAGCGCTTTGTTCAGGAAAAAGGCCACGCGCCCCGCCACGGCGAGGACCGCGATATCTTCGAACGCCTGTACGCCGTGCGCCTGGACCGGCTGCGGGCGCTTGAGGAATGTCGAACCCTGCTGGCGCCCCTGGATCATCAGGGCCTGTTGTCGGCCGAAACAACCGAAGCCGCCCCCGATCTCCTGGACAACGACGCCTTGCTGGCCCAGCTGGGGATTGAAGACCGCGCCGCGTCGCCTCTCACCCAGTTGCGCCATGTGCGCTCCGCCGCCGAACGTCGCGTCGCCGAGGAAATCGCCGCCCGCGAGCCATGCCACGACTTCGCGCGCTTTAAGCCTTTGTTCGAGGCGATGAAGCGCGATTTGGACGAAGGAGAGCGCGTCTCGCGGGCCATCCGCAAGGACGCCGGGTTCCTGAAAACTGATATCCGTAAAGGTGAGTTTTTCATCCTGGGCGGACAAATCTTGTACGTGGCCGAAAAGGGCGAGCCGATCAAGGCCCCCAACGGGGAAATGGATGCCCGCCTGCGCGTGGTCTATGACAACGGCACCGAAAGCAACCTGCTGCTCCGCTCCCTTCAGCGGGCCTTGTACAAGGATAAAGCCAGCCGGCGGATCACCGAACCGCTGCCCGGCCCCCTTTTCGCCGAAACTTACGACTCCGACGATTCGGCGAGTGGGACCATCTATGTCGTGCGCAGCCTGTCCGATCACCCCGGCGTGGCCGCGCATCGGGACGTGTTGCACAAAATCGGCGTGACCGGCGGCGCCGTGGAACGCCGGATCGCCAATGCGCGCCTGGATCCCACCTTCCTGATGGCCGATGTCGAGGTTGTCGCAACCTACGAATTGTTCAACATCAACCGGGTTCGGTTGGAAAACGTGATCCACCGGGTGTTCGGTTCCGCCCGCCTGGAGGTTGAAATCAAGGACCGCTTCGGAAAGCCAGTAGTCCCTCGCGAATGGTTTATCGTCCCGCTTCCGGTGATCGACGAGGCGATCGGCAAGATTCGCGATGGGAGCATTGTCAGCTGTGTCTATGACCCCAAGGAAGCCCGTCTCGTACCCGCGTAAGGGGCTACGAGCCCTGCGAGGGCCAGCGGGGAGCGGGGCGGAGCCCCGCAGCCTTGGGCCTTGTCGTGCCTCCGGCCCCTTACGCCGCGTTCACGGTAAAACTTTCGCCGCAGCCGCAGCGGGCGGTTTCGTTGGGGTTGTGGAAGACGAACGACGACGACAAGGTGTCGGCCTTGAAGTCCATGGTGGCGCCGATCAGGAACATCACCGCGCCGGCTTCCACGAACACCGTTACCCCGTCCTGGGTGACGGTTTCTTCCAGGGCGCGCGGGCCGTCCTCGGCGAAGTCCACCTTGTAGGACAGGCCCGAGCAGCCCTTGCGGGTGATGCCCACCCGCACGCCCACCACCGGGGTTTCGGCCTGGCTCATCAAGGTGGTGATCCGCTCGACGGCGGCGGGGGTCAGCGTCAGAAGGGGCGGCAGGCTCATGCGGACTCTCCTCGTGGCGGAAAAACGCAGGCGTCGGGCCGCGCCCTCGCGGGATCAGAACATGTCGAGCGCGACCCGGGCCACATCACTCATACGTTCCGGGGTCCAGGGCGGATCCCAGGCGAGGGTGACAATCACCTCGCCCACGCCGGGCACCGAGGCCACCCGGTGGGCCATTTCGTGGGGCAAGGTGCCGGCCACCGGGCAGGCCGGGGCGGTGAGGGTCATCAGGATGCGGCACGTCCCCGCGTCGTCGAGGGCGACGTCGTAGATCAGGCCCAGGTCGTAGACATTGACCGGGATTTCCGGGTCGTAGATCTCGCGCAGGGCCTCCGTCACCGCCTCGATGGGGGCGGGGGGGGTGCCGGGATCGAGGGGGGCGCCGGCTTTGGCGACCTCGCCCGCCTCGGGCGGGGGCAAGGGCGAGGCGGACAGGGCATAGGGAGGCATCATCGGGGGATCTCGCTTTCTCGACCAGGCATCAGGCGAAGAACGAGCGGACCGTTTCCAGTCCGCGCACCAGGGCGTCGATATCGGCGCGGGTGTTGTACAAGCCCAGCGAGGCGCGCGCCGTGGCACTCACCCCCAGCCGCCCCATCAGCGGCTGGGCACAGTGGTGCCCCACGCGAATGCACACCCCGCTTTGGTCCAGGACGGTGGCCATGTCGTGGGGATGGGCACAGTCCAGGGTAAAGGATATCACCGCCACCTTGCCCGGCGCGGTGCCATACAGGCGCAGGCCCGGCACCGATGAAAGCGCCTGGACCGCGTAGGTCAGCAGATCGGCTTCGTGGGCCGCGATCGCCGCTTGCCCCAGGCCGGTCACGTAGTCGATGGCGGCGGCAAGGCCGATGGCCTGCACGATGTTGGGGGTGCCGGCCTCGAACTTGGCGGGCGGCGCCGCCCATTCCGAGCGCTCGAACGACACCGAGGCAATCATGTCGCCGCCCCCGCGCCACGGCGGCATGGCCTCCAGAAGGGCGTGGCGGGCGTACAGCACCCCGATCCCGGTGGGGCCATAGAGCTTGTGGCCCGAGAACACGTAGAAGTCCACGTCCAGCGCCTGGACATCGACCCCGCCATGCACCACGCCCTGGCAGCCATCCATCAGCACCAGCGCGCCCTGGGCATGGGCGCGGTCGATCAGGCGCCGGGCCGGCGGCACCGTGCCCAGCACGTTCGATGTCTGGGTGAAGGCCACCAGCTTGACCTCGGGGGTCATCAGGCGATCGAAGGCCTCCAGGTCCAGGGCGCCTTCGTCGGTGATCGGGCAGACCTTCAGCGTCACGCCCTTTTCATCGCGCAGCATCTGCCAGGGCACGATGTTGGAGTGGTGCTCCATTTCCGTGATCAGCACCGCGTCGCCGGGGCCAAGGTGGGCGCGGCCGTGGGTTTGGGCCACCAGGTTGATGGCGTCGGTCGCCCCCATGGTGAACACGATTTCCTCGGGGCGGGCGGCGTTGACGAACCGGCGCACGGTCTCGCGCGCCTGTTCATAGCGCACGGTCGCGCGTTCCGACAACCAGTAGGTGCCGCGATGGACGTTGGCGTATTCGCCTTCCATCATCTGGACCATGGTGTCGATGACCGCGCGCGGCTTCTGGGCCGAGGCGCCACTATCCAGGTAGATGATCGGCTTGGAGCCGTGCACCTTTTTCTGGAACACCGGAAAATCGGCCCGCGCCGCCTCGACGTCAAAGCTCGTCGGGTTGGACGCTGGCGAGGAACCCCCTGTCGTCGTCATCATCGCTTCTCACACGTTCCAGGTCGCCTGGGCGCGGCCGCGTTGCCAGTCGCGCACCCGTTCGGTCAGGGCGTCGCGCACCGCCTCGTCGGCCACGGTGGTCAGGGCGTCTTCCAGGAAGGCCTCGACCAGCAAGGCCCGCGCCGTTTCCTCGTCGATGCCCCGGCTTTGCAGGTAGAACAGAGCCTCGGCATCCATTTCGCCGGCGGTGGCGCCGTGACTGCAAGCCACGTCGTCGGCGTAGATCTGCAATTCGGGCTTGATGTCCACCTCGGCGCCCGGGGTCAGCAACAAGGCCTGGTGCAACTGCTGCCCGTCGGTGCCCTGGGCATCGCGCCGGACCAGGATCTTGCCCTGGAACACGCCGCGCCCGGTTTCATCCAGCACGCCCTTGAACAGCTGCGACGATTTGGCGTTGGGCACCGCGTGATCCACGAACACCGTGTTGTCGATGTGCTGGCCCTTGCGCGCGGCGTAGGCCCCGTTGACGTGGGCCTGGGCCCCTTCGCCGTCCAGCAGCACCCGTATTTCGTTGCGCACCAGCCGCCCGCCCAGGGTCAAGGTGAAGGCGTCGTAGCGCGCCCGCGCCCCCACGGTGGCGAGCACGGCGCCGATGTGCACGCCCTCGGGGGCTTCCGCCAGCAGGCGGACGTGGGACAGGTGGGCGTCTTCCCCCAGCACCACGTCGGTCACGGCGTTGATGACCGAGGGCGCCCCGGGCAGGCCGGAGTAGCTGACCGCGAGCGTCGCCCGCGCGCCGGCCCCCAGGCGGATCAGGCCGCGCGGGTGGGCCAGGGTGGCGCTCTCGCCGGGCACGCTCAGATGAATGATATGCAAGGGCCCCTCGACGCTCACGCCGGCGTCGATCTCCAAAACCAGGCCATCGGACAAGAAGCCGGTGTTGAGCGCCGCCAGCGGCAGCGTGGCCACGGCTTCCTGGGCCTGGGGCCGCTCCAGCACGGGGCGCAGGTGCCCGGGATCGGTCAGCAGCACCGCGCGCAGGCTGCCGGCCCGCACCCCGGCCGGCAGGCGGTCGAGGTCGGAAAGCGGCGCGCTGAAGCGGCCGTTCACGAACACCAGGCGCGGCACGTCCAGGGGCAGCAGGCGATCACCCGGCAGGTCGGCCGCCGTCAAGGCCGGCACGGCAGGCGGGGTTTCGACCGCCAGGCGGCCAACGGCGGAAAGATTGGTGTACTTCCAAGCCTCGTGGCGGGGGGTGGGGAAGCCCTGGCGGCGGTAGCCGTCAAGGCCCGCCTGGCGCACGGCGCCCAGCCAGCCCCCGCCCTCGGCGCGGGTTTCAGGATCCAGGAACGGGGTCGCGGCGGCAACGGGGGTGGCGGTCATGGGATCAAGCCGCCTGGGAAACGAAGTCGGCATAGCCCTTTTCCTCCAGCTCCCGGGCCAGCTCCTTGCCGCCCGAGCGCACGATGCGCCCATCGGCCAGAACGTGGACGAAATCCGGTTCGATGTAGTCCAGCAGGCGCTGGTAGTGGGTGATGCACAGCACCGAGCGCGTCGGGCTGCGCAGGGCGTTGACCCCTTCGGCCGCGATGCGCAAGGCGTCGATGTCGAGGCCGCTGTCCATCTCGTCCAGGATCATGAGATCGGGTTCCAGCATGGCCATCTGCAACACCTCGGCCCGCTTTTTCTCGCCGCCCGAAAAGCCGACGTTGAGCGGCCGCTTGAGCATGGCATCGGGAATGCCAAGCGCCTTGGTCGCGGCCTTGAGCCTGGTCAGGAAGGCGGCGGCGTCGATCTCGCTTTCGCCCCGGGCCTTGCGCCGGGCGTTCAAGGCGGTGCGCAGGAAGGTGGTGAAGCCCACCCCGGGGATTTCAACCGGGTACTGGAAGCACAGGAAGATCCCGGCCCGGGCGCGCTCCTCGGGGGCCATCGCGCTCAGGTCCTGGCCCTTGAAGCGCACGGTGCCCTCGGTCTGCTCGTAGCCCGGGCGCCCGGTGATCAGGTTGGACAAGGTGCTCTTGCCGGCGCCGTTGGGCCCCATGATGGCGTGCACCTCGCCCGGGTTCACGGTCAGGGACAGGCCCTTGAGGATCGGCTTGTCCTCGACTTGGGCATGCAGGTTGATGATCTCCAGGAGCGCCATGGATCAGGTCCTTGTTCGGGGCGGGCAAAGGGCAACGCGAGGAAAAGAGGAAAGGGGGCGCCAGGGCCTTAGCCGACGCTGCCTTCCAGGCTGATACCAACCAGTTTCTGGGCCTCGACGGCGAATTCCATAGGCAGGGTTTGCAAGACTTCCTTGCAAAAACCGTTGACGATCAGGGCCACCGCCTCTTCTTGCGACAGGCCCCGTTGCAGGCAATAGAACAACTGGTCGTCGCTGATGCGGCTGGTGGTCGCTTCGTGCTCGACCTTGGCCGACGGATTGCGGCTTTCGATGTAAGGGACGGTGTGCGCGCCGCAGCGATCGCCGATCAGCAGGCTGTCGCACTGGGTATGATTGCGCGCCCCTTCCGCCTTGGGCAGCATGCGCACCAGCCCGCGATAGGTCTGGTCGGAGCGGCCGGCGGCGATGCCCTTCGAGACAATGCGCGAGCGCGTGTTGCGCCCGATGTGGATCATCTTGGTGCCGGTGTCGGCCTGCTGGGCGTTGTTGGTGATGGCCACCGAATAGAACTCGCCCACCGAGTTGTCCCCTTGCAGCAGGCAACTGGGGTACTTCCAGGTCACGGCCGAGCCGGTTTCCACCTGCGTCCAGGAAATGCGCGAGTTCACGCCCCGGCAGGCGCCGCGCTTGGTGACGAAGTTGTAGATGCCGCCCCGGCCCTCGGCGTCGCCCGGGTACCAGTTCTGCACCGTGGAGTACTTGATGCGGGCGTTGTCCAGGGCGATCAGCTCGACCACGGCGGCGTGCAACTGGTTTTCGTCGCGCTGGGGCGCGGTGCAGCCTTCGAGGTAGGAAACCTCGGATCCCTCGTCGGCGATGATCAGCGTGCGTTCAAACTGGCCGGTGTTGCGCTCGTTGATGCGGAAATAGGTGGACAGCTCCATGGGGCAGCGCAGGCCCTTGGGGATGTACACAAACGAGCCATCGGTGAACACGGCGCAGTTCATGGTGGCGAAGAAATTGTCGGTGTAGGGCACCACCGAGCCCAGATAGCGCTGAACCAGCTCGGGATGCTCGCGGATGGCCTCGGAAATGGGGCAGAAGATCACCCCCATGTCGGCCAGCTTCTTTTTGTAGGTGGTGGCCACCGACACCGAGTCGAACACCGCGTCGACGGCGACCACGCCGGCCAGGATTTCCTGTTCCTTCAGGGGGATGCCCAGCTTGCTGTAGGTTTCCAGCAGCTCGGGATCGACCTCGTCGAGGCTCTTGGGGCCTTCCTTGTGCTTGGGGGCCGAGTAGTAATGGATGTTCTGGTAATCGATGACCGGGTAGGTCACGGCGGCCCAGGTGGGTTCCTCCAGGGTCAGCCAGTGGCGATAGGCCTTCAATCGCCACTCCAGCATCCACTCGGGTTCTTCCTTGCGCGCCGAAATGAACCGGATGATGTCCTCGCTCAGGCCCTTGGGCGCGGTTTCGGCCTCGATGTCGGTCACGAAGCCGTACTTGTACTGCCCCGTGACGTCCTGGAGGGTTTCGACCGTTTCTTGCGTGGCAACCATGATGCAATTCTCCGGCGCTTCGGGGCGCGAGGGCAGGAAGGGATAGGGAACGGATCAGGAGGCCATTTCGCCGGCCCTCTCGGCGCCCATCTCGGCGGCAAGGACGGCGGCGCGGGCCCGGGTGAACTCGGGGGCGAAGGCGGGCAGGGGACCGGCGGCCATGTCGGCCAGGGTGACCGTGCGCAAGGCGGCCTCGACGCGGCGGTTGACCGTGTCCCACTGGCCATTCATCGGACACAGCGAGCCCAGGCCACAGGCTTCCTCGCCGTCGGCATGGGGGGCCTTGTCCACGCACGCGGTCAGCGCGATCGGGCCTTCCAGGGCCTGGATCATGTCGGCGACGGTGATGGAACGGGGCGGATGCGCGAGCCCGTACCCGCCACAGGCCCCCCGGTGACTGACCACCAGGCCGCTGCGCAACAGCGCCTTCATGACCTTGGCCACGGTGGGCAACGGCACCCCGGTATCCAGGGCGATCTGCTGGGCCGCGCGCACCTTGTCGCTGCGGGCCATGTCGACCAGCAGCACCACGGCGTAATCGGTCAGTTTGTTGATCCGGAACATGACGGTCCTGCCCCCACGGCGAAAACAGCGATGTGGACCAAATTGGTCTTCTTTTCATAAGGGGCGATTTGACGAAAGATCAAGCGATGAATCACGGCACCCGGGCTGTCCACCGTTTTTTTCGCGCGCGGCCGTGTGGGGTTACCGGAGACGGTGCCATGGTGCGCGTGCGCCGGGGACTCGTTCGCCGGGCGGGACTCGGAGTCGTTCGCAAGCCGTTCCCTCGCGCACCCGGGCACCAGGGGCGCGGTATTATCTGGGGTCGTTCCAAGAAAAATGCGTCATGGTTGTTGACCAGCCTTGCACCCGCTTGGCGTCCGCCGGCATGATGCGCGCGCCGCACCAAGCGGGATCCACTGCCCTCGGGAGCGACCGCCCATGAATGATGATTTGCGCAAGCGCATTGAGATGCGCGCCTATCTCCTGTCCGAGGCCGAGGGGCACCCCGCCGGCCGGGAACAGGACTTCTGGAACCGGGCCGAGGCCCTGGTCCAGGCCGAACTGGAAGCCGAAACCGCCGCCGAACCGGCCGTGATTCCTGTCGCCGAGCCGGCCCCTGTTGTCGTCGAGCCGCCGCCCGCGCCTGTCGCCGCCGAGCCGCCGCCGGCCCCTGTCGTGATCGAACCCGCCCCGGCTCCCGCCGCTCCGGCTCCTGCCGCTCCGGCTGCGCCGGGAACGCCCGAGGCCGGGGCTCCGGCCCCTGAAACGCCCGCGGAGCCGCCCAAGCGCAAGACCGCGACCCGCAAGAAGAAGGACCCCGACGCCGCCAGCGAGGACAAGCCCGCCAAGCCCAAGACCACGCGCGCGCGCAAGAGCACCAAGGCGCCGCCGGCCGACAGCTAAAAAGGGAAACGGGCCGGCGGCTGTTTCGTCCTCTTGCCCGAATCCCGATCGCCTTGCGCACTTTCCCCCTTCTTACGTTTCGACGTGTTGGAGCACCATGGACCCGAAAGCCTTTTCCGAAGCGGTGGCCGCCCTGGTTGGGGCTCGTCACGGCAATCCGTTCGGCCTTCTGGGCTTGCACAGCGGCTCGGTCGAGGGGGGAGGCAAGGGGTACTGCGTGCGCTGCTTCCGTCCCCATGCGGCCTCGGTCAGCCTGATCGATGTCGCCGATGGCTCGGTCGTGGGCCCCATGCGCCGGGTGCATCCCGCCGGCGTTTTCGGCCTCGACCTGCCCGAGGGACGAGGGCCTTTTTCGTATCGCCTGCGCGTCGAGGAAGACGGGCAGATCCGCGATATCGATGATCCCTACCGCTTCGGGCCTGTCCTGGGCGATCTGGATCGCTATTTGCTGGGCGAAGGCACCCATCTGGAAATCTATCACAAGATGGGCGCCCACCCGATGACCGTCGATGGCAGCGCCGGCACCAGCTTCGCCGTGTGGGCGCCCAATGCCCAACGGGTCAGCGTGGTGGGCGAGTTCAACCGCTGGGACGGGCGCGTGCATCCCATGCGCCAGCATCCGGGCAGCGGCGTGTGGGACATTTTCATTCCCGGCGTCCACAAGGGCGCGCTTTACAAGTTCGAACTGGTCGGCCCCGATGGCGCCTTGCTGCCCGCCAAGGCCGACCCTTACGCTTTTTACGCCGAGCGCCCCCCCCACACCGCTTCCGTGGTGTGGGGCCTGCCGGATCATGTCTGGCATGACGACGACTGGATGGAGCGGCGCGCCGAGACCGTGGCGTGCAACGCGCCCATCAGCGTCTACGAGGTGCATCTGGGATCGTGGCGCCGCGACGCCCATGGCGAGCCCCTGAGCTACCAGGACTTGGCGGACACGCTGATCCCCTACGTGCGCGACATGGGCTTTACCCATATCGAGCTGCTGCCCGTCAGCGAGTATCCCTTTGATGGGTCCTGGGGGTATCAGCCGATCGGGCTGTTCGCGCCCACCAGCCGCTACGGCTCGCCCGAGGATTTCCGCGTCTTCGTCGACCGCTGCCACCAGGCCGGCATTGGCGTGATCCTGGACTGGGTGGCCGGCCACTTCCCCGAGGACGCGCACGGTCTGGCCTGGTTCGACGGCACCCATCTTTACGAACACGCCGATCCCCGCCAGGGCCGCCACATGGATTGGGGCACGTTGATCTTCAACTATGGCCGCAACGAAGTGCGCAACTTCCTGCTGGCCAATGCCCTGTACTGGCTCGATCAGTTCCACATCGATGGCCTGCGCGTGGATGCGGTGGCCTCGATGCTGTACCTCGATTATTCCCGCGAGGAAGGCCAGTGGATTCCCAACCGCTACGGCGGGCGCGAGAATCTGGAAGCCATCGATTTCCTGCGCCGCATGAACACGCTGGTCTACGACCGCTTCCCCGGCGCCGTCACCATCGCCGAGGAAAGCACGGCGTGGCCCATGGTCAGCCGTCCCGTCCACCTGGGCGGGCTGGGCTTTGGCTACAAGTGGAACATGGGCTGGATGAACGACACGTTGCGCTACATCAGCCACGAGCCGGTGCATCGCCGCTTCCACCAGAACGAACTGTCGTTCGGCCTGCTTTACGCCTTCACCGAAAACTTCGTCTTGCCCCTGTCCCACGACGAGGTGGTGCATGGCAAGCGCTCGATCCTGGGGCGCATGCCGGGGGATGCGTGGCAGCAGTTCGCCAACCTGCGCGCCTACTACGCCTTCATGTGGACCCATCCGGGCAAGAAGCTGCTGTTCATGGGCAGCGAATTCGCCCAAGGCCAGGAATGGAACCACGCCCAGAGCCTGGACTGGCATCTGCTGGCGGTGCACTGGCACCAGGGCGTCCAGGCCCTGGTCCGCGATCTCAACCGCCTGTACCAGGACATGCCCGCGCTTTACGAACGCGACACGGAAGGCGACGGCTTCGCCTGGGTGGATTGCACCGATAGCGATCAGTCGGTGATCAGCTACGTTCGCTACGGCGAGGCGCCGGCCCCCACCTCGGCCGCGACCATCGACTGCGAGCGCATCGAGCAGCCCATGCTGCTGGTGGTGTGCAACTTCACGCCCGTGGTGCGGAACGGCTATCGCCTGGGCGTCCCCCGGGCCGGCGTTTGGGATGAAGTCCTGAACACCGACAGCGGCTATTACGGGGGCTCCAACGTGGGCAACGGCACGATCGAAACCCAGGCCATTGTCTCGCATGGGCGTCCGCAATCGCTCTCGTTGACCTTGCCCCCGCTCGCGACCATCGTTTTGAAACCTCGGAGCTGACCGCCATGGAACGGCACCTGGAACCCGGCCTGCCCTGGCCTCTTGGTGCCCACCTCGTCGACGGCGGGGTGAACTGGGCGGTTTTTTCCGCCCATGCCACCGCCGTCGAGCTGTGCTTGTTTCCCGAGGATCGCGACCAGGAAATCCGGATGGCGCTTCCGGGACGCACCGGCCCGGTTCTCCACGGGTTCCTGCCCGGTGCCGGGGCCGGCTTGCGCTATGGCCTGCGGGCGCACGGGGCCTATGAACCCGAGCACGGCCATCGTTTCAACCCGAACAAGCTGCTGATCGATCCCCTGGCCCGGGCCCTGGACGGCCCGGTGATCTGGGATAACGCCCTGTTCGGCTACCTGCCCGACGCGGCCGAGGGGGATCTGACCTTCAGCACCACCGACAGCGCGCCGTTCGTCCCCCGCGCCCTGGTGATCCCGGAACAGGGTCGTCCGGGCCTGCCCCGCCCCCTCGATCCCGGCCGGCTGGTGATCTACGAAGCCCACGTGCGGGGCTCGACCATGACCCGCGACGATGTCAGGCGCACCGCGCGCGGCACCTTCGAGGCGTTCGCGGCGCCCGGCATGATCGATCACCTGCGCCGGCTCGGCGTGACGGCGGTTGAACTCCTGCCGGTGTGGGCCTTCGCCGACGAAGCCGCCTTGTGGCGCACCGGGCGCACCAACTACTGGGGCTACAACCCCATCTGCTTCGCCGCGCCCCACACCGCCTATGGGGACCCGGACGCCTTTTGTCGTCTGGCCGACCGCCTGCACGAGGCCGGGCTGGCCCTGATCTTGGACGTGGTCGTCAACCACACCGCCGAGGGGGACGAATTCGGCCCCACCTTGTCGTGGCGGGGGCTTGACAATGTGTCGTGCTACCGGCTGCGTCCCGACAACCCGCGCCGGTACCTCAACGACAGCGCGTGCGGCAATACCTTGCGCCTGGAGCACCCGCAGCTGCTGCGCATGGTCATGGATGCCTTGCGTTTGTGGGTGCGCGAGCGCGGCGTGGATGGATTCCGGTTCGATCTGGCCCTGACGCCCGCGCGTCATCACGGGGTGTTCGATCCGCAAGGGCCGTTCCTTTCGGCCCTGGCCCAGGATCCGCTGCTGTGCCAGGTGCTGCTGATCGCGGAGCCCTGGGACATGGGGCCGGGGGGGCATGCCACCGGGCGTTTCCCGCCGCCCTGGCACGACTGGAACGACGCTTTCCGCGATGGGGTCCGCCGGTTCTGGCTGCGCGAGGGCACGGCGGGCACCCTGGCCACCGCCCTGGCCGGATCCAGTCCGGTGTTCCAGCCGGCGGGACGGGGACCGCTGGCCGCCATCAACTATGTGACCAGCCACGACGGCTTCAGCCTGTCCGATCTGGTCAGCTACGCCCGCAAGCACAACGAGGCCAACGGCGAAGGCAACCAGGATGGCATGGACGCCGATTTCTCGGCCAACCATGGGATCGAGGGACCGACCGACCATCCCGGGATCCAGGCGTTGCGCGACCGTCAAAGGCGCAATCTGGTGGCGTCGCTGTTCCTGGCGCTGGGCGTGCCCATGCTGCGGGGCGGCGACGAAATGGGCCAGAGCCAGGACGGCAACAACAACGCCTATTGCCACGACGGCCCCCTCACATGGCTGGATTGGGAAAAAGAGGATCCCGCGTTCGCAACCTTCATCGCGCGGGTGGCCGCCTTGCGGGCCCGTCTGCCCCAGGTGCGCCGCGATGTGTTCCTGAGCGGCGCGCCGGGCCAGGATGGCATGAGCGATGTGGTCTGGCGTCGTCCCGACGGCGATCCCATGGGACTGGGGGAGTGGAACGGTCCCCTGAAGGCCTTTTCCATGCGCCTGAGCGGCGGGAACGGAACGCCCGATCTGCTGTTGCTGGTCAACGGTGGAGGCCTTAGTCAAACCTTCCGCCTGCCGGAGGATCGTCCCTGGGTCGTGGCGGTTTCCACCTGCGAGGCGGACAATCCCGATTTTGTTCCGCAAGCGACGCCCTCCGCCTCCGTCCCCTCCGAACCGGAGGCGCTGCTGTTGCCGCCGTTGTCGCTGGTGGCGTTGACCGGATAGGAAGCCATCCCGTGTTGCAAGGGCGGGCGGGGACTCGGTCCGCCAATCCAGGAGGACGCCCCGGCACGCTGGCCTGACTGTCGGGCGCATTTCAGCGCCGCGCCGGCACCGTGGTGGCGCGCACCCGGCAGGGCGGCGCCCGGCGCCCGGATCACGACGACGGGGGGGCATGGATCAGGCCGTGGTCGAGCAGGACCTGGCGCAGGGCTTCCACCTGATCGGACAGGATCTTGACGTTGCGGTTGGCGCGATCGAGGGCGGCGTTGAGCGCGCTGGCCACGGCCGCGTCGGTGAACACGTTTCCGGTGGCCAGCGTCACCTGGGCATCGGCCAGGCGGCCGTCGGCGGCAGCGCTGAGGCCCGCGCGGTCGGGGGACGCGAGCGAGGGCGGAGTCAGGCCGGCGCCCAGGCGTCGCCAGCTTGCGATCATCCAGGCGCCCGCGTACTGGGCCACCAGATGGACCAGGGCGCCTTGAACCGTCCATTCGGTGACGGAGCCTCCGTCGAAGCCCCCTTCGGCGACCAGGGTCATGGTGGCATCGGGGTCGGGGCCGGGGGCCAGCCACAGGGATTGCCCCTCGGGCACGGCGGCCATGGAGTCGGGCAAGGTCACGCGCGCGCCGTCGGAAACCACGATCAAGGCCCCCATGTCGGCCGCTCCCAGGATTGGATCGTCGTACAGGGGCAGGGTGTAGAGCCATGACGACAGGTAAGCCGGGGTGCCGGGCAGGGAAAGGCGGCAGGCCACCCGCCAGGCGTTGGCGCCCTCGTGGATCAGCCAGGCTCGTTCCGAGGTCAAGGTGAGGCGGGTGTAGGGGGCCTCGATCGTGCCGTTGGTGGCCTGGACCATGACACTGGCCCCCAGGGGGGCTTCCACCCACACACTGGCCCCGGCTTCCAGGGAGGCCCCGGCAAGGGTGATCCGTCCGCCGGCGGGCGGGCACAGCAAGACCCCGAGGTCGTCGGCGCTGATGGTCCAGGGGGTGGACACCGCCCGCGCCGTCCGCCATGCCGCCGAACCCGCTCCGCCTGCCTCGCCGGCCTCGCCGGCGGGGCCGGGTTCGGCGGCGGGCACCACGAGGGGGTCGGCCAACGGGCCGGTGCCGGAGGCCCGTTCCACCGCCACGCCCAGTTCCCACAGCGTGGCACCGGCGGCGTAGGTGTCGACCAGCCCTTCCATCCAGCGCTCGCGATCGCCTTGCGAAAGGACCCGCACCCGCTGCCCCGGATAGAAGGCCGCGCCGCCCGGAACCTCCCAGGTCAGGGTCACGCCCGTGGTCAGGGTGTGAACGGTGGGGCTGTCGGTGTGGAGCGCGGCCACGGTGGCCCACGTTCCGGCGCGTTGATCGCTCCACCAGTCGGGCGCGGCGACGTGGGTGTTCAAGCACAGGTAGGCGCCTCCCAGGCGGGTGACCACGTCGCCCCTGGCATAGGCGTTGCCCGCGCGCCAGGGACCACGCGCCTGCACCTGGGGGGCCGGCAGGCTGACGCGGGAACTGGTGCCATCGCTCAAGGTCACGATCAAGGCGCCGTCGCTCGCGCCCACGCTGGCGATGCCCACGGCCTGGCCCGGCGCGATCGCGGCGAGCGCCTGGCGCAGGGCAAAGAAATTGCGGTCCACTTCCGAGGCGGCGAGGGGCGCCCCCTTGCCGGCGCCCCAATCGGGATCGCTGGTCCGAAAGGTCAGGCTGATCACGCGAAACGCTCCCACGAAAAGGAAACAGGAAGAACACGGGGGCCGGCGTCAGGTCGCGGAGGTCCCGGCCGGGGCCGGGTCGAGGATCAGCACCATCCGCTGGCCGTTTTCGGCCCGGAAGGTCAGGCGCCGCGCCCGGGCGATGTCGATCCAGGCGCCCGAGCCATCGGAGGCTTCCACGCGCACCACGTCGCTTTCGCGCGCCACCTCGGTCCACACGGCTTCGGCGGCGGGGACGCGGGGCCGGGGCAGGCGCAACGAGCGTTGCGGCGGCACCAGGGCGCGCGCGCAGGTGTCGCCCTTGTCGGGGTTGACGGTTCCGGTCGCGGCCACCTCGGCGGCGGACGCGCGCGGGGTTTCCTGGGCGGCGCGCACCGCCCGGGTCAGGGTATCGCTCATCGGCGGGCCCGTGGCTTGAGGAAGGGAAAACGCGAGGATCGGGCGGGGGCGCGGGGTTATCCGGGCCACGCGCCCAGGCGGCCCCAGCGCGACACGGTGGTGGCGTCGGCGGGGGGGATGTCCACGCCGGCCGGGTCCAGGGTCCAGGCCTGGAAATCACGGGTCAGGGCGGCGTGAAGGGTGCCGGTCGCGTCGCGCAGGCAGGCAAGCCAGAGGCTTTCGCGGGAAGAGGCGTCGGGATCGGCCAGGCAATGGGCCCCATCCAGCGACAGGCCGTCGGGCAGGGCGTGGAAGAGAGGGGCGGCCCCCGTGTCTTCGAGCACCAGCACGCCGGCCGGGGTGCTGGAAACAAAGGACCCGGTGCCGGTCACGACCCGGGTGGGCACGGCGCCCGCGACCAGCCGGGTTCCCGGCCACAGGCCACCGCGCCGGGCGCCGGGCGAGGGCAGGCCCAGGGCCTCGGGGGCCTGGATCATCACGCCCCACGGCTGGGGCGTGGTGTCGAGAGCGCTCGCCCCCCCGGTTTCAAGCACCAGGACGGGGGCGCCGCCGGGGGGCAGGCGATAAAGGCGGTGGCTTTCGTGCCGGGGGGTGCTCCGGGTCGCGGCGATCCAGAATGCTTCGCGCCAGGCGATCACGGCCGAGGTGCGCCAGCGCACGAAACCGTCGCTCACCTCGGGCAGGGCCTCGACCAGGCGCCGGCTGGTCCACGGGGGGGAAATCTCATGGCCCAGGGGGGCCCAGCCCTCGGTCGCCGGCAGGCTGCTGCTGGTGCCGCCAATGAACAGGGTGTCTCCCACCACCCCGATGCCGTTGACCGGCACCAGCAACCCGATGGCGGTTCCACTGACCGGATCGCTCATGTCGTTGATGAGGACGACCGCGCCCAGGGTCGCCCCGGCGTCCAGGACTCCGGTTCTGAGGGCCAGGGTATTGTATTCGGCGCCGCACACCACCGCCTGGCCGTTTCCCAGGCGTTCGAGGCGCGGCAGGTCCAGGCGGGTGAAGGGGGCGCTTTCCAGGGTGGGGGTGGGCACCACCGCGCTGGCCGGCTGAACAAAGGCCGTCAGGCGGGTGCCGGTGGCATTCAGGCGCAGGCCCGCCACCCGGCCTTCGGGCCAGGCGACCAGGTCGGCGAGCCCCGGAACCTCGGCCAGGACGCGACCCCGGGCGTCGAGCACCACGGCGCGGGCATGGGCCTGGCCCTGGGCATCCTCGCGGTGGTGGAACACGATGCGCCGCGCCAGGGGACCGCCAAGGTCGATCGGCACGCTGAAGGGATCAAGGGCAACGGGCTCAGCCACGGGGCGCCTCCGGCCAGAACGAGGGCGGCAGGCCAAAGCGGCCGGCCGGGGTCAGCGTGTGGGTGTGGGTCACCTGATCGAGTCCGCGCAGCGGACGCAGCGCCAGGCACACGTCGGTGGGAACCGCCGACAGCAGCCAGCGCGGGCTGGTGGTGCCATTGCGGTGCAGCCAGATGTAGGCGTCCTGCTCGGCCCACAGGTTGCGCAGGCACAGGCGCCCGATCAGGTCGGCGGCGGTCCAGGCATGGGCGCCGGCGAAGGCGTCGGTGGGGCCGGGGCCGGGGTCGTCGGTCCAGGCCACGCGCAGGGGATCACCCTCGGGGCCGCTTTCAAACACCGTGCCGGCGGCGGCGTAGTCTTCCCAGGTGTCGGCGGCGTAGGCGTCGCTGCCCGGCGTCGGGGCCGCGAAGGTGCCGCCTCCCCCGATGGAACAGGCGATGACGACTTCGGTGGCCGAGCCGTCCTCGTCCCACGACCAGCGCAGGGCCACGACCTTGCCCGTGGCCTTGCCCCCGGGCAGGCGGGGACTTTCCAGGGTCACGGTGGTGTCGAGGTCCAGGGCCAGGGTCTCGGCCGACCAGCCGGGCAGGCGGGCGCGCACCTGAACGCAGCGCTGGGCAAAGGCCAGGCGCACCGCCAGCACCCGCATCATGTGGGCGATGGCCTGGCGGCCGCGCGGGGTGGGGGCGAAGCGGGGATACAGGGGATCGCCAATGGGCAGGCCGGTGTCGGCCTCGCCCGAGGTCACTTCGTCGAGGCCGCTGGGCACGGTGGAGGTGTCGGTGTCGGAAACCCGGGGGCGCGAGAGCGACAGCAAGGTGTCGCAGTCGGGGATATCCGCCTCGGGGGACGTGCCAGCCGCCGCCACGCCCACGTCGCGCAGGCCAAAGGCGATGGTTTCGCCGGGCCCCGATCCGGCCAGGTCCGAGACCAGATGGCTTTCCAGCCGGCAGACCAGGATTTCGCGCCGTTTCTGGCGAAAGTCCCAGCGCACCCGCAGCACCGGCCAATAGGCGCGCTTGTCGAACGAGACCCATCCCGCGAACACGCCGGCGGGAAACAGGCTGGAGCGGGTGGCGGTGGGGCCGAAATCAACGCTGCCCTGAACCCCCAGCCCGTTGCCGGAGGCGATGACCCGGGTATGCCCGTCGTCGCTGGTCACGACGCTGGGGTCGTTGGCCAGGGTATCGTCCAGGTCCTCGACTTCCTGGGCGACCAGGGCGCTGGCCACGATCTGGTAGCCGCTGGTGCCCCCCAGGCGGTGCCCGGCCCTGGGCCAGCCGTCGGCGAACTCGGATTCGGGCGACAGGGTGATCAGCGCCCCCCCGGCCTCCCGGGCGATCAGGGTGCCGAAATCGGCGATGGCGCCCCCCCTTTGCGTCCACGCCACCACGGCGCGGCCCTCGATCCAGGCCGGCGGCGGGCCCTGGGGCTGGGTGATCTCGATCGAGCCTTCTTCCAGGGTTTCGGGGCCGAGCGTTGCGTGGGTACGGCCGGTCAGGCCATCCGACACGCTGACCGCGCCACTCAGGCGATCAATGCACGGCCGCGCGAACCAGCCATCCAGGATTTCCTCGGGCTCGTCCTCGCGGCCCTCGGCGATGAACAGGGGGTCGAAGGCCGGAGCGATCTTGAGGGGGGCGAGGGCGGCGGCCAGGCGGGCGGCGGTGTCGCCCGTGCGACTGTCGAAGGTCAAGGTCAGGAAGGGCCCGGCCAGCCCCAGCGGCACCTGATTGAGCACGCCCCGGAACAAGGGGCGCACCGTGCCGTCGATCCGCGCCGAAATCACGATCTGGCGCTGGCCCCGGGGACCGGCCAGGGCGCCGGGTCCGTTGGCCACGACCACGCGGGCGAACGGCGCCTCGCCTTCCTCGGCGCGGACCTCCAGGGCGCGCACGGCCAGATCGGCGCGGGCATGCAAGGCGGGATCAAAGGCCGCGTCGGCCTCGATCCAGGCCAGATAAAGGGCATCGACCATGGCGAAACCTCGGGGGCGAAGGAGGAGGGAGGGGGAGGGGGAGGGAGGGGAGTGGAAACGCCATTCGAGACCACCGGGGATGTCTCTTTCGGGCGGCAGCCCCGAGGAGGCGAAGAAGCCTCTTGTTCCGGTTCGCGGGACCAGCGCCTAGATCTCTTCCAGCACCAGCCGCCAGGGGTGCAGGCCGTCCCATTCCTCCAGCCCCAGCGACCATTCGCGGACCATCATGGCCAGCACCGGGCGGGCGGAGACGCACACGGGGGTGTCGTGGGCGCCGACGGTGACGTGGCGGTCCTGGATGTCGAGGACCGGGTGAGCGGCGCCGTCGGCCCTGAACGCGCGCACGCTGTCGGCGAGAAGGGGGCGTTCGGCGTCCCAGGTGTCGGTGCCCGGGCCCAGGATGATCCCCAGGCGGATGGCGGCGCCGACCGTGACCGGCGCGCCGGGCCACAGGGTGGCAAACGCGGGCGGGCGCACGTCGGAGGCCGAGAGGCTCAGCATGTAGCGGGCCCCGGGCAGGGGGGCGAAGTGGGCGGTGCCGTTCTGGTCGCGCCAGAACTCGCCCCGGGGCAACGGGGTGAGGAGGTGGCGGGCGCCTCGGGCACTCCAGCGCCCCAGAAGGGACGGGCCGTCCAAGGTCAGGTCGGTTTCGGGGATGTCGGTGCCGCTCATGCTAGCGCACCCCGCGCTGGGGGCGGCCCAGGGTCCTGGGCGCGAGACCGCCGAACGCGTCGCGCCCCTCGGGATCGCCGGCCACCCCCAGGCGGCGCGACGATGTCAGGGGTTGGGACAGCGGGCTGGACCCGGCGCCGGACAGGGCAGGGGCCTGGGGATTGGGAAATGCCGGGGCCGTGGGGGCGGCGGGCAAGGACGCGGGCGGCGAGGAGGAGGGGCGTTCGGGCATGCTTATTCCCTCGGGCCAAGGGCGTGATAGGAAAGCTCCAAGGACAGCTGGCGAAACGAGCCTTCAACCACGAGGCCGGCCCGGGCCAGGGGGCCGGTGACGAGGGCCAGCCCGTTGGTGTCCAGGCGGCGGTTGGCGAGGGCGTCGGCCAGGGCATCGGCGGTGGCCTCGGCGCTTTCCAGGGCGCTGGTCAGGGGGTCGTGCAAGATCAGGCGCAGGCGGCCGTGCCAGGCTTCCCAGTCGTCTCCGGCCTCGGTCTGCTCGGGCAGCAGGACAAGGCGCATCCAGGGCACGCCGGCGGGAGGGCGGGCGAGCGGGCTTTCATCGACAAGCGGGCGCAAGCCCAGCCCGGCCACGGCCCGGGTGAGCACGGCGCGCACGGTGGCCGCGCTCATGACCCGGTTTCCTCCAGCGGGCGCAGCGTGGCGCGAAACAGCAGGCCGAGGCCGCCCGAGGCGTCGGCGGCGTCCACCACCCACCACGCGCCGGCGCTGGTTTCCACCCGATCGGTGGGGCGCGGCGCGGGGGCGTCGGGGGTCAGGATCAAGGCGGGGCGATCGGCGGGGGCGCGCACCGGATCACCCGGTGCCTGGGGGGTGACGCGCAGCCACAGCAAGCGCACGGCCACGCGGGCCGCTTCGGTACCGGCGGGATCGAAGGAGGCATCCACCCTTCGTTCCAAGGTGGCGGGGTGCACCACCTCGCCCACCTTTGTCATCACGTGTTCCAGGGCGTCGAGAACCCGGGCTCGGGCAAGCAGGGAACTGGTCATGGGGCAGGGCTTTCGCTTCAGGTCCGGGGTCAGGTCCGGGGTCAGGTCCGGGGTCAGGTCCGGGACAGCACGGTTCCCCCCGGGCGCAGCAGGGGCGCCAGCAGGGCGCGGGCCAGGGGCACGGCCGGGGGAGGCGAGGCGTCGGGGGTGTACACGGTGTGCGTGGTCAGGGCGTCCACGCTCAGGCGTTCCTCGATGACGCGGGGGCCGGCGTCGCGGTCGGCCATCAGGGGGGCGGTGATCGCGCGCGCCGCCAGCTCGCAGCAGGCTTCCACGATCTCGCGGGGCACGCGATCGCCGGGGAGCGGCAGGCCTTCCTGGTCCCAGGCGTCGCGCCGGGGCCAGGCCAGGCGCTGGTCGCGCCCGTGCGCCGGCCGGCCGGGAAAACGCGGGCCGAACAGCACGTCGATGTGGGTGGTGGCCTCGCGCAGGGCGCCTTCGCGGGTTTCCTCGGGCGTGGCGGCCCAGGGGGCGGCGAGGGGACTGTGCGGGCGCAAGGCCCAATACGCATCGGCGCTGGCCAGGGGCACGTAACTGTCGGCGTCGGCAAGGCCGGCCCCGGTTTCAACGCAAAGCACCATGGCGGGAGTCCTCGGGATCGGGAAAACAGCTACTCGGAATGCAAGCCCGGCAGGGAGAGGGGCTCGAACGGCGGCCACAAGGTCAGGCGCAGGGCCAGCCCCAGCCAGCCCTCCTCGCCCAGGGGCCAGGCCCCTTCGCGGGGAGCCAGACGCGCGCGCCCGATCAGGCCCACGGCTCCCCCCACGCCCTGGCCCACGCGCACCTCGGCGCTGCCTTCCAGGGCCCGAGGCGCGGTGAACGGGGCCAAGGTGCCATCGGGCAAGGCGTCGGCTTGCAGGAAGGCCCGCACCACGGGGGCGCTCCAGCCCTGGGCCAGGAAGACCAGGTCCAGGCGCCGGGCCAAGGTGTCCTCGCGGGCGGGCACCAGGGCCCCCGTGCCGTCCTCGACCCAGCGCACGCGGGGCGAGGCGGTGATCTCCCACCGGGCTTCGCGCACCGGGCCCAGCGCCTGGCGGGCCAGGGTGCCGGCCCCGAACCACACCAGGGGGGCGCGCGCGGCCACCAGAGTGGAAAGGAACGACATGGCGGGAGGCTCCTTGACGGGGGAAAAGCAGAAGGACGGGGCGGGGACCCCGGCGCCAGAGGGGGCTCAGCCGTTGGTGCGCAAGGCGGCAAGGCGGATGGCCTTGCGGTCGTACACGCGCTGCCAGTTTTCCGGGTTGGCCAGTTCGGCGTTGGAAGGCGCGGGGCGGGCCATGTGGGTGCCCAGCCAGCGAATGCCGCGCGGGTGCAGCAGGAAGTGCCGGCGGCTGTGCAGGATTTCCATGCCTTCGCCATCGCCGGCGGCCGGCACCCGCTCGGTTTCCACGGGCAGGCGGGGCTGGCCCTCGCCGTAGGCCACGGCGCCTTCGGCGAACAGGAAGGTCGTGTAGGTCTGGCGGTGGGTGCCGGTTTCCACGGGCAGCGAATCATCGACGATGATCCGGTAGCCCAGGTAGGTCTGGTAGCGCAGGTCGCCGCTTTGGGGATCGTGGACCGGCAGCAAGGCCCCCAGGCGCTGCAAGCGGGTGTGCACCGCCGAGTGCAGGGCAATGGCGCTCAGGCGGCTTTTCATGTCGCCCAGGGTTTGGGCGGCGACCAGGATGGCCTCGTCGCTGATCATCTCGGCGGCGGTGATCGCGCCGGCGTCGTCGGTGGCCAGGTCGTGGACCATGTCGCCCCCGTTATTGGCGCGGTTGGCGGCCAGAATGCCGGTCAGGCTGGCGATCAGCAGGCGCTGGCGGTCGCGCACCCAAAACGGCGCGATCAGATCGGCAATGGCGCGCAAGGGATCGGTGGCGAGCAGGGCGGCGGTCAGGTCCATGCTCGACCAGGCGCGGTTGCGGATGTGCTTGACCGCGACATCGCGCCCGGCGCTGAGGCGGGCCGGGGTGGCCAGGCTGTCGGGATCGTCCGAGCCCACGGTGGATTCGCCGTCCAGATCGTTGAAGTAGGGGAGCGAAAACAAGCTGCCCGCGCCCGAGGCCAGGGCATCGAACTGGGGATCGCGCAGCACGACCCCGGACTGGACAAACGCGTCCAGCTCCAAGGTCCGTTGCAACAGGTAGGGCTGAAACACCTCGGGAACGACAACGTCTTCCAGGCGGGTGGTGACGGTGCTCATGGCGAAACTCCTTGGGGGAAGACCGGTCGCGAGCCGTTCTCCCGTGATTCTTCGTCGAAAAGGGAAAGGGGGCCGTCAGGCTTGGCGCGCCTGATCGCGCAGGCGCCGGGCCAGTTCGGGCTGGGCGCGCAGCAAGCGGCCCTGTTCGGTCAGGTTCAGGGTTTCGCGGGCGAAGGGATTGGGGGGACCGGGCTCGGGACGGCTGGGGGGCACGCCGGCCCCGGTGGGCACGTCCCACCAGGGGGCACTCTCGGCCCGGCGGGTGGTCAGCCAGGCATCCAGGGTGGCGGGGCCGTCGGCGGACAGGGGAACCAGGGTCAAGGTGTCGTCCACGCGAAAGGCCTCCCGGGCCGCGCGCACGACATCGGCCCGGCAGGCGTCGCGCACGCCCAGGCGCGAGCAGGCCTCGTGCACGTCGGCGCTCAGGCGGGCGTCGGCGGCCTCTTGCACGCGCGCGGCCCAGGCACTGGTTTCGCTGGCGTGGCGGGCCAGGGTGTCGGCCAGATCCTCGGCTTGCAGGACAAACCCGCCGGCCGGGTCGGGGGCGTAGTGGGAACGCAAGGATTCGGGGATGGCGTCCTCGGTGTCGTAACGCAGGCGCACGGTCATGACGGCTCCTTGGCTGAAACGGTGTTCTGGGAAAAGGGTTCGGTTTCCTGGCCGCGCGCGTGGGCATCCAGATCGGGGTCGAAGGCCCACGACAGGACACCCCGGCGCTGAAGCTCGCTCAGGTAGGTGGCGCGGCTGATGTCGCCGGCGGCGCGCGCGGTGGCGAGCGCGGTCAGGTCGGCGTCGTCGCTGATGTCGACAAAGTCGGTGTTGATGTCGATCGAGCCGCCGGTGGGCAGGCCGCCCCAGGCCGCCATCAGGGCCAGCACCTGTTCCAAGGCGTCGCGCAGCGCGATGGCCCAGGCTTTGATCAGCGACAAGGCGCGGGTTTCGGCGATGGCGGTGGCGGTGGCGGTGGTGGTGCCGCTGCGCGAGAGCAGGGGTTCCAGGGCCAGGCGGTCCATCTGGCTTTCCAGGCGGGCCAGATCGCGCTCGCCGGCCTGGATGGCGGTGCCCTGGGGTTCGACGTAGTACCAGCGTGCTTGCGGGTCGGGCGCGTGCAGGAAGGTCTTGGGGCCCACCGCCAGGGCCCCGGCCTCGGGCCCTTCGGGCGCGGGGCCGGACAGCGCCAGCATGGCAAAGCGGCCGAGCGTCAGAATGTTGCGCTGGTCGCTCGCCGACTGCCAATGCGCGATGTTGAGGTGGGCCAGCCCCTCCAGGGGCGGGCGGGCCAGGAACGCGCCGACCGGCGGGCCCAGGCGCACGGGCACCAGGGGCACGGTGGCGAGCGGCGTGGCCCCCTGGGCGAGGCGCAGCCAGCCGCCGCCGTCGCGTTCCCAGGTTTCCCAGCGTCCGGGCTCCAGCACCTGCACGCGCTCGAACCGGCGTTCGCGAAAGCCGTCGGGCTCGCTCACGGTGTAGCGCACGCGGGCATGGGCCAGGCGCCAAAGGCCGTCGGCGCGGCCGGCCCGGGCGGCCAGCACGTCTTCGGCCGGCACCACCACCAGATAGGGGCGCCGGCGGGCCGGGGGCACCTCGGGGCCCGGCATCTCGACTTGAATCCAGGCAAGCCCCGTGACCAGCGCCTCGGTGAAACAGCGCTGGGCCAGGATGTGAAAGGCGTTGCCCAGAAGATCGGCGTCCTCCAGCCAGGCCCGCAGCCGCGCGGGCACGTCGGCGCCCAGGATCAGGGGCCGCGCGAACACCCGCCCGGCCAGGGTGCGCACCGTTTCCTCGAAGGCCGGCAGCAAGACGGCGCGTTCCAGGCGGGTGCGGTAGGCGGCCGGGTCCTCGGCCTCGTAGCGCGGCAGATAGGTTTCGCCGGCGGCGCGCAGGGCCAAGGTGCCGCCCATCAGGGTACGCACCAGGGCCCAGCGGGGCGAAACGCCCAGGTGGTCAAGGTCCGGACAGCCGGGATCGGCCGCGTCCGGAAGGGACGAAGGGGGCATGGGCGGATGTCCTTGGGTCGGGAAAACAAAGGCGCGGGCGAACCCGTCTACCAGCGCAGGCGGGCGACCCGGCCCGAGGGCAGGGCCTCGTGGAACGTCAGGGCCAGGGCGTCGGCCAGGTCGGGGCTGCGCAGGCCCCGGTGCTTCAAGGAGTCCTTGGCCTCGATCACCAGGCGCCCGCTGCCATCGAAGCCGTAGCGGGGCGAGGCCAGCTCGCCGGCCAGATCCTGGGCGAGGTCGCGGGGCAGGGCGGCAAGGCCGGGCTGGTCGTCGCGCAGCCACGCGCGCACGGCCAGCCAAAGGTGATCGCGCAGCAGCCGGCCACGCTCGCCGCCGGCGCCGGCCTCGGGGGCGCGGGCCGCCACGTTGACCGCGACCACGGGGGCGCCCTCCTCGCGCAGGCGGTCAACCACCCCGGCCCCCACCCCGATTTCATCGACGAACAGGCGTTCGGCCCGCCAGGCCTGGGCCAGTTGGGCGGCGCGGCCGGCCACGGCCATGGTGTCGCGGCCGGTGGTGACTTCCATGGCCTCGACCGCCGGGCCGGCGCGCAGCACGAACACGGTGCGATCATCGCCGAAGCGGGCCACGTCCACGCCCAGGCGCCGCGCGTGCCCCCGGCCGTCGGCGGTGCGCCCCAGGGCGGCCTCGGCCGCCTCGATCGGGATCAGCACGTCGTCGTCCTGGCGCGGGAACTGACCATCGGCGCGCACCCGCACCACGTTGGAGTCGGCCCCGTACTTGCGCACCAGCCCCGCCCGGTAGCCGGGATCGACCAGGGGGCTGTCGGCGCAGCAGAAATGAAGCGGGGTGTAGGCGCCCCGGTCCTGCTTGTGCGAACGGGCGAAAAAGCCGGTGTTGCGGGTGGGGTTGCCGACCATCAGCAAGCGGGCGCCGGGGCTGGACAAGGCGCCCTCGGCCACCTCGAACACCGCGTCGGGGACGCCCGAGGCCTCCTCGATCACGAACAACAGCGATCCCCGTCCCTCGGCGCCCCCCGGTCCGCCAGCGTGGAAGCCTTGCAGGGCGTCGGGGTTGTCGGGCCGGGCGGTGCGCCCGACCGCGAACCATTCACGCGGGGCGCCCCGGTCGGCGACGGCCCGGGCCGACAGATCGAACAAGGCCGACAGCCACAAGGCGGGGGGCAGGCCCAGGGCGTCGGCCTGCTGATCGGCGCCACGACGCAGCCGCGCCAGCTCCGACCACAGGATTTGTTCAAGCTGGCTCGCGGTGGGCGCGGTGCACGGGGTCTTGGAGTAATCGAAGCATTCCAGATGCCACCAGATCACGGCCCCGGTGGCGGTGGTCTTGCCGACGCCATGCCCGGCCCGGGCCGAGACCTTGGCGCCCGGGGGGGCGATGGCGGCCAGAAGGGCCGCTTGTTGCGCGGTGGGCGAGAGCCCCAGGCGCTGGCGGGCGTACAGCACGGGATCGGCCCGCCACAAGGCGCGCAAGGCGCCATAGGCGTGCAACTGCCGGCGCCAGGCGGGGCCGGGGTCGGGACCTTGCATGGAAGGGCATCCGCGAGGGGGGGACGGGATCAGGCGGGATCGGCCCGGTTGGGGGCGCTGTCCTGCTCCGCGCGGGCCTGGGCCAGCCGCGCCGCTTCGTCCAGAAGGGCCGACAGCCCGTGGCCTTCGTTGGGGGTACCGGAGCCGGCGTCTCCCTTGGCGCGTCCGTCGGGCTTCCACAGGCCCAGCCGCTGGCCCAGCAGGTTAAGGGCCCTCAGCTTGTCGGCGAGGCGCACGCGCATGCGCCGCACCGGGCGGGCGTCGGGGCCCTTGCCGTCCATGAACTCGTCCACGGTCACCTCGGCGATGGCGGCGGCCTGGTGGTCGTCAAGGGTGGAAAGATCGACCACTGCGGTGCCGTCGGGGTTGAGGCGCATCAAATCCAGCGGACGCGAAAACGCCACGCTGGTCAATTCCTCCAACACCCGCTCGTTGGTCAGGGCATAGCGTTCCAGCACGGCCTCCGTGTGGGCGCGCGCCCGCGCCTCGGCTTCCTCCAGGGCGCGGGCGACGGCGGGGCGGCGCAAGAACGCGGCGGCGCGGGCGCTGGCGCTCCGGCCGGCCTCGGGATCGAGGGCGGCACGCCACGCCCGGGCTCCGTTACGGCCGTGGGCCAGATAGGCCTCGACGAAGCGTCGTTCCGGATCGCTCAACGCGGGAACGTCCTGGCTCATGGGAGGTCCTTTCAACGGCAACGGGGCGCCCGTTTCCGAGCGCCCCGCACACCAATTTCATGATAAAATGACATTATCGACACGCCCCCACCCTGTCAACCGGGAAAATTCAAGGAGGGGCCCGGGGAGGCCGGTTTGTTCCGCCTTCAATCGCCAGGCGGGGCTGGCGCCCCTCGGGCTTCGGGCCTGCGGCCCGGGCGCTCAATGCGCCAGTCGCTCCCAAGGGGTGCTCCCCGTATCCACTTCACGCGCTGCGCTTTCACGCCCGTCCCCTCACTTCGCGTTCCCGCCTGTCCGCCTCCGGCCATGCCGCCCGATGCCGGCCCGGCGGGCATACAGGGCGAGCGCGGCCTTGAGGTCGGCCTGGGCGGTGGCGGCCGTGCAGTGGTGGCGCCGGCGGGCGGCATCCAGGCCCACGTCGTGCACCACCAGATCCAAGACCAGGTCCAAGGGGCGGTAGGGTGGGCGACGGACCCAGGCCGCGACCTCGCGCGACCAGGGCAGGTAAAGCCGCGCATGCTCCAAGGCCAGTTCGCCGGGCAGCAGGTCCACGGTGCGCCCGGCCCCGGCGGCTCCGGTCCCGCCGCTCACGGCATCGGGGCGGCTGACCCGGGCCATCACCGGCCGGGTCAGGGCCTCGAACACATGGCGCAGCCGCAGCGCGGCCAGGGCCTCGGCGTCGTCGAGCACGCCGTTTTCATGCAGCCGCTGAACGGGCGCCGTGCCCGGGCGCCGGCGCAGCGTTTCGGGCGTGGGGCCCACCCCGGGGGTCGCCAGGGCCGGCCGGGGCAGGGCGCCCCGGGCCAACTCGCGCACCAGATCCTCGATCAGGGCCGCCTTGCGTTCCAGCCGGGCCCGGGCCATCCCGCTGGCCGGAGCCAGGGCGGCGGCGTGGCGGTAGTCGCGCGCGCGCCGTTCCGCCCGACTCCGGGCCGGGCCGGGCTCGCGGGCCAGGGCCTCGCGCAAGGTCAGCAAGGTGGCCAGATAGGCCTCGTCCAGATCCAGGGCCGAAACCTGCCGCCACCAGGCCCGCGTTCGCGCATCCTCCAGGGGCAGGGCCCCCGCCTGGGGCCGGGCCCCCGCCTGGGGCCGGGCTCCCGCCTGGGGCCGGGCCCCTTCCTGGAGTTGGGCTCCGATCGGAAACGGGTCGTTGGGGCAGGGCATGGCGGCGCTCCGTGCGGTGGGAATGCGAGAATGATGTCTTATTGTCATTGCCTCGGGCAAGGACAAAACGTCATCGCTCGCCCGGCCCCGGGTTGGCCCTCGCCGGACAAGGGCAAATGGGTCTAAACTGCCCGCTTCACTGCGTTCCACCCGGAGAACCCTTCATGACCTCGACCCCCACCGCCCCGCCCGCGTTCTGGCAGGTGGAAGTGACCTTGCCGCGTTCGGCCCTGCCGCCCCTGGAAGCGGCGCTGGAGCCTTTGAGCGTGGCCATAAGCTGGATCGAGGTGGACGAGGGGCAGGACCTCTGGACCTTGCAGGCCCTGTGCGTGGATCGCCCGGACGACGCGGTGGTGCTGCCGGCCCTGGCCCTGGCGGCGGCGGCGGCCGGGGTGCCCGAGCCCGAGCCGGTGGTGATCCGCATCGAGGGGCGCGACTGGCTGGCGCAGTCGGCCATCGCCTTTCCCCCCTTGCGGGCCGGTCGGGTGTACATCCACGGCTCGCACCACACCGAACCGCCCCCGGTGGGCTCGTGGCCCCTGCGCCTGGACGCGGCCACCGCGTTCGGCTCGGGCGATCACGAAAGCACGCGCGGCTGCCTGCTGGCTTTCGATGCCCTGGCCCGGCAAGGGCGCGCGCGCAACGTGCTCGATGTCGGGTGTGGCTCGGGGATTCTGGGTCTGGCGGCGGCGCGGGCCTGGGCCTGCCCGGTGCTGGGGCTCGACATCGATCCCGAGTCGGTGCGGGTCGCGCGGTTCAACGTGCACCGCAACGGGTTGGGGGCGTTCGTGCGTGTCGTGCCCGGGGTGGGGGTTTCGGGGCGCCTCGCCCAGGAACGCGCCCCCTACGACCTGATCTTCGCCAACATCCTGGCGCGGCCATTGTGCGCCCTGGCTCATCCCCTGTCCAAGTGCCTCGCGCCGGGGGGGCGGGTGATCCTGGCCGGGTTGCTGACCCGTCAGGCGGCGCAGGTTCTTTCCGCCTACCGGCGCCAGGGGCTGGTGCTGGAGCGTCGTCTTGTCCTGGGGGCCTGGACCACCCTGGTCTTGCGCCATCCGCCGCGCCGGGGAACCTGCCGATGAGCGAGTCCGCCACAAAGACCACGACCCCGCGCCGCGCGGGCGATGGCATAGGTTCGCGTCTCGTGGGCGTGCGCGTCTGGATGGCCCGGGCGGGCCTCACGGCCTATGTCCTGCCGCACGCCGATGCGTTTCAAAACGAGTTCCTGCCCCCCGACGCCGAGCGCCTCGCCTGGCTGACCGGCTTTACCGGCTCGGCGGGAGAGGCGGTGGTCCTGCACGACCGGGTGGGGCTGTTCGTCGATGGCCGCTACACCTTGCAGGCCGCCGCCGAGACGGACCCGGACCTGATCACCTGTCACCATTCGGTCGAGGAACCGGCGGCGGCCTGGCTGGCCAAGGTGCTGAACGCCGGCGACCGCCTGGGCTATGACCCCTGGCTCTATACCCCCGAAGGCCGCGAGCGCCTGCGCCGGGCCTGCGAGACCCGGGGCGCCGTGCTGGTGGCGTGCCCCGATAATCCGGTTGACCAGCTGTGGACGGAGCGCCCGCGCCTGCCCGCGCGTCCGGCCCAGCCCCACGAAACCCGCTGGAGCGGACGCGAAAGCGCCGACAAGCGCGCCGATCTGGCCGCGACCTTGAAGGCGGCGGGGCAGGAAGCGGTGGTGCTGTCCGCGCCCGAAAGCGTGGCGTGGCTGCTCAACATCCGGGGCCACGACGTGCCCCACACGCCGCTGGTCCTGGCGCGGGCCCTGGCGCGGGCCGATGGCAGCGTGGACCTGTTCTTGGATCCGGCGCAAACCTCGACCGAGCTGGAGGCTCACCTGGGGCCGATGGTGCGCCGCCACGCGCCGGCCGATCTGGGCGCGGTGCTCGATGCCCTGGGCGAACGCGCCGCGACGGTGCGCCTGGATCGCCAGCGCACCCCGGCCTGGATCCTGGACCGGCTGGAGCAGGCGGGCGCCACCGCGGTGGCGGGCGAGGATCCGTGCGTGCTGCCCCGCGCCTGCAAGAACGCGGTGGAGCTGGAAGGCGCCCGGGCGGCGCACCGGCGCGATGGCCTGGCGGTCACCCGTTTCCTGCACTGGCTTTCGGAACATGGGCCCTCGGGCACGCTCACCGAGCGCGCGGCGGCGCGTCAGTTGCTGGCCTTTCGCGCCCAGGATCCCCTGTTGCGCGATCTGAGCTTTCCCACCATTTCGGCCGCCGGGCCCAACGCGGCCCAGTGCCACTACCGCGCGACCGAGGCCAGCGACCGGCTGTTGAACCCGGGCGAGGTGTATCTGGTTGATAGCGGGGCGCAGTATCCCGACGGCACCACCGACATCACCCGCACCGTGGCCCTGGGGCCGGTCGATCCGGTGGCGCGCCATTGCTTTACGCTGGTGTTGCGCGGCCATATCGCCATTGCCCGGGCCCATTTCCCGCAAGGCACCTCGGGCAACCAGCTTGATTCCCTGGCCCGGCAATTCCTGTGGGCCGAGGGCCTGGACTACGACCACGGTACCGGGCACGGGGTGGGCAGTTATCTGGGCGTGCACGAAGGGCCGGCCTACCTCAGCCGCGCCGGGGGTGGTGTCCCCTTGCGTCCGGGCATGATTTTGTCGAACGAGCCCGGCTATTACCGCGAAGGCGCCTTTGGCATCCGCATCGAAAACCTGGTCGCCGTCCAGCCGGTCGAGCCCCCGCCCGCCGACGCGACCAAGCCCTTCCTGGCCTTCGAGACCCTGACCCTGGCGCCCCTGGATCGCGCCCTGATCGACGTTCGCCTGCTGCGTCCGGGCGAACGGGCCTGGGTGGACACCTACCACGCCCGGGTGCGCGCCCAGCACGCCCCCCATCTGGACGCCCCCGCCCGCGCCTGGCTGGAAGCGGCCACGGCCCCGTTGTAGGGGGGGGATAGGGGGGAGGGAGGGGGAGGGAGAGGGAGAGGG
>NZ_BJZO01000010.1 GCF_007992075.1 Pararhodospirillum oryzae
GCGCCCTCCGCCGGGGCCGCGCCCCCCGCCGGGGCCGCGCCCGCGCCCGCGCCCGCCCCCCTGGTGCCTCCGCCGGCCTCGACCACGTCGGGACGGGGCGGCATTCTCCAGTGGCCGGTGCAAGGCTCGGTGCTGTCGGGCTTCGGGCCGATCGAAGGGCGCATGCACAACGATGGCATCAACATCGCGGCCGCCCAGGGCACGCTGGTGCGCGCGGCGGAAAACGGGGTGGTCGCCTACGCGGGCAACGAAATCCGGGGTTTTGGCAACCTGCTCTTGATCAAGCACGAAGGCGGCCTGATGACGGCCTATGCCCACAACGCCGTTTTGCTGGTCGAGCGCGGGCAGACGGTGCGCCGGGGCCAGGAAATCGCCAAGGTGGGATCGAGCGGCGGCGTCTCGCGCCCGCAGCTGCACTTCGAGGTGCGCAAGAACGGCAAGGCGGTGGATCCCATGCCCTACCTGAAAAGCCAGAAGGTGGCGGATCTGGGCGGGGCCGCGGCGGGGCGCGAAGGGGCGTCCGGTCTTTTGTGCGTTGCATCAAAAGGGGAAATCGCGTCCTCCGACACCGTTGGCGGTTGACCGGCGCTCGGCTGCGGCCCTATGACAGCGACGGGCCACGATCCCCCAACGGGTCGCGACCTTCTGTGAGGAAGGAAGACAACCGATGTCCGACGCGCAAAAGCCGGCCACCCGGCCGGCCAATCCGAACTTCTCCTCTGGTCCGTGCGCCAAGCGTCCCGGGTGGACCCCGGCGGCGCTGGCCGATGCCCTGGTGGGCCGCTCGCACCGGGCCAAGCCCGGCAAGGCCCGTCTGGCCGATGTGCTGGACCGCAGCCGCGCCCTGCTGGGGCTTCCCGCCGACTATCGCATTGCCATCGTTGCCGCGTCGGATACCGGCGCCGTCGAAATGGCCCTGTGGTCCCTGCTGGGCCCGCGTGGCGTCGACATGCTGGCGTGGGAAAGCTTCGGCTCGGGATGGGTGACCGATGTCACCAAGCAGCTCAAGCTGTCCGACGTTCGCGTGCTTGACGCGGCCTATGGCGCGCTGCCCGACCTCGCGCAGGTGGATTTCAGCCGCGACGTGGTCTTCACCTGGAACGGCACCACCTCGGGCGTGTGCGTGCCCAACGGCGACTGGATCGCCGCCGACCGCGAGGGCCTGACCATCTGCGACGCGACCTCGGCCGCGTTTGCCATGGATCTGCCCTGGGACAAGCTCGACGTCGTGACCTACTCCTGGCAGAAGGTCCTGGGCGGCGAGGCTCAGCACGGCATTTTGATCCTGTCGCCCCGCGCCGTGGAGCGTCTGGAAAGCTACACCCCGAAGTGGCCGATGCCCAAGCTGTTCCGCATGACCAAGGGCGGCAAGCTGGTCGAAGGCATCTTCAAGGGTGAAACCATCAACACGCCCTCCATGCTGGTGGTCGAGGATGCCCTTGACGGCCTCAAGTGGGCCGAGGCGGTGGGCGGTCTGCCCGGCCTGATCAAGCGCACCCAGGCCAACCTGGCCGTGGTCAGCGAGTGGGTCGCGCGCACGGCGTGGGTGGACTTCCTGGCCACCGACGCGTCCTTCCGTTCTTCCACGTCGATCTGCCTCAAGGTGGTCGCCGACTGGTTCGTGGCCCTGTCGGCCGAGGACCAGGCCAAGGCCGCCAAGCGCCTGGTCTCGGTGCTGGATGCCGAGGGCGTGGCCTATGACATCGGGTCCTACCGCGACGCGCCGGCCGGCTTGCGTCTGTGGGGCGGGGCCACGGTGGAAGAGGCCGACATGGCCGCCCTGCTGCCCTGGCTCGATTGGGCCGAGGCCGTGGTGAAGGCCGAGTTCGCCCGCTGATCGGGGCGCCAGGACGTGTTGAGGTGAAGGAGGGGCGTATGCCCAAGGTTCTTGTTAGCGATAAGTTGAGCCCGACGGCGGTGAAGATTTTCTCCGACCGCGGCATTGACGTGGACGTGAAGACCGGCCTGAAGCCCGACGAGCTGATGGCGATCATCGGCGACTACGACGGCCTTGCCGTGCGCTCGGAAACCAAGGTGACGGCGGCGGTGCTGGAAAAGGCCACGAACCTCAAGGTCGTGGGCCGGGCCGGCATTGGCGTGGACAACATCGACATTCCGGCCGCCACCCAGCGCGGCGTGGTGGTGATGAACACGCCCTACGGCAACGCCATCACCACCGCCGAGCACACCATCGCCATGATGTTCTCGCTGGCCCGGCAGATTCCGCTGGCCAACGCCTCGACCCACGCCGGCAAGTGGGAAAAGAACCGCTTCATGGGCGTGGAGCTGTTCAACAAGGTGCTGGGCCTGATCGGCTGCGGCAACATTGGCTCGATCGTGGCCGAGCGCGCCGTGGCCTTGCGCATGCGCGTGATCGCGTTCGACCCCTACCTGTCGCCGGAACGGGCGCTGGATCTGGGGGTGGAGAAGGTCGAGCTGGACGACCTGATCGCGCGGGCTGATTTCATCACCTTGCACACGCCCCTGACCGAGAAGACGCGCGGCATCCTGAACGCCGACGCCATCGCCCGCATGAAAAAGGGCGTGCGTCTGATCAACTGCGCGCGCGGTGGCCTGATCGACGAGGCGGCCTTGAAGGCGGCCCTGGAAAGCGGCCACGTCGCGGGGGCGGCCCTGGATGTGTTCACCGCCGAGCCGGCCAAGGAAAACATTCTGTTTGGCATGGACAACGTGGTGTGCACGCCGCACCTGGGCGCCTCGACCAGCGAAGCCCAGGAGAACGTGGCGTTGCAGGTGGCCGACCAGATCAGCGATTACCTGCTGACCGGCGCGGTGACCAACGCCTTGAACATGGCCGCCGTCACCGCCGAGGAGGCGCCGCGCCTGCGCCCCTACATGAAGCTGTGCGAGCAGTTGGGCAGCTTCACGGGCCAGATCACGGAAAGCAGCCTGAAGGCCGTGACCATTGAATACCTGGGCGACGTGGCGCACCTGAACACCAAGCCGCTGACCGCCGTGGTCTTGCAGGGCCTGCTGTCGCCGCTGCTTGAATCGGTGAACATGATCAACGCCCCCCTGATCGCGCGCGAGCGCGATATTGAGGTGCGCGAGACCAAGAGCGAAAACAGCTCGAACTTCCACAGCCTGATCCGGGTGCAGGTGACCACCGAACGCCAGACCCGCAGCGTCGAGGGCTCGCTGTTCGGCGGCGCCCTGCCGCGCCTGGTGCGGATCAACGACATCCCGGTCGAGGCCGAACTGGCCCCGACCATGTTGTACGTGGTCAACGAGGACAAGCCGGGCTTCATCGGCCGGGTGGGAACGGTGCTGTCCGAGGCCGGCGTCAACATCGCTTCCTTCCACCTGGGCCGCGAGACGGTCGGCGGTCGCGCCATTTGTCTCGTCAACGTGGACACCGAGATCACCGCGCCCCTCCTGGAAAAGGTCGCGGCTCTTCCCAACGTGGTGATGGCCAAGGCGCTGGCGTTCTAAGCGTCCTTTCGCCTTCATCCAACACTTGAAGCCCGCACGCCGGCTCCCCTGGGGCCGGCGTGTTGCTTATTTGGGGGGGGAGGGGGAGCGTCGAGGCCCGCTGACGGCTTTCAAGGAGAGCATCCCGTAACCCCATCAGGCTGAGCCGGAGGCGGACGGCTTTGCGCTCTGTTCGGTCGGTCAACGGGGCGGTGCTCTTTCTCGACAACGGACGTTGCATCAAAAGGTTGTGTCCGCTGTAGTCTTGCGAAGAGCGACCAAGACAACATCGATAAAAGTGACGAACGCGATTTCAAGGAATTGGCCGCCGTGCTGCTGAATGCCTCAGATCAGAAGTTGGCGGATCTGGTGGAGAGCGGAAAGTTTCAGGAGGTTCATGGCGATGGCCAGAACGAGGGTTTACAAGAGCGACGTGAAGGCGGCAATCCACGAGACCGCGCTGGACCTGCGTGAAACCGGGCTCATTGACAAGCACACCATGCGCCGGTTCGACGAATCCTGTCTGACGCCGGTTCGAAAGTTCACGGCCGAAGAGATCCGTGCCCTACGCGAACGTGAACAGGTCAGCCAGACCGTGTTCGCCCTGTATCTCAATGTCACCAAGGATTCGGTAAGCCAATGGGAGCGTGGCGACAAGCGACCTGCCGGCCCGGCGTGCAAGCTGTTGTCCCTTGTCGCCGAAAAAGGACTGTCGGCCATCGCCTGAGCCTTGAGGGGGAGTATTCTTCCGCTCACTGTTGGCCAAGAGAAGAATGGCTATTGGAGCTTCTCGACCCCGCGCGTAACATCCTCGCAGGGCTCGAACGTCGAGGTGGGACACTTGACGATTTCGTGTTTCCCAGCGGGGTCGATCACGCAAAGCACATCAGCACCCGGCAGGATGCTCGTCTCGTTGACGAGTGGGTCACCGGGATCGGGTTGCGCCGGGAGGACTATGGGACACATTCGCTGCGCCGTACCAAGGCGTCCATCATCTACAAGCAGACAGGCAATCTGCGTGCCGTACAGATCCTGCTTGGTCACACGAAGATTGAGAGCACTGTCCGGTATCTCGGCGTCGATATAGAAGATGCTCTGCTGCTTGCCGAAGGCGCGGAAATCTGAAGTTTGAAAGAACTCCTCGATTTCAGCGTCGACGGGTTTTGCCCGGAGCCAGCATTATCAGGTTTGCGCCCATCTCAGACTTTGCGCTTTGTGAAGCTCATTTTCGAAGGCTGACCGACCCCCATCGCTTCCAGCGATGATATAGAGTTTTAGTGTGAACCATTGACGAAGGGGCGCATTGAAGTCGATCATGAACCATCCCTTTTCGGCATCCTAATTTACCGATCTGATTTGTGGGAATTTTTCATAAATTAACGAAAAGACAGAAGAGAAAGACGAACTTGTCTAACGCAAAGGAAGCCACATATCTTTGGGTAGCTGAGACTGTATTGCGCAAGGCTGGCCGGCCACTTCGCGCTGCTGAGCTCGTAGCACGTGGTTTGGACGACCAGCTGTTCAATGATCAAGAGATTAGCAAGACTCCACAAAAGTCCATGCAGTCTAGGCTTAGTATGGAAATTCTTCGAAATGGGGACAGCTCAAAATTCGTTCGAGTTGCTGCCGGGAAATTTTTCTTGCGAGACCTTTTGGAGCAGCACAGACGCAGCGAAGTTCACGGCAATTTGGCAGTTTATACTGCCCCCAGGCGTACCGCTCCGCCAAGTTCCGAAAGAGTGCTGGCAATACATCGCGACAAGTATGGGCCGTTTCTAGATTTCCAAGGCATAGGTATGGGGCCATTCAAATCCCCTGAGAATCTTTTTGATCGGAATTTGGTCACGTATCTCCCACGAACTGAGGCAGAGATACGTGATGATCTGAAGCAGTTCATAACTTATACGATAGTGCAACACGAGACTAAAATTCTATCCTTTGTTCGTGGACAATATAATCGCGCCGCATCTTTTCTTCGCGGAGCAACATGTGTCGGGTTTGGAGGACATGTCACAGATTTAGACCTCTCATTGTTCACGCAGAGAGATTTGGGGGTACGAGCCAGCGCAGTCCGAGAACTTAGCGAGGAGATAACCCTCCCAAATGGCAGGCCGCAGATTGACCCGGACAAGTTGGAGTTGCTTGGCGTTTTGAATGACAACTCGTCCTCCGTCGGCATTCGTCATCTTGCAATCGTAATGCGATACTGGGTGGAAGATTTCTCTAAATGGGAGCAGCCGCAGCGCGGTGAAGTTTCGATCAATCGTTTGCGGTGGATCGACACCAGCCGTGAGCCGCTAAATCTTTCTGATTTTGAATACTGGTCCCAGCTCTGCATCAAAGAATATTTTCCGCAAGCTTTGCGGACAGTACCAAGCTATCGGGTACAGCGGCGCAGTGTCTTCAGAAATAAACACGTCACCTGCGTCGTTGGAGCAATCGGATCGGGAAAGTCTGCAACGACGAAAGCATTGATCGAACATGCAGGCTACAAACAAATCAATAGTGGCCGGGTCCTTGCTCACCTTCTGGGTATCGCCCCTGTCCCACAATCAGATCGAGCCACATTCCAAAAGGCAGCACTCAAGTTTATTTCCGAACCTGACGGCCCCAAGGTTCTAGCGGCAGCTCTTGCTAAAGACATCCAACTTGTAGATCATGATAGAATTGTTGTAGATGGCATCAGACATCCTGAGACACTGTCAGAATTACGTGACCTGTCGCCATCACCAGTAGCTTTAATTTATGTCTACACCCCTCCAGATGTGGCATTCGAAATGTTTAGAATGCGAGAAGACTATGGATACGATAAAATCGATTTTGATGCGTTCATTGAACTCTATAATGCGCCGGTAGAGGGGCAAGTAAGGTATTTAATCCAAGATGCGGATGTAATTCTTTACAATTGGATCGGACTATCTGAGTACGAGAAAACGATAGATGAAATGTTGACTAAGGTGGGGCTGAAAACATGCTAAATGGGGGTTACGATGAAGGATATTCTTCTACTTCCTGTTTCTGGGGTACGAGGCCTGGCAGTTTGGTAGCGACATTTCTTTCGCAGCACTCGGTAGACGGTCTGGAAATTCTGGATCTAGGATGCGGAGAAGGCAAAAATGCCAACGCGTTTACCCAAGCGGGGGCGCGTGTGGTAGCCGTTGACTGCTCAAATAAAGCAATTGGCAACGGAAGGGTTGCGTTTCCGACCGCAAGGATCGAATGGCATCTCGCGGATGCGCAATCGTTCGCAAGTTCCCAGTTGGACAGCGTTTACGACGTCGTAATTGCCTACGGCCTGCTGCATTGCATGGAACGTGAGAGCGACGCCACATCACTCGTGCATGAGATCAAGCGGATAACGAAACCAGGAGGCACGGCGATAGTCGTGGCATTCAATGACCGATCTCACGATTTGTCGGCACATCCTGGCTTCGCCCCACTTTTGCTACCACACTCGTGGTTTCTGGAAGCATTTGATGACTGGGAAATCAAAACCGCGACTGATACAGTCTTATATGAAGCGCATCCGCACAATGAAATACACCACCATCATTCATTGACCCGAATGATCGTTCGAAAGCCTGAATAATGGAATCATGCCCGCAAGAGCTTAGATCCCTATATCGCACAGGAAGGGTCATCCCGTTTGTGGGAGCTGGTGCTTCGATGTCCTTCAAATGGCAGTTTCGAGGGAAAGACGTTACAGGGCCGTCATGGCGCGAGATGGTCAATGAAGCATGCACGATCATGAATTACCCTGAACCAGATCTACTGCGAATGCGGGGAAGTGACCTTCAAATCCTTGAGTATTTTGGCCTGACTATGGGCAGTTTTTCCCCTCTTACGAATTGGCTGGTCCGGCGGATGGATCCCTCTGACCGGGAGCTTTCCCAGTCTCATCTGCATCAGGTTCTGGCTGATTTGGATCGTTGCAACTTATTTTACACGACAAATTACGATGATTTTATCGAGCGTGCCCTAAAGCTAAAGGGGCGGACTGTCCAAGCGATTACATCTGAGAGGGAGATGGTTTCGGGACCAAAAGTCTCTCAAGTAGTCAAGTATCATGGCGATTTTAATCGTCCTGAGGAGATGGTTTTTTCCGAACGACACTACTACCGAAGAATGCGGTTTGAGTGCCCTCTCGACTGGAAGTTGAGATCGGACTTGCTGAACCGCGTCCTGCTCTTCGTGGGGTACAGTTTTAACGACATGAACGTAGCCCTTCTGTTTGAGCTAATAAATGCCACTCTCAACACGCTTCCCGACAGCACATCAGGAAAGAGAGCCTATATCATCTCTCATAACCCGTCAGATTTCGAGTGTAAGTTATTTGAACGTAGGAACGTTACTGTAATTCCGACCTATGGCAACGACCGCACGGCGGCGACCGCAAACGTGCTGATGGAAATGTGTTCATGAGGCCTCCCACAGTATACTACGCTACATCAAGCAGGTTTAAGCGCGACGAAATCGAGCTTTTGCAAGGTGCCAAACTTGATCAATCGGGCGGTGATGAAACGCCTTTGATCAGAGACGTTTGTGATTTTCAGTTTGCGGATGTTTCGACTGACGAACCCTTAGAAATTTCTTTGGAAAAAATGGTCGATCACAAGGTTAGATCCGCATATCGTCAGCTTCTAACCCCCTGTATCGTGGAGCATGCAGGCCTCATTTTGGAGGATGAATCTGCGTTTGGTTTTCCGGGAGGTCTTACCCAACCGATGTGGGACTCGTTATCGGATCGAGGCTTTCTTAAAAGAGTTGGCAGAGGGGGGGAAAGGGCAGTTGCGCAAGCGGTTGTCGGTTACTGCGACGGTGTCAAAGTTTGGACATTCGTGGGTGAAACGAAGGGAAGTCTAGCAAATGAGCCAAAGGGGGAAAGAAAATTTTATTGGGACACAATATTTTGTCCTGACGAATTTGGTGGAAAGACATACGCAGAGGTGTGTGGTGAGGAAGACGGTCTATTACGAAAGCTGACGGTTTCTCAGTCGGCCAAAGCGCTCCGCAAATTTGTGGAGCACCTGAGAAGGCACGGATCAGGGAATCTGTTTGCGAACGTGCCGTGAGCGGTTGGTGCAGTTTTTATGTCGATTTTGGTAGATGTGCTTTTGGCCTGATGACGGACTTTATCCATCACGATGGACGCGCTGAACGTTAACTGTCCCGAAGGGGGAATGGAAACCCGTTGTTCCGCTTTCGGCCCGATTCGGTCGTCTAGGAAAGTTAGCGCCTGGAGCATTTTCTAGGTTTCGAACCAGGTTTCCCGGCCTTCGACGCAGAAATCTGCGTCCAGCAAGGCACGATGAAGGCGCTTGATGATTCCGTTGGGTCGAGGCCGGGTGCTTTGGGTGCGCTTGTGTTTGATGCTTTCTCGTTGAGGAAACAGTGCGTAGGGATGCTGGTTGGGGCGCCCACGGACTGTTTCTACCCAACCGCGACCCGGTTGCGGCCGTCGTCCTTGGCCTGGTAGAGGGCGGCGTCGGCGCGGCGCAAGGTGTCGTCGAGGGATTCGCCGGGGCGGTATTCGGTTACGCCCAGGCTGATCGTTACCGGCGGCTCGGCCGGGTCCTCGGCGACGCGGGTGCGCAGGCGTTCGGCCAGGCGCAGGGCCTCGGCCCGGGCGCACGAGGGGAACAGCAGCAAGAACTCCTCGCCGCCCCAGCGCGCGCACACATCGTAGTCGCGCAAGGCGTCTTGCAACACGTTGGCCGTGCGAGCCAGCACCGTGTCGCCTATGGTGTGGCCCCAGGTGTCGTTCACGCTCTTGAAACGGTCGATGTCGGCCAGCGCGATGGAAAAGGCGCTGTCCTGGCGGTTGGCCAGGGCTTGCTCCTGCGCCAGCCGTTCGCGCATCAGGCGGCGGTTGGGCAGGCCGGTCAGGTCGTCGTGGGTGGAGATCATGCGCAGGTGGTCGTTCAGCGAGCGCAGCATCGCCTGGTAATGGTCGCTGATGCGCACGATCTTTTCGATCTGGCGCACCTTGCGCTGGTAGTTGTCGGCATAGCTCAGGCCGCGATCGCGCTCGGCGCGCTGGTACTGGTCCGAAATCCGGGTCAGGCGATCCAAAAGACGCTGCTGGGTGCGGTAGCGGTCGAACAGGGCGGCCAGCAACGGCCAGGGGTCTTCCTGTCCGGGGGTGGCCAGCGCCGCCTCGACGCGGGCTTCCAGGTCCTTTTCCGTCACCGTCACGAGGGCGTGGCCCGGGCAACGATATCGAACGGAAACGTGCAGTCTTCCTTGAACTCCTCGGCCAGCTCGCCCACCCGTTCGTTGGCGGCGTCGTAGGTCCAGCAGGCAACCACGGTGCGGCCCGCCTGGTGGGCGTCTTCCAACTGCTCCAGGATATCCATCAAGGCGCGGATCGAGCTGGTGTTGAGGTACAGAAGCTCCAGATCCAGGCGCAGCGGCCGGTCGCCCTCGGCCAGGTAGGCCTCCACCCATTCGATCAGCGGCTGGAACAGATCGAACGAATTTTCCGGATACGAATCGCCGCGCATGGTGATTACGCCCCCCTCGGGGTCGGCGTGGATGAGGGGGGTGGCCTGGGTCTGGGCGATTTCAAAAACGTTCATCGGCTATCCTACAAGACAACGCGCAGGCAAAAAAAACAGTGCCGCTCGTCAAGGCGCGACAGCGTGGCGGCCAGCGGACGGGTGGCCTTGCGGGCCATGTCGATGAGCCCGAGGCCGGCGCTGCCCTCCAGCTCGGCGCGGGGCTGGCGCAGTTGCGCCTTGAACGCGGCCTTCAGTTCCGCCTTGTCCATCGCCGCCAGGGTGTTGATCCGGGTCATCAGCGCGGCGCCGTCGTCGGGCATGACCACGTTGCCGGCGGTGACGATATAGTGCCCCTGCTCGTCGCGCGAGACAAACAGGCTCGCGGTTTCCAGGGCCAGGGTATCGTGCGCGTGTACATAGCGGCGAATGTTTTGGGTCATCTCAATATAAACGGAAAAAACATCTGAAACTGCAGATCTTGATTCTTCCATGCGTTCCATGTGCGCGCGCAAGGCGGTGCCGATTTCCTCGATCAGCGTGGCCGTGATCGGACCATTGAAGCACAGCATGATTTTGTCGCGCTGAAAAATTTCGCGCAAGGCCAGGAGATCGGCGGGCGATTCGGTGGCGGATGCGTCAGGTGTCATGCCCTTGCCTCGTTGCGCGGTTCCGACGATCGGCGTGATCTCGTGCCGAAAGGATGCTCGTTCGATCCCCTGGCGTCAAAGATGGAGAGCACGGGCCCCCTCGTCAAACCGGAATGCCAGAACGGTGATGTCGTCGCGTTGGGCCCCGTCGCCCTGGTACCGGTCAAGGGTGGCTTCAAGGCGGTGCTTCTGGTCGTCCAGGGGGAGGCGGGCGTTTTCCTTCATCCAGTCGATGAACCGGTGCTGGCCAAAGCCGAAGCCGCGCGGCCCCCCCGACTGGTCGAACAGGCCGTCGGAAACCAGGTAGAACGTCCGCCCGGCGGCCAGGGGGATGTGGGCATTGACATAGGTCCCGGGCTTGCGGTCGTTCAGGCCGCGCCGCCCGGCGGGAAGCTGGCCCGTGTTGGCGCCGTCGCTCCAAAGCAAGGGCATGCGGGCGCCGGCAAAGGTGACCACCCCGGTCCGCCGGTCCACGTGCGCCAGCCCCATGTCCATGGTGGTGGCCAGGCGAAGCTCGCCCGCCGTCCCGGGCAGCATGGCGCGGGCAATGGCATCCACCCGCGCCAGCACGGCGGCGGGATCCGACCACGGGGCTTCGCGCAGGGCCATATCAAGGGCGGCATGGGCCAGCATGGTCATGCACGCCCCCGGAACCCCGTGCCCGGCGCAATCCACCACCCCCAGCAAAAAAGACTGATCGTCACCGCGATACACATAAAAGTCACCCCCCACGACATCGCGCGGGCGCCACAGCACGAAAACCCGCCCGGGCAGATCGTGGTCCAGCCGGGAATCGGGCAAGATCGCCTTTTGCAGCAGGCTGGCATAGCGAATGGAATCGGTCAGGCGCTGGTGGGTGTCTTGCAGGCGGTCATTGACCGCCGCCAGCTCGTCGGTGCGCGCCGCCACCAGGTGTTCCAGGTGCTCGGCGTTGGCCTGAACCTGCCGGGCCATGGCATCGAAGGCCCGGGTCAGCGCGCCCAGTTCGTCGCGCCGGGAGGGAAGCGCGGTACCCCGGTAGGTTCCGGTGCGAACCGCCTCGATGGATCCGCTCAACCGGACCAGCGGGCGCACGATCAGGGCATCGAAGCCCAGCGCGGTCAGGCCGGCCGTGGCCAGGACGACAAGGGAAATGATGGCCGCCGCCAGCACCAGGCGATCGGGGGTGAGCAATGCCTTCTGGCGCATGTCCACCGCCGACAGCACCACCCAGCCCAGGGTTGGAACCGAGGCCGTCGCCACCAGGTGGGAATGGCCTTCCAGCGAAACCCGGGTGCTGGGAAGGTGGGTCTGCTCGGGCGCGACCCGCAGCAGCGCCGCCAGCCGCGCGCGCGACCCGTCGTCGTCGGCCAGACGAAACACGGTGTTTTCGGCCTCGGGCCGGGCGGCGAGGTCGAAGGCGATCCGGCGCGTGTCGGGATGCGCCACCACCGCGCCCCGTTCATCCAGGATCATGGTGGTGACACCCGTTTCCCCGCCGCCCAGAAGGCGGGTTAGAAACGCATCCAGACGGATTCCGGTCCCCACGATTCCCAGCACCCGATCCTGGCCATCGCGGACCGCGATGTTGATCCAGACATTGGTCACCCCCAGGGTCTTGTCGTGGTCGACATTGATCCAGATGCCATCCGCTTGGGCCAATGTGGTGAAATACCAGGAATTTTCGGGAACGCCGTCCTGCACCGTGTAGGTTACCCGAGGCGAGGGCGCCTCGGGGCTCGCGTAATAGAAATGCCGGCTTTGGGCCACCGCCACGAAATAGCCGTGACTGGAGAAAGCGCCCCGGAATTTTTCCGCCTCTTCCAGGAAACGGGCGCGTTTGGCCGGATTGTCCTCGTCCGCCAGCCAGTCGCGCACCAGCCCGGAGTCCGCGAAACGCCGGGCCAGGGCTACCTCCAGCCCGACCTCGGACATGGTGCGGTGCTGGGTGCGCAAGGCGGTGTCGCGGGCCAGGGACGCGCCCAGGTCGTTTTGGATGTCGCCCAGCAAGATCCGGCCCCCGATCCCCAGCACGGCAAGGGACACAACGGTGATGCCAAGCACCAGGGCCACGCTTTTGGCGCGCAGCCCCCACCGGAAGGGCCTTCGTGACGTCGCATGCGGCATGGGAGAAGGTCCCTTTCCCGGCCCGGATCTGGAAAACAGGGCCCCAAGGATGGCGGGTTTGTCCGGCCGCGCAAGCGCCTTTTCACGAACCGCTGCCCCCTTGCCCCGGCATGAGCCCGAGGGTCACGGGCCGGGGCGCGGGGTCATGCCGGGCTTGCCCCGGCGTTTCCCCTTGGAGTGGAATCCGGGGAGGACTCAAGCTCATCGAAGGGGACCCAGCCCTGGCGCCCGAAGGCTTCCAGGGGGTGGAAGCGCTCCTTGTAGGCCATCTTGGGACTTTTGGCGATCCAGTAGCCCAGATACACGTAGTCCAGGCCCTGGCGTCTGGTTTCCTCGATCAGCCACAGCACGATCCAGGTTCCCAGGCTGCGCTGGGCGGGCAAGGTGGTGTCGAAAAACGAATAGACCGCCGACAGGCCGTCGGACAGATGGTCAAGCAGGCAGGCCGCGCGCAACAGCCCCGAGGGATCGCGGAATTCCACCAGCGAGGTGCGGATCGGGCTGTCCTCGATCATCGAGCGGTAATCGAAAAAGCCCATCAGGGCCATGTCGCTGTCGCCGTGGCGGGCCTGCTGGTAATGGGAAAACAGATGGAATTGTTCCACGTTGGCCCGCGCCGGGGTCAGGGCGCCGGTCAACCCGGCGTTGGCGGTCCAGAGCTTGCGGAAGGTGCGGCCGGGGTGAAAGTCGCGCACGCGAATGCGCACCGGCACGCACGCCTGGCAGTCCGGGCACACGGGCGCGTAGGCGATGGTGTGGCTGCGGCGGAACCCGGCCCGGGACAACGCTTCATGCAGCGGTTCCGCCTCGGGACCGGTGAGATCGGTGAGAAGCTTGCGTTCCATCGGCCCTTCAAGATAAGGGCAGGGCATGGGAGCCGTCGTGAAAAAGAAATGGGGACGGTGGAGTTGTCCCTGGTTCATGTCGGTTCGACTCTTTCGCCTGGAACACGTGTTATTCAACAAGACCGGGTCGGGACGTGTTCCATTTTTCTTGCTGTTTGATGCATCCGGCTTTCGGAAAGGCGACCCGGCCTTTCCTGGTGCCACGCTTGTTTCCCCCACATGCCCTTAACTCATTCATTTTAGAGCGCCGCGCGTTCCACCGGATCCAGGCACGATACTCTAACCCTTTGTTTTTGCCCCCGACTTATCCAAAAAAGCGGTTCGCGCCTTCCGGATCTTACTCTAGCGCCTTTATGCCGTGGGCAAAAGGCCTGTCGGGAAGAGGGGAGGGGATCCGCGAAGATCCCTCTCAGCCCCCCGTCGTGGGCCCGTCACGGGGCGCGGGCACTGGAGCAAGACCGAAAAAGCGGTTCTCCCGTCCCGGGTCTCGCGCCAAGGCCCAAGATCAGAGCTGGTTGGAATTGGGCACGCTAAAAATGCTGGGGGGACGCGCGGCGGGGGCGCCGCCCCCCGGTCCACCTCCGGCCCCCGATCCGTCACCGGCGCCCTTGTTCTCGTACAACGACCGATCCCGAAGCAGGGTAATGGTAATGCGGCGATTGCGGGGGTCGGCCGGATCCTCGGGCATCAAGGGATCGGTGGCCGCCTTGCCTTCCACCCTGTCAATGCGCCCTTCGCCCAGGCCGGAGGCGAGCAGGGCCCGGCGGCTGGCCAGGGCCCGATCGGCCGAAAGCTCCCAGTTGCTATACCCCGAGGGATCCGCGTAAGGGGTGGCATCGGTATGGCCGGCGATTGAAACCTTGTTGGGCACGTCCTCGATCGCCTTGGTCACCAGGGCCATCAGGTCGCGGGTATGGGGCAAAAGCCGGCTGGAGCCGCTGGGGAACATCGAGAGCCCATCCTGGTCCACCAGCTGGATGCGCAGTCCCTCGGGGGTATTGTCGATGATCAGGTTGTTGGCCAGCGCCTTGAGGGCCGGCACGGCCTGAAGGGACTGGCGAATTTCCGCCGCCGCCTTTTGGAACTCGGCGTTTTGCCGCTGCTCGGCGGCCGCGTCGGCGGCACTGCCCGCCGCGCCTTGCTGCCCCTGCGCGCCCTGGCCTCCCTCGCCTTGGGTCGAGCCACCGGGGCCTTCCCCCGGATCGGCGTCGGGCTGGCCCCGCCGGGGCGTGTCGGCGTCGGTCTGGGTCTTTTCCTGGCCTTCGTTCGCGTCGGTGAACTCGTTGCCCCCGGTGCCGATGGTCGGCGGCGGCAAGGTCAGCTGGACGCTGGGCGAACTGGATTTCGACTGCATCGCCCCTTCGCCCAGAACCTGCCCGCCCAGCACGCCACCGGCGCCGCTCGGGGTCTGGGAAACGGCCGTGGGCGCGAAGTAGTTGGAAATCCCCACCAGCTGCTCTTCGGTCACCGAATTGAGCAGCCACAGCAGCAGGAAAAAGGCCATCATCGCCGTCACGAAGTCGGCATACGCCACCTTCCACGCGCCACCGTGGGCGGCGTGTCCTCCCTTCTTCACGCGCTTGATGATGATGGGTTGATCCGCCACGGCGGTACTCTCCTTGAACGGAAAAGGAGCGGGTCAAGGCCGGCGTGGCGCCGTTTGCCTTGCCCGCGTCACGAGGCGACTAATCCGACAGGTTTGTCACCGTTTCCTCCACCTCGGCGAAGGTGGGCTTGACCGTGGGCGGCAGGGTCTTGCGGGCGAACTCGATCGACACCTGGGGGGCGTACCCTTGCATGTGAGCCAGGATGGCCGCCTTCATGCAGTGCAGATACTGGGTATCGGAATCGTGGGCCGTTTCGATGGCCCGCGAGAACGGCGCGAAAAAGCCGTAGGAGAACAACACACCGCAGAACGTGCCCACCAGCGCCGCGCCGATCAGATGACCCAGCACCTCGGGCGGTTCGGTGATCGATCCCATGGTGTGAATCACGCCCAGCACCGCCGCGACGATACCAAGGGCCGGCATGCCGTCCGCCATGTCGTTCACGGCCTTCGAGACCGCGTGATTTTCGGCATGGTGGCTTTCGATCTCCGCTTCGATGATCGTTTCCATTTCGTGGGCGTTATTAGTGCCCAGAGTAAGCAATCGGAGATAATCGCACAGGAACTCAACGTTGTGATGGTCGTGGGCAACGTTGGGGAACTTTTGGAAGATGGGGCTTTCCTCGGGCTTTTCAACATGGCTTTCCAAGGCAAGATCGCCCTTGGTCTTGGCCAGTCTGAAAAGGGTGTACAGCAAGGAGAGTAACTCAAGGTAACTCTTCTTGTTGTGCCGGGGGCCTTTCATCATGGGCCCCATCGACTTCACGGTCCCCATCAAGGTGGACTTGGGGTTGCTGATGACAAACGCCCCGAATGCGGCCCCCAGGATGATCATGAACTCGAAGGGCTGCCAGAGGACGCCGATGTGACCGCCGCCCAGCAGGTAGCCGCCCATCACGCTGCCAATAACGATCACGGTGCCAATGAGGATGAGCATTGCCGCTCCATAGAAACCAAAACCGGAACCACGGCCGTATATGGGCACGGTGTCATCTTTAGTACAGCGCCTTGCCCTGGTTCTCCAGTGGAAAAAGAGCTTGACCCTGAACGATCACCACCGAAAGGTGCTCCGTGCGCCCCCGGGTGCGGTCAGGTTTTCCCCCCCACCCTTCGGAACAGGAGCCTCCCCCATGTCCCTTGATGCCGTTGCGTTCCGCAAGACGTTGGGTTGTTTCGCTTCCGGAGTGACCATTGTAACAGCCCTTGCCGACGATGGCAGCCCCGTTGGGGTGACCATCAGCGCCTTTTGCTCGCTTTCCCTTGATCCGCCGCTCGTTTTGTTCTGCCTGAACCGGAACAGTAGCCATCGGGCGGCCCTGACCCATGGAAATGTGTGTATTTCGATCCTTTCAGAGGAACAAGCCTCGTTGTCTTCGCGTTTCGCGTCAAAAAGCGAAGACCGGTTCGCGGGACTCGACCTTGATCCGACACCCCAGGGTATTCCGGCCCCGGCGGGAGGTCTGGCGCGCCTGGACTGTCGGGTGGTTTCCGTGGCCGAGGGGGGGGATCACGACATCGTGATCTGCGCCGTCGAGGCCGCGACCCACGCCGACGAAAAGCGCCCGCTGGTTCATTGCCAGGGGGCTTATCATGGTGTTCACCCCCTGGGTTGACCCTGGGCAACGACCCTCAGGGGATTAAGGGAACACCGTTTTTCCCCAAAAAACAACCCCAGACCAAGGGACGCGCAGTCCATCCGCTTGCCTCCCAAGCGGATGGACTCTCGTGAAAACAAAGGGTTGGAGCATCGGGCCTCACTTCCGTCCGGAGCCCGCCAGCCGTTTCGCGAGGCCGGGCCGGGGTCCTGGTTCCTTCCGGTGGGCGTGGCATGCGATCACCTTCCGGGCGGCGCCAGCCCGGTGGGCGCCAGCACCAGCGTTCCCCCCGAGGCGTCCTTGCCATTCACGGCGATCAGGCGACCGGCCTGCCACAAGGGCAGCATGTCGGCGTAGTGGGGCGACAAGGGGTGTCCGGACTGGCCCGTGGCCAGGATGAACCCGGCCTCGTCGGGGGTGGCGAGGTCCACCACCAGCCGCATTCCCGCGCCATGGTGGTGGGTGAAGGCGTCGGGCCCCTCCAGGGTCCATGACCCGCGCGACAGCGTGAAGTCATCGCCGCCGGTGGGGACTTCAAGGGTGGTCAGCGCGTCCAGGCCCGGAACTGGAATCTGGCTCCAGAATGGATTTTTAAAACGGGCCCTGTGCTCGCTGCCCCAGGCGCGGTTGAACGCGGGCGGGGCCGGGGGAGGAGGCGCGGCCCCGTCGCCTGTCGCGCCGAAAACGGTCTGAACGGCCTGGGCCAGGGTCCGGGCCTTCAGCGCGTCGCAGGTTTCGGTTTCGGGCGTGGCGACGTCGTCGCACCAGAAGGTGTCCCGGGTCAGGGCGCGGGCAATCCCCGGAGGATCGACCCGCGCCCACAGGGGCCAGGCCGGGCCCATTTCGTCGGCGTACAGGGCCTTGACCAGGGCTTGCAGCCACGCGGCCCACACCAGGGGCTCGGGACGGGGCGCGGCCATGTCGAACTGCCATCCGGGATCGGCGAGGAGGGCCCAGGCCCGGGCCAGCGCCGGATCCGAGGCCCGCATGGCCTCGGGGAAATCCAGCAAGATCGGCAGCAGCCGGGCAGCGGCCACCGACACCGTGTCCATCTGGAGGGTGGTCATGTCGGCGGCGGCGTGGGGGGCCTTGTGGGCGAGCAGGCGTTCCAGCCGGGCCGCGCGGGCCTCGCCCGGCCACTCATCGGCCAGGAACAAGGCCGGATCGCGGGGCACAAGCCGGCTGTTGGTGTTGAAAACGAACCCTTCCGGAGGATCGAGGGCCTGGGGCAGGGCCTCGAAGGGGGCGTACCCGGTCCATTGGTGGGCTTCTTCCCAGCCCGGGGTGGGCAGGCGGGCCGGCCCCTGGGCCCGCAGCGGGATGCGGCCCGGCGAAACCCGCCCGATTGCACCGTCGCGGGTGGCGAAGACCAGGGTTTGCGAGGGGGCTCCGAAATCGTGCAGGGCCTCAAGAACCTCGGCGGCCGACCGGGCCCGACCCAGGCGGTCCAGGGCCAGGGCGGTGTCGTCGTCGGCGGCCAGCACCGGGGTTGCCAGGGTCAGCACCCGCCCGGTCCGGTCCGAGCGCTCCCGGGCCAGGGTTCCCAGGCGCCCCAGCAGCACGTCGGAGACAACGGGGCCGTGCTCGGTTTCACGAACCACCAGGGTTTCGGGGTCGCCAAAGCGGACCTTGAGGATTTCCGTGCGCGTCTTGAAGGGGCGCGGGCCCTGGGGCGTGAGCACGTGATCCCCCCCGGGGTCGGCCTCGCCCCGGGCGTTGACCGGCTGTTCCACGAACAGGTCGGCGGTGTCGGCGTGGGTGGTCGTGAAGCTCCAGGCCACATGATCGCCGTGCCCGATGATCACCAGCGGCACCCCGGGGGTGGTGGCCCCCGTCCAGCTGCCCTCGGGTGTTTCCAGGCGCGCGAGGTACCACTGGATCGGGGCCTGGAAGCCCAGGTGCGGATCTCCGGCCAGCAGGGGGCCCCCGGTGGCGCCGAGCGCGCCCCCCACCGCCCAGGCGTTGGACGCCAGGGTGGGCGCGAGCGCCGCCGGCAGGGCGTCCAGCGCGGCCCGGGCCTGGGGCGCGGAAAAAAGGGCGCGGGCGGCGTCGAGGTCGGTGTCGGCAAGGGCCGGCCACAGCGAACGCAGGTGACGCGCGTCCAGCACGTCGAGCATGGCCGCGCGCACCAGTTCCTCGGTCCAGTCCGCCGACAGCCACAGCCCCATCAGCCGGCCCCACAGCAAGGAATCGACCGGGCGCCAGGGTTCGGGACGGTGAAGCAAGACCAGGAACTCGGGCGGCAGGGCGCCGGTGTGGGTGCGCACCGCGTGGTTGACGCCGGCGGCGTAGGCCTCGAACCGGGCCCGGGTGGCGGCGGGCAGGCGCTGGAAGGCGGCCTCGGCCAGGGGAACCAGGCCCAGGGCGCGGGTGAAGCGGTCAAGCGGCAGCACCGGCGCGCCCAGCAGCTCGGCCAGCCGGCCCTGGCCCAGGCGGCGCATGGATTCCATCTGCCACAACCGGTCCTGGGCGTGCACGAAGCCAAGGCCAAAGGCGGCGTCGCGCGCGCTGATGGCGCGAATGGTGGGAATCCCGTAGCGGTCGCGGGTGATGGTCACGCCGCCCTCAAGGCCGGGAGCGGGCAGGGGAGGGCCGTCCGCCGGCGTGACGGCGGGCAGGGCGCCCCCGACCGGGACCGCGACCGCGCCACTGGTCAGCGGCATCGAGGAACTGAGCGCCACCCAAAGGGCGAACAGCAGCGCGAACAGGACCGCGAGGATCAAGGCCAGGATGCGCATGCGCGGGGCCTCCCGACGGCTTCGCCCCCCGGGCCCGGGGAACGCAAGGAAGGGAAGGGGCCGGTCCGGCCGGCCCCCGGGGTCGTCAGGTCATGTTGAAGATGATGGTCTTCTTGTGGGTGAAGTGCTCCAGCATGGATTCCAAGGTGGCTTCCTTGCCCAGGCCCGAGGTCTTGACGCCCCCATAGGACAGGTTGGGCTGCACCACCAGGTTCTGGTTGACCTGGACGAAGCCGGCCTCAAGGCGGCGGGTGGCCTCCATGGCCTTGGCCAGGTCGTTGGTCCACACGGTGGCGGCCAGGCCGTAGGGGCTGTCGTTGGCGGCCTCGATCACGGCGTCGAAGTCGGTCCAGCGGAACAGGCACACGACGGGGCCGAAGATTTCCTCGCGCGCGGGCGGCGCGTCGGGGCCGATGTCGGTGAACACCACGGGGCGCAGGAACAGGCCCTTGCGCAAGGCGGGATCGGTGGGCAGCGCCGAGCACTCGGTGGCGGTGGCGCCGCTCGCCCGGCCCTTTTCGATGAAGTCCCGCACCTTGGCGAACTGCTCGGGCGAGATCACGGTGCCGATGTCGGTGCGCTCGTCGAGGGGATCGCCCATGACCAGGGCATCGACCCGTTCGCGCACCCGCTCGAAAAACGCGTCGTACAGGCTGTCGTGGACATAGATGCGGCTGGACGCGGTGCAGCTTTGCCCCTGGCGGGTGAAGCGCATGCCGGAAACCGCGCCGGCCACGGCCCGATCCAGGTCGGCGTCGGGCAGGATGATCATCGGGCTTTTGCCGCCCAGTTCCAAGGTCACGGGAATGAGCTTGTCGGCGGCGGCCTTGTACACGATGCGCCCGGTTTCCACCGATCCGGTGAAGGTTACCTTCTTCACGTCAGGGTGGGTGACCAGGGGCGCGCCGCACCCGGGGCCGTCGCCCGCCAGGATGTTGCACACGCCGGCCGGCAGCACGTCGGCCAGGATCTGGCACACGCGCAAGACGGTGAGCGGCGCTTCCTCGGCCGACTTGATGACAACGGTGTTGCCGGCGACCAGGGCCGGGGCGATCTTCATCGCCATCAGGAGCAAGGGCACGTTCCAGGGAATGATGGCTCCGACCACGCCCAGGGGCTCGCGCACCGTCACGGTGAGCATGTCGGGGTGGAAGGGCACGGTTTCGCCCTTCAGTTCCGATCCCAGCCCGCCGAAGAACACGAACATGTCGGCCAGCACCGAGGCCTCGACCCGGCTTTCGGTGCGCAGGGCCTTGCCGGTTTCCAGGGCGATCAGCCGGCCCAGTTCCTCGACATGGGCCCCCAGGCGCCGGCCGCATTCGGCCAGCAGCTTGCCGCGCTCGCGGGCCGGGCGGGCGGCCCAGGCCGGTTGCGCGGCGCGGGCGGCGGCGACCGCCCGGTCCACGTCGGCGGCGTCGCCGTCGGCGGCGGTGGCGATGACCGCGCCGGTGGCCGGGTTGACCACGTCGAAAACGCGTCCGCCCGCCGGCGCGACCAGCGCTCCGTCGATCAGGTGAAGGCCCGACAGGGCCCGGGCCAGGGCGCCGGGATCAAGGGTCGGCTCAAGGCTGGGTATCGGCATGGACCAAACACTCCCCGAATCTACAAGGATTTATGGCAAGGCCGGATCGCGTTGGCTGGATCCGTTGTCCCTGGCCGGAGGGGCCAGGACCCGCCAACACCTTAACCGCCCCCGAAAGGCGCGACAATCATCCTGGCGGGTCCCGCCACGGGGCCGGCCGGCCGGGGAAACGGGTGGCTCCGGCGGGGGTTGCGGGCGTATGGTGGGCCGGGTATTGGGAACGCCACGGATCAAGGAAGCGACCGCCGTCAGGGGAGTTCACGAACCATCATGCGACACGGACCAACCCAGGCGGGCCTTCAGGCCTTGGGGATGCTGCTCGGGCTGGGACTGGGGTGGACGGGCTTCCCGCTGCCTCTCATGGCCCATACCTTGAAGGCGGCGCATGGCTACGAAGAAGGTCTGCGCGAGACCCGGCACCGCATGCTGGAGGTGCTGGCGCGGGAACTGGCGGCCCGCGAGCCGTCGCTACGCCTCAAGATTTATGGGCGCGGGCGGTTGTTCACCCCGGCCGAAATGTGGATTGGCCTGATGTCGGGAACCCTGGAGGTCGCGAGCCTGCCGCTCACCACCTTGCGCGGGGTTGATCCGGTGTTCGCCAGGCCCGCCCGTCCGGGGCTGGCAACCACCCTGGAGGACGCCTATGGCCTGGCTCAGGGTCCCCTGATGCGCACGGTGCGCGAGACCCTGGCCCGCCATGGGGTGCGCGTCCTCGCCGATTTGTGGCTGCCCGGCGCGCTCATTGCCCGCGACGGGTCATGCGCGCACCGGCCGGCCGATCTGGCGGGCAAACGCTTCGATCCCGGCGGGCGGCCGCTGGGCGGGGTGGCCCGGGCGCACGGCGCCGTGCTCCAGGAGGCGGACAAGGCCCCGGTTTCCGGCCCCTCGCGCGAGCCGGCGGCGGTCGAGGCGGTGGCGGAACTCGATATCCTGGGGGGGCTGCCCCTGCCGGCCTCGGCTTGCGTGACCCTGCCCGGGCCGGCCGCCCCGTGGTTCGAATACCATCCGGTGCTGATGAGCGAAAAAACCTGGGCGGGCCTTTCCGAGCGCCAGCAAGCGGCGGTGATGGAAGCCGCCCGGTCGGCCGAGACCTACGCCCGCGTGGCCCTGAGCCGTGCCCTGGCCGCGTCCGAGGCGCGCCTCGCGACCGCCGCCCGCGAGGGAGCGCGCGTTGAGTTCTTCACGCCCGAGGAGGCCCGCGCCTGGATCCCGCCCGCCCCGCCGGTCGCGCCGTCCCCGGCCGAGCCCGCCCCGGGGGCGTCGGCCCCGGTCGCGTCGGCTCCGGTCGAGCCGTCCCCGGTCGAGCCCGCCCCCGTGGTCCCGGCTCCGGTCGCGGCAACGCTCCCGCCCGCGTCGGGCGGGGAACCGCGCCCGACCCCGGAGCCGTCCGCGTCGGGGGCCGCTCCGGCAGGCGCCGCCGGGCCGTCCGAACCCCTGTCCGCGCCCGCCCCGGCGCCGGTGGCTTCTCCCGTCGTGTCGTCCGCGCCGGACTCCTCGCCCGGGCCAGGGGGCGACGCCACTCCGAACGCTTCTGATTTCGTGCCTGTCGCCCCCCAGGCCCGATCCCCGTCCGAACCTCCCGCCGAGGTTTCCCCGGCCGTTTCCGAGCCGAAGGCGGAGACTCCGGGCGCCGTTGCCCCGGACACTCAGCCTTCGGCCGTGCCGCCGCCGCCGCGATCCGAATCCGCCCCCCGATAACCCCCCTGGCAGGAAAGGAGGCGGCACCCGTTCCGATATGTCCTCGTCCCATTGTGAACACGGCGGAAGTGCAGTATGTAAAAAAGAGGAGGGCTTTTTTCCCCGTGACAGCGGGCAGGAAACGGGCAGGAAAAACGGTGGCTGGATCATGATTTTTCCGGGCGAGAGAAAAAAACATGGCCATGTTGATTGAATCCCTGGAAATTCAGAATTTTCGTCTATTCCGTCATGTCAAGCTGAATAAATTGTCTCCCATGATGGTCGTGGTCGGGGGTAATGGCACCGGCAAGAGTACGCTTTTTGATGTTTTTAATTTTTTGAAGGATGCCCTGACCCAAAACGTGGCGACGGCGGTGCACCGGCGCGGTGGTTTCAAGGAACTGGTCAGCCGGGGCGAGCGGGGGCCGATTACCCTGACCGTCAAGTTTCGGGAAAGCGGGGGGCGGCTGGCAACCTACGTCTTGAAAATCGCCAACGAAAACGGCAAGCCGGTCGTGGAGCGGGAAATCCTGAAATTTCGCCGGGGAAATTTGGGAAAGCCGTGGCATTTCATTGATTTTTCCCGTGGGCAAGGCACCGCCATCACCAACGAGGTCGCGTATGGTGTTGAAGGGGCGATCGAGGAACGCAAGGAATACGTTCTGGATGATCCCAGCATTCTCGCCATCAAGGGCCTGGGGCAGTTTCGCGAATTTCGCATCGTCGCCGATTTTCGCAGCCTGATCGAAAACTGGTACATTTCGGATTTTCACATTGCCGAAGCCCGTCCCAGCATTGATGCGGGCGAGGCGGAGCATTTGTCTTCGCGAGGGGACAACGTCGCTCAGGTTGCCTATTATCTTTATGAACACCACCCGGCACAGTTCACTAAGATCCTGGAGGCCATGAAGGCACGGGTTCCCGGTGTCACCGACGTGGAAGCCAAGCCAACCGAGGACGGGCGGCTGGTTTTGCGTTTCCAGGATGGGAGTTTCAAGGACCCATTCATTGCCCGCTACGTTTCGGACGGCACCATCAAGATGTTTGCCTATCTGGTGATGCTGTTTGATCCGAAGCCATTTCCCTTGCTGGCGATCGAGGAACCCGAAAACCAGCTTTATCCGGACCTGATGATCGAGCTTCTTGAGGAATTCCGCTCTTACTCGGATCGGGGTGGACAGGTTTTTATTTCGACCCACTCTCCGGATCTGGTCAATGCCTGCAAACCCGACGAAGTCTTTTGGCTTGTCAAGGAAAACGGATTCACGGATATCCGGCGGGCTTCCGATGACCCTTTGTTGAATTCTCTTTTTGAGCAGGGAGACCTTCTTGGAGCCTTGTGGAAGCAAGGTTTGTTCACGGGAGCCCATCCCCGATGAACCGGGTGATTTTCATGCTGGAAGGAAAATCCGAGAAAGAATTTCTCGATATCCTTCTTCCTCGATTTTTTCCCGATCTGAAATTTCTTTGTATTCAGCATGAAGGAAAGCAAGATCTGGAAAAAAGTATTCCGCGTAAGCTGCGAGGATGGAAAGACCCGGAGGATTGTTTTGTCATCCTGCGAGACAAGGATACCGACGACTGTCGGACACTGAAAGCCAGCCTGGTGCGGCTCTGCCAGGATGCCGGCCGACCGGATGCGTTGGTGCGGATTGCCTGCCACGAACTGGAGGCATGGTATCTTGGGGATCCCGATGCTCTCGCCGAGGCGTTCAAGAAGCCCGACCTGGGAAAAATCAGGGGACGCCGTAAATTCAGAACCCCCGATGCCATTCAAGATCCAGTGAACGAAGTCATGTATCTGTGCCCCGCGTTCCAGAAAGTATCCGGGGCTCGGGCTGTTGCGAAGCATCTGTCGTATACAAGAAACATATCTTCCAGCTTTCGCGTATTCATCGAGGGATTGGCCAGAGTAGCCCACCTCTCGTTACCCGAACTCTGACGACAGGTGAGTGCCATGGCGATCCCCGTTCACCACCGATCCGCGACGGGTTCATTGCGGCGGGGCGGCACGGGTGTTGCATTCTGGTTGGATGCCATCCTCGCACCCGCATCGAAAGCCTGAAGACACCGCCGAAAAAGGCCACTGAAGAAGGAGAGACCCCATGACCTTGGCCGTGCGCATGAGCGAGGCGAGCGTGGCGATCTTGCGACCGGAGGGATTCCGGCGGTTGGCCTATGTCCGCTGGGAGCCCGCCAGCCCGGGCCGGGAGGCGGAGGAGGCGGCCTGTCCGGTGATCTGTGTCCACGGCCTGACCCGCAACGGCCGGGATTTCGACCGCTTGGCCCAGGGGCTGGGGGCGCGGGGGCGCACGGTCTATTGCCCCGACATGCCGGGGCGCGGCCGCTCGGACTGGCTGGCCGACCCCACGGGCTACGATACCGTGGCCTACGGCGCCGACCTGACCACGCTGCTCGCGCGGACCGGAGCCGCCACGGTGGACTGGGTGGGAACCTCGATGGGGGGGCTGATCGGCATGGGGCTGGCGGCGGTTCCGGGCTCGCCCATTCGCCGGCTGGTGCTCAACGACGTGGGGCCCCGGATCGAAGGAGCGGCCTTGTCCCGCCTGCGCGGCTACGTGGGCCAGGATCCGGTGTTCGGCTCGATGGCCGAGGTGGAAGCCGCCTTGCGTCTGGTTCATGCCGGATTCGGGGCTCTGGACGACGCGGCGTGGCGCCACATGACCGAACACGGGCACCGGGTGCGTCCGGATGGCTCCCTGGGTTTCGCCTGTGATCCCGCGATCTTGACCTCGTTGCTGGCGATGCCCGAGGGAGACGTGGAGCTGTGGCCGATCTGGGAGGCGATCCGCTGCCCGGTCCTGGTCCTGCGCGGCGCCCGGTCCGACCTTCTGTCGGCCGAAACGACGGCGCGCATGGCCGCGCATCCCTCCGGGTGCACGGTGGTCGAGGTCCCGGACGCCGGCCATGCCCCCGGCCTGATGGCGCCCGATCAGATCGAAGCCATCGCCCGGTTTTTGGGGGAGCCCTGAGGGCCGGCCCCGGGGCGTGGAGTCGAGTTTTCTTCCTTGCCGACGTAAGACCTTCTTAGGAAGAGGCGTGGTTTCCTGAACCCTCTCCACCCAGGCGATCGCCCGAACGATGGGGATCCCGGCTTGATGGGCCGTTTCGCGCGGCAAACAGGGCGCAAGGAGAGGCGCGCACGGTGATCCGTCGCGCGTTTTACCGGGGCCTTTCAAGAAACGCGGGGGAGAACGGGGGGCACGAGGATGGGAAAAGCCGGAATGATCGGACTCATGACCGATTTCGGATCGGGGGGGCTGTACATGGGGCAGATGCACGTGCGTCTGGCGGTCGATGCCCCTGGAATCCCTTGCGTTGACCTCATCACCGACCTGCCCCCTTTCCAGCCCCTTCTGGCGGCGGCCCTGATTCCGGCCTACGCCGCCAGCCTGCCCCCCGAGTCGGTGGTGATCGCGGTGGTCGATCCGGGCGTGGGCGGGGCGCGTGACGCCATCGTGTTGCGAGCCGGCGGGCGCTGGTACGTGGGCCCCGACAACGGGATTTTCGCGCTGGTGCTCCGACGCTCCACGGAACGGGCGGCCTGGCGGCTGCCGGTTCCCGAAACGGCCAGCCCGTCGTTCCATGGACGCGATGTTTTCGCCCCGGCCGCCGCCGCCCTGGCGCAAGGGAGCCTGCCCGGCGGGGCAATCCCGGTGGATCCCGCCCGACTCGATCGCCCGGATCTTCCCGACGATCCTCCCTGGGTCGTCTATATCGATGCCTATGGGAACGCGATCACCGGAGTGCGGGCGGATCGGCTGCCCGCCGGGGCCACGTTGCACGTCAGGGGGCAGGTGGTGACCCGGGCTCGCACTTTTGGCGATGTCAGGAGGGGCGAAGCCTTGTTCTATCGTAACGCAAACGATATGATCGAAATCGCCGTGAACCAGGGGCGGGCCGACCAGACGCTTTCCCTGGAACCCGGCACGGTCCTTCAGGTGATCTCCTCGGGCGATCCTCTTCCTTCGGACGGATGAAAACGGGTGTTATAGGGGCAGAGGAAAAGTTATGATGTTCCCATGCCTTTTTTTTGAGGGCTGAGAGCGAGGACGAACGAAACGCCGCTGGTGCCGGGCGGTCTCGAAAGGAGCTGGTCGGGTGACGACGTCATGCAAGATCAAGTTCTGGGGTGTGCGGGGCAGCATTGCCTGCCCGTCGGCCCGGCATGTCATCTACGGCGGCAACACCAGTTGCGTCGAAGTCACGTTGGGGGATCGTCACATTATCCTGGACGCGGGAACAGGCATTCGCAATCTGGGGGCCGATCCCGCGAACCGGCAGGTCGATCATTACACCTTGCTCATGACCCACACCCATTGGGATCATATTTTCGGCTTTCCGTTCTTCGGGCCAGCCTATAATCCGAAGGTGAAACTTGATGTCTATGCCGGGCATCTGGTGGGCAACGGGGGGATTCGTCACCTGCTGGCCAGCCAGATGTCGGACCCCATGTTTCCGGTCCCCCTGGAAAACCTGCATTCCCAAAAGTCCTTCACCGATTTTCAGGCCGGCGAATCCTTTGATCTGGGCGACGGCATCCGGGTCCGCACCGCGCCCTTGAACCATCCCAACGGGGCAACGGGCTATCGGCTGGAAGCGGGCGGGTATTCGCTCTGCTACGTCACCGATACCGAACATACCCCCGGCCGCCCCGACGAAAACATCCTGGGCCTGATCGACGGCGCCGATTACGTGATCTACGACAGCACGTATACCGAAGCCGAATATCCGGCCCATGTCGGATGGGGGCATTCCACCTGGGAGGAGGGGGTCAACCTGTGCCAGCGCGCCCGGGCGCGCCACTTGGTTCTTTTCCACCATGATCCCGATCATCACGACGACTTCATGTCCGATCTGGAAAAGACAGCGCAAAACACATGGGACGGGTGTCTGGTGGCCCGGGATGGCATGGAGCTGATTTTGCCGCCGCGTTGACCCCCGGTCTTTTTCCAGGGGCCGGGCTTTTACGTTCCGAACAGGGCGCGCACCCGGTGATCCAGGACCTGCTCGCGGTGGTGCTCCAGGGCGTTGAGGGTGTTTTCCAGGGTATCGGCGACCTCGCCGCCGTCGCGCATCAAGGCGGCAAAGCGCTTGATGACCTCGTGCTTGCCGGGCGGGACCCGCAAGACGATTTCGATCGGCATCGGCGGCGTGTCGGTGTCGTCGACTTCGGCCGACACGGTGCCGTTCAGGTAGGGGACATAGGCCATGTCCTCGACCAGGATGTGAGAGCCGATCCAGTGCGCGAGGAACTGGCTCACCTTGTCCAGATCGATCGAGGCGGGCTCGCGCCGGTACTGGCGGGCCAGGGCCTGGACCAGGGTGCGGAATTCATCGTGGGCCCGGCGGTGGGTTTCAAAACCGGGGAAATGGGCGCTGAGCATGAAACGTTCCTCACGCTCGAAATGCTCGGCGGCGTACACTTCCAGGGCATGCAAGGTGGCGGCCACGGCCGAGGGCCCCGATCGGGCCTTGCGGTGCTCGACCAGGGAAGCCAGCAGTTCGAAAAGGCTGTGATGATCCTTGTCGATCGCCTTGATACCGGTTACGTACCGGTCTGACCATGCCACGCCTGTCATGGAGTCCTCCACCGTCGCGCATCCAACTGGGTCCCGCTTTCTGGGACGCAAGATGAGAATGAGGCCCGAAAAACGGGAATCGTTTTTCGGATAGGTCGAACGCAAAAACAAAAACTCAAATCATTATGCCCGGATCCGGTTTAACGCGCGGCACCCTAGCGTTTAAGGATGGGATCAACCAGGGTCCATGCCCCATTCAACAGAATAAAAGTCGCGATTCCTGTTATCAGCAAGGCGGTGATAATAAAAAATAACTTGATGCTTCTGATCATTTCTCTTCGGCGGCGCTGGCGTCGCTGTTCTTCCAGGCGGCGCCGCTGCATCCGAAAACGGGCCATTTTTTCTTGATGCTTGGCCAGCTGAGCCGGGGAATACTGCTTTCCCGCCATGGGTGTCTCCGTCGCGCCCCCACTGCCTGCAGCACGAGCTGATTGTGCGGATCTCCATGCTTTTTCCGCCGTGCTGAAAGAAAAAGCCCCCGACCGCTGGTCCGACTATGCCATGAAGCCCGCGCGATTGCATCCCTCTTGGGTGCTTGGGAATGCCACCCCTTGAAGGGGCCATGGGATGTATTCCCCTTTCGTTTTCAAGGGATCCTTTTTCGCGTGAGCCCCATGCCCGGGCTTGCGATTGCACGCCCCCCCTGTGATCTGCTACCCCTGAACCAGGGACCCCGGGAGCAACGGCGTCGCGACTCTTCCCGCCTTGTGGGGGGCAAGGGGCCGGACGGCGCTTTTCCCCGGGCGATGTCCCGCGAGGACAGGGACAAGGGACGCCTTGCGACCGACGCGACAAGGGCGGAAAATCCGCCCCAGGCAAGCTGTGCCGCGCGGTTGGTCGTGCCCTCGCCGGTCCGGCCCGCGCCGTCGGACCGTTTCTTTAGTGTGACCCGGATCCATGAGAACCGCCGAACCCCAAACCCTTGACGACCTGGAACACTGGGCCCGCGAACGGGGCATCACCGAAGTGGAGTGCCTCGTGCCCGACACCTCGGGCATTGCGCGCGGCAAGATCCTGCCCGCCCATAAGTTCCTGTCGGGCCTGCGCGATCGCGGCTTGCGGCTGCCGGAATCGGTCTTCACCCAGACCGTGACCGGGGATTATCCCGAGGACGATCCGATCGATATCGCCGATTCCGATATTTTCCTGCGCCCCGATCCCCGGACCGTGCGCATCGTGCCGTGGTACGAGGAGCCGACCGCCCAGGTGATCAATGATTGCCTGTATCGCGACGGTTCGGTGGTGGGCTGCGCCCCCCGTCAGGTGCTGCGCACCATCTTGAAGTTGTACGAGGACAAGGGATGGCGCCCCGTGGTCGCGCCGGAGGTGGAGTTTTATCTGGTTCGCATCAACAACGACCCTGATTACCCCCTGGAGCCCCCCGCCGGACGCTCGGGGCGGGCCGAAACCGGGCGGCAGGCCTATGGCATCGACGCGGTTAACGAATTCGATCCGTTGTTCGAGGACGTCTACGACTACGCCGAGGCCCAAAACCTGGATGTGGACACGCTCCATCACGAATCCGGCACCGCCCAGATGGAGATCAATTTCAATCACGGCGACGCGCTTGAACTGGCCGATCAGGTTTTCTTGTTCAAGCGCACGGTGCGCCAGGCGGCCCTGCGGCACAACGTGTATGCAACCTTCATGGCCAAGCCCTTGCCCGGCCAGCCGGGCAGCGCCATGCACCTGCACCAGAGCGTCGAGGACGGGGAAACCGGGCGCAACATCTTCGCGTCGGATGACGGACAGGATTCCAATCTGTTCCGCTGGCATATCGGCGGCTTGCAGAAGTATCTGCCCCAGTGCCTTCTGATGCTGGCCCCCAACGTCAACAGCTATCGCCGGTTCCTGCCCGATCAAAGCGCCCCCATCAACATGCACTGGGGGCTGGATAACCGGACCGTCTCCTTGCGCGTGCCCTACGCCCTGCCCGAGGCGCGCCGGGTGGAGAACCGCCTTTCGGGGGCCGATGCGAATCCTTACCTCTCGATTGCCGCGTCCCTCGCGTGTGGCTACCTTGGCATGGTCGAGGAACTGGAACCCTCGGCGCCGATCACCGGCAGCGCCTACACCCGCGCCCATAACCTGCCGCGCCATCTGCCCGACGCCATCGAACGCTTCGGACGGGCCCGGCAATTGCACGATCTCCTGGGACAGGATTTCGTGCGCGTGCTGATGTCGGTCAAATGGGCCGAGTGGGATGCCTATCAGCATGTGGTCTCCAGCTGGGAGCGCGAATATCTTTTGCTGAATGTATAGCGTTAAACAACTTAAGGTGAGGGCGGGCAGGCCCTGGATCCCTTTGCCTGAGGTTGTCTTTCCGGGAAAAGCGGTGTCCGCTTTTCCCCGACAAACCCGAACGGGGGCGGTTCGCCGGTTTTCCGGCCTCCCCCGTTTTCGAGCCCTGCCACGGCACGAGTAGGCCCGGTCCGCGAACGCTCTCCTTGCTCCAGCCGGGGCAAGACGGGCGCGGCCCTTTTTCGGGGCGCGACGCGTGGTGTTGCCTTGGTTTCCTCAATCCCTTTGTCCGGAGCCCGCGGCCATGAGTACCCACGGCACCCAGGGGCGTCTCGCGCTTGGATTTTCTTGCATCGGCCATGCCTTCAGTCATGTCTTCGAGCCGGTGTTCTTCGTTGTCGCCCTGTCGTTGCCCACGGTGTTCGGCATCAGCTACGAAACCGCCCTGACCTTGATCGTGGGCGGCAAACTTTTGTTTGGCATTGCCGCCCCCTTCACGGGGTGGCTGGGCGATCGCTGGAGCGCCACCGGCATGATGACGCTGTTTTTCCTGGGAACCGGGGGCGGGGCCATCTGGGCCGGCCTTTCCGGTTCTCCGGTGGAGATGGCCCTTGCGCTGGGCGTCCTGGGTTTGTTCGGCAGCATTTACCACCCGGTGGGCATTGCCTGGCTGGTGCATTCCGCCGTCAATCGCGGCCGTGCCCTGGGGATCAATGGCGCCTTTGGCGGCTTTGGTCCGGCCGTGGCCGCGCTCGGGGCCGGGGCGCTGATCGATTCGTTCGGATGGCGGGCGGCGTTCCTGGTGCCGGGGGCGCTGTGCGTGCTGACCGGGCTTGTCTTCCTGCTCAGCCTCGCGCGGGGATGGGTGAGCGAAAAAGCCCCCGAGGCCAACCCCGAGCCGCCACCCGACCGTCGCGACGCCGTGCGCGTGTACGTGGTCCTGGCCGGGGTCATGCTCTGCGGCGGTCTGATATACCAGTCCACCCAGGCCGCCATGCCCAAGCTGTTCGAGGAACGCATGGGCAGCCTGCTGGGCGAGGGGGCCCTGGGCATTGGCAGCGCGGTCATGCTGGTCTATGGCCTGGCCGGGATTTTGCAGATCGGGGCGGGCCATCTGGCCGACCGCTACGCCCTCAAGGCTGTTTACATCGCCATGTACCTGATCCAGGCGCCGGCCCTGGTCGCGGTGGCGATGCTGGGCGGCCTGCCCTTGGGCATGGCCATGATGATCGCGGTGTGCGGCAACATTGGCGCCCTGCCGGCCGAAAACAGCCTGCTGGCCCGCTATACACCGGCTCGCTGGCGTTCCACCGCCTATGGATTGAAATTCGTGCTGTCGTTCGGGGTAAGTGGTCTGGGGGTACCCCTGGTTTCGGTGATCCGGGGGACCACCGGGGATTTCACGTTGCTGTTCCTTATTCTGGGGGGGCTGGCGTTGATCGTTTCGGTTCTGCTTCTTTCCTTGCCGTCTGACCGCAAGAACACCTCGACTCCGACGCCTGTTCCCGCCGAATGACGCCGGCGGGGCTTGTCTTGAGCGTGCGCCCTCGCATACCTTTGAGCCGGGGCGTGGTCGGGAGTAAAAGGCGGAACAAGGAAGAGAACGCATGACGGGCGGGGCAGGACCGGACCAAACGCTCACCCAGCAGGAGCCTCGTCATGGCCGATGAGGAAAAGCGTCGCGCACCCGGGGAACCCACCGGTCCGGGACCGGAGTCCCGTCGTCCCGGCGGGGGGGAAAACGCGGCAAGGGAAGCGGGATCGCTGCCCATGGAACGCGAGCCCGGCACGCCCCTGCCTGGTGGGGCCGCGCCGGACGGGGCCCCCTTGCCGGCGGATGCGTCGGAAGAAACGGGCGGGGCTTCCGGCGTTCCGGCGTGGGACGATCAGCTGGAGGACGTCTCGATCGGGGGCGGCCCGGTTCGGGTCCCGCCTCGGGCGCAGGAGCCTTTTCAAAGCAAAAGCAGCTTTCTGCGCCAGCCGGTCGACCGCCTGCCGTTCGACGACGACATTCCGCTCAAGGGGGGGGGCGAGCCGCAAGGCCGCTCCCGCCGCGCGGCGAAAAGCACGCCCTTCCGACCCGAGGACGAAAACCGGGAATTGAAGGGGTGCGCGGTGTTCGCCGTCTTGCTGGTCGTGGGCGTGGGCGGCTGGTTCCTGACCAAGGACGTTATCGTCGACCTGTTCAAGGCGGCCGAAACCTCGATGAGCACCCCGGAGCGGGCCACGGCCCCGCCCCTGACCCAGGTTGATGCCCTCAAGCAGAAAACCGTGGTCGAGCACGAAGTGCAGGGGCAAACCGTCTTGGGGCGCAAGCTGGTCGCGCCGCCCGAGGAACAGCAGGCCGTCACCGGGGCGCCGCCGCCGCCGGCCACCGCCACCACCGCCGGCATCCAGGGGCTGGCCGAGGTTGTCGCCGACCCCAGCGTGGAGTCCGTGCTTCAGGCGGTTTCGGAGCAGGACGTTTGCTACAACGGCCGGCGCGCGCGACGCGTGCCCAGCTTGTACGGGCTTGACGGTGGGTTTGGCGTCGTCTTTGGCGATGTGTCGGAGAACAACGGCCAGCCGCGCCTGGAGTTCATGCCCCCGTCCAGTGGCGACACACGGGTGTATTTCTACGCCAGCTTCACCGACGCGCCGGTCAAGGGGTTCGAGGGACGCGAGGCCCGTTCGGTGCGCAGCACGCCGCGCTCGGTGTCGCGCGTGGTTCTGGCCTGGGTGGCTGAACTGGCCAACGGGCCGTGCGTCAAGGCGCCCCCCTGAGGCCGGAATCGCAACGGCGAGGGGAGGGCGCGTTCGCGTTTGTCAGGGAAAAGTGGACACCGCATTTCCCGAAAAGACAAACTCAAGCAAATGGATGAAGAACTTGCCGGATTCTGTCTGAAGTTGATGGACTCTCATCCGGCCAAAAAAGGAAACGGGCCGCTCCCGCAAGGCATCGGCCCGTTTTTGTTCTTGTTTCGTTGTCGAAAGAACGATCAGTTCTCGAACGAAATTTCGGTCCGGCGATTGCGAACCTCGGTCACGTTGTCGGGGGTGGGAACGGCCAGCCGCTCCTCGCCATAGGCTTCCAGGGTCATGACGTCGGAGGGCACGCCCCGGATCGCCAGGGCCCGGGCCACGGCCTCGGCCCGACGCTGGGAAAGCATGATGTTGGCGTCGGCCGATCCCGTGGTGTCGGTGTGGCCCACCACCAGGACGCGCGCCGGCATGGCCTTGGCGAAGGCGCGGGCAATGGTGTCCAGCTCGCCGGCGGCCTCGTGGTCAAGGGTGGTCCCGCCCAAGGTGAAATGCACGACGAAGGGCATCCCCGTGTCGGCGGGGGCCGCCGGCGGCGTGCCCAGGGCGCGCAGGGCGATTTCGAAATTCTGCTTGCACTCGGCAATGCGCTCGGGCTGGCGGTCTTCCTCCGCCTCCTCGGCCCAGCAGTCAAAGCTGGCCTGCGCCTTTGCGGCCATCAGCGGATTGGCCTTGGGGGCGTCGCCCTCCAGGGCCCGCATCAGGTCGGCCCGGGCCGGTTCGATCGCGGCCTGGGCCGTTTTCAGGTCGCGTTCAGCCAGCAAGGTGGGCGTCGGGGTTTTGCCCAGGGTAGCGGCGCGGGCCTTGGCCGTGTAATAGGCCACCGAGCTCCAGTCTCCGCCGCTTTCTTCATAGGCGGCAAGGGCGACGTACTCTTTTTGCAACGCGGCGTCGAAGGCCGAGCCCGCCGGCGTCATGGTGCCGACCGTCTTGTAATCCCAGGTATCGGCGCAAGACGCCAGAACCCCTGCCGCAGCGATGCTGACAGCAACCTTTTTTAGCATGGCTATATTTCCTCTGTTAAGGGTTGCCGCCCCTGGTCTCGCCGAATCCTCGCAAGACAACGCGATCCCCCACTCTTGACAAAGATAGTCACCAAAATTTAACCTGATTGACCCAGGGGAACCTGACTGTTCCGCCGGCACTTGCTCTTTCCGGGGTAAGGCCGCAGGATCCTCCTGGATCGACGGCTCTCCGTGGAGTGGCCTGTTTCCGGGGCCGGGATCGGTTCCGCCCTTGCCGTTCCATCGAAGCCCCTTGGTCGAACCACGCATCCATGCCAAGCTGCCCCGCCTTTTTCTTTTTCCGTGGCCTGGAAGCGGTCAAGAAGAAAGAGGGTCCCTCAATCGCCTAACCCTCGTATCATATCCATGACACACTGCACGCCAGACAGCCTTATACCGCAAAACCTCGAACGGGTGAACCTTGTCGGTCTGTCGCGCGACCAGCTTGCCGATCTGTTGACAGGCTGGGGGGAACGTCCGTTTCGTGCCAAACAGCTCTGGCACTGGATTTATCACCGGGGCGAAACCGATTTCGACCGGATGACCAGTCTTGGCGCTCCCTTGCGCGAGCGTTTGAAGGCCCAGTGCACGCTGGCGCGCCCCGAGATCGTGCGCACCCAGACCTCGGAAGACGGCACCATCAAATGGCTGCTGCGCTTCGCCGACGGCAACGAGGCGGAGATGGTGTACATCCCCGAGGATGACCGGGGGGCCTTGTGCATTTCGTCGCAGGTGGGGTGCACCCTGACCTGCCGGTTCTGCCATACCGGAACCCAGTTGCTGGTGCGCAACCTGAGCGCCGCCGAGGTGGTGGGCCAGGTGATGGTGGCCCGCGACACGTTCGGGGAATGGCCGTCGCCCATCGATGAATCGCGCATGCTGTCGAATATCGTGGTCATGGGCATGGGGGAGCCCCTGTACAATTACGACAACGTGGCGGGCGCGCTGAAAATCATCATGGATGGCGAGGGCATCGCCTTGTCGCGCCGGCGCATCACCTTGTCGACGGCGGGCGTGGTGCCCATGATCGAGCGCTGCGGCGAGGAATTGGGGGTCAAGCTGGCGGTCAGCCTGCACGCTCCCACCGACGCGGTGCGCGACCAGATCATGCCGATCAATCGCAAGTATCCCCTGGCCGAGCTGATGGCCGCGTGCCGGAACTATCCCGGCGCCAACAACGCCCGGCGGATCACCTTTGAATACCTGCTGCTCAAGGGGGTGAATGACTCCGACGAGGATGCCCGCGCCCTGATCCGTCTGGTCGAGGGGATTCCGTGCAAGTTCAACCTGATCGCGTTCAACCCCTGGCCGGGCTCGCCCTATGAAACGCCTTCGGTCGCGCGCCTGGAGCATTTTTCGCGCCTGCTCAACGACGCCGGCTATTCGGCGCCCATCCGTCTGCCGCGCGGACGCGATATCCTGGCCGCCTGCGGCCAGCTGCGCAGCGACTCCGAGCGCGAGCGCCTGAGCCGGCACAAGGCCCGTCTCGCCCAGGGGATCGGGGATGATCACGCCCCCGACGCCTGATCCTACCTTGGGGAGCGGGGCGGGGGCCGGGGCGTGGGCGTGAAAAGCCCGGCTTTCCTGGGCGAGCGTCTGCGTCACCTGCGCGAGGATCGCGGGCTTTCCCAGGCGGCCCTGGCGCGGCGCCTGGGGATCTCGGCCAGCTACCTGAACCAGATCGAACGCGACCAGCGTCCGTTGAGCGCGGCCGTGGCGCTGCGCATCAACGCCGTTTTGGGGGTTGATCTGCGGGTGGTCTCCCACGAGGAAGAGGGGAGGCTGATCGCCGATCTGCGCGAGGCCCTGGCCGATGCCGGGGTGGGGCCCGAAATCACGACCGCCGACCTTCAGGATCTGGCTTCCACCCGTCCGGCCCTTGGTCAGGCGCTGCTGGCCTTGCACCGGCGTGCCCGCGCCGCCACCGAGCGGGCCGAGGTTCTGAGCGCCTGGGGAGACGGCCGGGGCGAGGGAACGGTGCCTCTTCCCCTGGCCGGGGGCGCGCCCCTCCTCATGCCTTACGACGAGGTGCGCGACTTCTTTTACGATCGCCACAACCATATCGCCGAACTGGACGACGCCGCCGAGCGTTTGTACCTCGACGGCCGCCTGGTCCTTGAAGCCCGGTCCGTGGGCCTGGAGCGCCTGTTGCGCGACGACCACGGGGTGCGGGTGCGGCCGCTGGACGCGGCCGAGGTCGCGCCGGGGCTGTTGCGCCGCTTCGATCCGGCCTCGCGCGTGCTGGGCCTGGCCCCGGGCCTGAACGAGGGGCAGCGCCAGTTCCAGATGGCGGCGCAACTGGCCTTCCTGGAGCACGCCGGGCTGCTGGCCCGCCTGATCGAGGCGCCGCTTCTGGGCAGCGCCCCGGCCCGGGCCCTGGCCCGGATCGGGCTTGCCGCCTATTTCGCCGGAGCCGTGGTGCTCCCCTACGGGGCGTTCCTGGAGGCGGCCGAACGTCTGCGCTACGATATCGAACTGCTGGGCGAGGCGTTTGGCGTGGGCTTTGAAACCGTCTGCCACCGCCTGTCCACCTTGCAGCGGCCGGGCGCGCCCGGGGTCCCCTTCATTTTCGTGCGCGTGGACCGGGCCGGCAACATTTCCAAGCGCCAGTCGGCCACCGACTTCCACTTCTCGCGGGTGGGCGGCACCTGCCCGCTGTGGACGGTGTACGAAGCCTTTGCCCAGCCCGGCCGGGTCCTGACCCAGATCGCGCGCATGCCCGACGGCCGCGCTTATCTGTGGATCGCGCGCACCGTGACCCACCGCCAGGGCGGCTTCCGGGCGCCCGGCAAGACCTTTGCCATCGGACTGGGCTGCGATCTGCATCAGGCCGGGCGGCTGGTGTACGCCCGGGGTCTGGATCTGGGCGACCCCGAGGTGGCAACCCCCATCGGGGCCGGGTGCAAGGTGTGCGAACGGGCCGACTGCCCGCAACGCGCCTTTCCTCCGGCCGGGCGAACGGTCCTGGTGGACGAAAACCGCCGTCGCTTCGAACCCTACGCGGCTCTTTGACGCCCAAGGGGGAGGGCCGGGCCATCGGGCGGGCGTCGGGGCCCGTTTTCCGGCGACCCGGCCGCCCCGCGTCGTTCACCCGGCTCTCAGATCGCTCAGCACCTTCTCGACCGTGGTGCGCAAGGTGGCGGCGCTGCTCTTGACCCGGTGCGCGAGGCTCATGACGTCGCGGGCCGCGAGGCGCACCGCGTCGGCCTCGGTGTTGGCGGCGGCGATGGTGCGGCTGACCTCGGTCGCGCCCTCGGCCACGCGCGAGACGTTGGCCGAGATGTCCCGGGTTGTCACCGACTGCTCTTCCACCGCCGAGGCGATGCCGCTGGTCATCTGATTGATGGCCTCGACCGAGCGCGTGATATGGGTGGTGGACGAGACCACCGTTTCCGATACCTGGCCCACTTCCACGATGCTGCGCCCGATTTCCTCGGTGGCGCGGATGGTCTGGCTGGCCAGGTTCTTGACCTCGCTCGCCACCACCGCGAAACCCTTGCCGGCCTCGCCTGCCCGTGCCGCCTCGATGGTGGCGTTGAGCGCCAGCAGGTTGGTCTGACTCGCGATGTCGTCGATCAGCTTGGTGATTTCTCCAATGCGCGACACGCTGCTTTCCAGGGCGCGCAGGGCGTCTTGGGTGTTGGCCGAGTGGGCCACCGCCTGCGAGGTGGTTTCCACCGCCTGGGTCACCTGGCGGCTGATTTCGTGAATCGAGGCCGTCAGTTCCTCGACCGCCACCGCGACCGTCTGGCTGCTGGACGACGATTCTTCCGACGCCTGGGAAATGGTTCGGGTCAGGTCGGCGGTGTGGTCCGAGGCGGTGCCCATGCGGGCCGCCGCGCCATCGAGGTCGGTGGCCATGCCGTCAAGCGCGGTGACGATGGCCCCGACCGCCTCGTCCAGGTGGGCGGCCAGGGCTTCCAGGTGGCCGCGTCGTGCCTGGGCTTCCTGGTCGCGCAGGGCCTGGCGCTCGGCTTCCAGGGCGCGGCGGTCGCGGGCCGTTTGCTGGAAGGCGGCCAGCACATGGGCCACCTTGCCCAGTTCGTCGAGGCGCGCGCCGTGGGGGATGGTCCCGTCGAGGTCGTCGTGGGTCAGGCGGTCCATGACCCCGGTCAGGTCGGCCAGCGGGCGCACGATCCGGCTCATCACCAGCCACACCACCCCCGCCAGCACCACCGCGAGCCCCAGGGTCAGGAGGCCCCCGATCCCCGCCATGCGTTCGGTCTGGGCCCAGGCCCGTTCGGTTGAGAACCCGATGGCCAGCAACCCGATCTGGGTTTTACCCTGGGGCCCGTGAATGGGCACGTCCAGGCGCACAACGTCCGGGGCCTCCTTCAAGGCCTCTCCTTGATCAAGCCGGGCCAGAACCTGCCCCTTGTCGCGGATCTCGGCGTCGTGAAAATCGGGATCGTCCTTCAGCAGGCCCAGCAGGCGTTCGACTTCCCCCTGATCCATGTTCCAAAGCGGCGCCGAGACCATTTCCGCGGTCATGGTTCCCATTTGCCGGGCCCGGGTGGTCAGGTTGTCCACCTGGTCGTGCCACACCACCGAAAGCAGGCCGGCGCCCAGCATGGCCATGAAGAGCAAGGCAAGAGCACTGGCCGCAAGCACGATCGGCCATTTGACGCTACGAAACTTCATGGTGTATTCCTTCGCTCTCCCGCTCTGGTGGTTCCGGGCCGAAACAAGAGGCTCCTTTCCGCCGATTGGTCTGTCGTTTATCACCGTGCCTGTCGTCTATTTATGACAAATTAGGAAAAAGTGGACCGTTTCATTATCAAAAGGAAATTGAAATCCAGGATGGATTTTTGATGCGTATTTCTAGACTTTGATATTACATAAAAGTGTCCCTGGACCCGGGGCGCGCGCTGACCCATGACGGAAAACGAAAAGCCACGTCCCGCGTGGGGAAACACCTCGCCCAAGACGGTATCCGGGCGCGTCGCGTCCGGATGTCGTGCCGGGAGCGCGGGGGGCGGGCCTTCTCATGGCAAGGGGGTACACGACAATGATCCGTCAGGGGATTGCTGGCCTCGCGCTGGCGCTTCTGGTCCTGGGGCAGACGCACGCGACGGCCCGGGCCGAAACCTTCAGGCTGACCAGCCTCGACTGGCCGCCTTATTCCGGGGCAACGCTTCCCGACCAGGGGTACAGCGTCAAGGTCGCCAGGGAGGCTTTCGCGGCCATGGGCCATGCCTTGGAGGTGGAATTCTACCCATGGAAGCGAGCCGTCCAGACGGGACTGGGCGAGGGATACGTGGGCTATTTTCCCGAGTACCATTCCGACGACCTGGCGGCCGGCGCCTGCGCGTTTTCCGACCCGGCCGGGTCGGGGCCCTTGGGCCTGGTCGAATCGACCAGGGCGCCGCTGGCCTGGACCACCTTGGACGATCTCAAGGGCCGGCATATCGGCGTGGTGTCCGGATACGTTACCACGCCAGGGCTGGCCGAGCGCGCCCGGGCGGGCACCCTGGTTCTGGAGGCCGTCACCGACGACCTGACCAATATCCGCAAGGTGGCGGCGGGACGGATCGACGCGGCCGAAATCGACGCCAACGTCATGACCTGGCTGGTGGACCAGAATCCGGAACTCAAGGGTAGCGTCCAGATGAGTCCGCATCTTCTGGATAAGAAAAAGCTGTACGTTTGTTTCCAGAAAACGGAAACTGGCAGTATGGCTCGTTCAATCTTCAACGAAGGGTTGAAGAAAATCACGCTGCCCGCTGTCATGGCCGTGCAATAAGGAAGGCACTGGGAAAAACCGTGAATGGAATCGAGGTAACCCCCACGGAACCGCACGGTACGCCACCGGGGGCGCGACAGGAGGGCTCGCGCGTGTTCATTCACGGGCCGCACATGGCCTTGCAGCAAACGACACGGGTGATCGCCGTGGCCCTGATCGCGGGCATGGTGTTCTTGCTGGTTCAGTCGTGGTGGCTGCTGTCGGCCGCCGAGCGCGACTTCGCCACCTTGCGCACCACCACGGCCCTGTCCTTGCGCTCGGCCCTGTCCAACGCGCTTTGGAACCTGGACGAGCCCACGGCCCACGCCTTGCTGGAGGACACCGTGCGGGCCAAGCCGGTGAGCGCGATCCTGGTGGTCGATGAGTCCCAAAAGGTGTTTGCCAGCATCGGCCGCGACGAGGGAAAAAACTCGTTCTCGGGATGGGAGTCCCTTCTGTACCACCTGATGCATCCGGTCGTGGACCAGAGGGTGGACCTGACCCGAGCGCGGCCTCGTCCCGAGGGGCTGGCAAGCCATGCCGTGCCGGCGGGAGCGGCGGGGGCCGTGTTTCACGGTCACGGCGGCGGCGCGCCCGGGGCGTCCCGACTGGACGCCCGGGACGCCTTGCTGGTCCAGGTGATCGGACACGTCTACCTGACCTACGACGCCCGGCTGTTCATCAAGGGCATTGCCGGACGCCTGGCCGACCAGACCCTGGGCATGCTGTTCGTCATCGTGGTGGTGGCGGGCGCCACCAGCCTGGTCATGCACGGCTTCCTGGCCCGTCATCTGGTGGCGGCCGCGCGCGCGGTCGAGCGCATCGATCCCGAGGATCCGGCCGCGCGCCCGCTGGGGGTGCCCGAGGTCCATCGTCGCAACGAGTTCGGCCGCATGGTCCGGCGCCTCAACGCGCTGCTGGAGCGTCTCGCGGTGGTGCAGGCCGCCTTGCGTCACATGGCCACCCGCGACGCCCTGACCGGATTGCCCAACCGCAGCCTGATCTTGGAAATCATCGACCGCGCCCTGGCCGACGCGCCCCTTGAGGAGGGGCACGTGGCGGTGATGTTCCTTGATCTCGACATGTTCAAGCACGTGAACGACAGCCTGGGCCACGAGGCCGGCGACGAGGTGCTGCAGGAGGTCGCCCGGCGCCTGGGCAGCGTTCTGGTGGGCGTGGGCACCGCCGGACGGCTGGGCGGCGACGAATTCGTGATCATCGTCGAAGGCCGCCGGAGTATCGAGGATCTGGCCCGTCTCGCGCGACGTGTCATCGCCGCCGTGAAGCGTCCGGTCGAGGTCGCGGGGACGGTGGTCCACCCCAGCACCTCGGTTGGCATCGCCTGCCATCCCCAGGATGGCGCCGGCGGCCAGGATCTGCTGCGCAATGCCGATACCGCCATGTACGCCGCCAAGGCCGCGGGGCCCGGGCAGTGGGCCTTTTTTGAACGCGCGATGACCGAAAACGCCCTGATCCGGCTGCGAACCGAGGGGTCTTTGCGCGCCGCCGTGGACCGGGGCGAGTTCGTCTTGCACTTCCAGCCCAAGGTCGATCTGGGCAGCGGCCGGGTCGCGGGCTGCGAGGCCCTGGTGCGCTGGCGCCACGGGGGCGAACTGGTGGCCCCGGGCCGCTTCATTCCCATCGCCGAGGAAACCGGCCTGATCTACGACATCGGCCTTTGGGTCCTGCGCGAGGCGTGCCGGGTGCAGGCGCAATGGAAAACCCAGTTCGGCCCCTTGTCGATGGCGGTCAACGTCTCGGCCCGCCAGTTGAGCGAGCCGTCCTTTCTGGACGACTTCATGGCGGTGCTGCGCGCCAACCGGGTGGATCTGGATCTTCTGGAGCTGGAAATCACCGAAAGCGCCATCATGAGCCAGTTCAATGTGTCGGCGCAGTTGTTGCGCGAGATCAAGGCGTTGGGCGTGCGTCTCTCGGTTGATGACTTCGGAACCGGCTATTCGTCGCTGGCGTACCTCAAGAACCTGCCCATCGATGTTTTGAAGATCGATCGCAGCTTCGTGAGCGATCTGCCCGGCGATACCTCGATTCCGCGCATGATCATTGGCCTTTCCGGACAGCTGGGATTGCGGACCGTCGCCGAGGGCATTGAAACCCGCGAACAGTTCGACTGGCTGCGCGACAATGGCTGTCACATGGTCCAGGGCTACCTGGTCAGCCGCCCCTTGCCCGAGGAGGCCTTCTTGCCGTTCTGCCGGACCTGGCGCGCCGAGGCCGCCTGAGTCTTTTTCGCTCCGCCCGCGTGCCTCCAGGGGGGCGCGGCTCCAGGAGGGAAGGATCTTTTCCCTCTTCCGCCGGGAACAGCCCCGTCCGCGCGGCTTCTTCGCTTGCCCGATCCCGAGCCGGCCATGATATAGTCCGGGCCCGCTCGGGCCGTGCCGATCCGATCATCCGTTTTGGACGGGTTTTCGTTTTGCGTCTTGCCTTGGCTTGGTTTTTCGCGCTCTCGCCCCAGGACCCGCATCCATGATTTCCGACCGGAGGTTTTCCTTGCGCTCGCTCGTGGCCCCCCTGGCCCTGGCCACCGCCCTTGGGCTTGGCGCGTGCAGCACCGACAAGCCCGCCTATGTCGAACGGCCGGTCGAGGAGCTGTACAACGACGCCGTCGATAAGCTCAATCAGGGCAATTACGAAGCCGCGTCCAAGGCGTTCGACGAAGTGGAACGCCAGCATCCCTATTCGGTGTGGGCGACCAAGGCCCAGATCATGGCGGCCTATGCCCTGTACGAAAACGGCGCCTACGACGACGCCGCCGTGGCCCTCAACCGCTTCATCGACCTGCACCCCGGCAACCGCGATATCGCCTATGCCTATTATCTGCGGGGACTGTGCTATTATGAGCAGATTTCCGACGTGCGCCGCGACCAGCAGATTACCCGTCAGGCCATGACCTATCTGTCCGATGTCGTGACCCGCTTCCCGGAGTCGCCCTACGCCCGCGACGCCCGCTTGAAGATCGACCTGGCCCGCGATCACCTGGCCGGCAAGGAAATGAGCGTGGGGCGCTATTACCTGAAGGGCCACCAGTACCTGGCCGCCCTCAACCGGTTCACCGCCGTCATCAACTCCTATGACCAGACCACCCACGTGCCCGAGGCGCTCTACCGTCTGGTCGAGATCAACACCATTCTGGGGCTGACCGACGAGGCGAAACGCGCCGCCGCCGTGCTGGGGCACAACTTCCCGGGCAGCGACTGGTACGTGGATGCCTATGCGCTGGTCACCGGCAAGAAACCCGACCAGGGCGACGAGAAGGATACGTCCTGGTACGACGCCCTGACCGGCTGGTTCTAGAGCGCATTCCGATCAAAAAGGATCCATGAATGCGCTCTGACTTGTTGAGGTGTCGCATTTTCCAACAGCCGAAACGCTGCCCGTTTCGGCTGAAAATGCTTTAGACTTCCGGGGCATCCATGCTCAGCTTCCTGTCGATCCGCGACGTGGTTCTGATCGAAAGCCTCGATCTGACCTTTGGCCCCGGATTGGGCGTTCTGACCGGCGAAACCGGCGCGGGCAAATCGATCCTGCTCGATAGCCTGGGGCTGGCCCTGGGCGGACGGGCCGACAGCGGCCTGGTGCGCAAGGGGGCGGCCCGCCTGTCGGTGACCGCCGGGTTCGCGGCCCCGCCCGATCATCCGGCCCGGGCCCTGCTGGCCGAGGCCGGGCTGGAAGCCGATCCCGACGAGCCCGTGGTGCTGCGCCGGGTGGTGAACGCCGACGGGCGCGGCCGGGCCTATGTCAACGACCAGGCGGCCAGTGTCGGCCTGTTGCGCACGCTGGGGCGTGCCCTGGTCGAGATTCATGGCCAGTTCGACACCCAGGGCCTGCTTGATCCGGGGACTCACGGCGCGGTTCTGGATGCCTTCGGGGAGTCGCTCGGCGAGGCCCTGGCCGCCACGGCCCGGGCCCATGCCACATGGCACGAGGCCGTCAAGGCACGCCGCGCCGCCGAGGAGAGCCTGGCCCGCGCCCGGGCCGAGGAAGACCTGTTGCGCGCCACCGTCGAGGACCTGGAGGCCCTGGCCCCCCAGGTGGGCGAGGAGGCGACCCTGGCCGAGGAGCGCGCCTTGCTGATGAACGCCGAAAAGCTGATGGAAGGCTTGAACAGCGCGCTGGCGGCGCTCAGCACCCCCACCGACGTGGGCGGGGCCCTGCGCCAGAGCGGGCGCCTGCTTGATCGCATCGCGCCCCTGGCCGGGCCGGCGGTCGAGGGCATCGTCCAGGGCCTGGAACGGTCGGCGGTTGAGCTGGAGGAAGCGCGCTCCTCCCTCGAAGCGCTGATCGGGCGCCTGGACCTGGATCCCTCGCGCCTGGAATCGGTGGAGGAACGCCTGTTCGCCCTGCGCGGCGAGGCCCGCAAGCGCGGCTGCGTGGTGGACACGCTGCCCGAGCTTCTGGAAGACACCCGCCGCGCCCTGGCCGCCCTGGATGGCGACACCTCGCGCCTGGATGCCCTGGCCCGGGCCGAGCGCGAGGCCCGCGCCGCCTACGAAACCCGGGCCCGCGCCCTGTCGGCCGAGCGCGCGCGCGCGGCCAGGGCCCTGGACAAGGCGGTGGCGGCGGAACTGGCCCCCCTGCGCCTGGACAAGGCCCGCTTTTGCACCACCTTGGAGGAACTCCCCGAAAGCCAGTGGGGGCCGCGCGGGCTGGATCGGGTGACCTTCCTGGTCGCGACCAACCCGGGCGCCGATCCCGGCCCGTTGCACAAGATCGCGAGCGGCGGCGAGCTGTCGCGCTTCATGCTGGCTCTCAAGGTAGTCCTGGCCGCCGATGGCACCGTGTCCACCTTGATCTTCGACGAAGTCGACGCGGGGCTGGGAGGCGCGACGGCGGCGGCCGTGGGCGAGCGCCTCGCGCGCCTGGGCCGCGTGGTCCAGGTCCTGGTCGTCACCCATTCGCCCCAGGTCGCCGCCCGGGGCGAACGGCATTTCCGGGTGAGCAAGGTGGCCCACGACGAGGGCCTGCCCGGCACCACCGTGAGCACCCTGGACCCGCCCGCCCGCATTGAGGAAATCGCCCGCATGCTGGCGGGCGCCGAGATCACCGAGCCCGCCCGCGCCGCCGCCGCCGCCTTGCTGGCGGGGAACGGCGGGTAATCCCGTGCCGCGGGTGCTTCGCTGGAAAGAGAAGGCCGGGGAGGCGTAGCCTCCCCAGACCCCACTTAAATTTTTCTGGATCCTGACAGGCGGAACGTCGGATACCCCCCTCATGAATCGAGGGGTCTGGGGAGGCCGCGCCTCCCCGGTTTTGAGATCTTGCCGTTGCGGAGAGACCATGAGCGCGAAACCCGTGGAAACCTTGTCGCGCGAGGAGGCGGCGGCGGAACTGGCCGAGCTGGCGGCCGCCATCGCCCACCACGACCGTTTGTACTACCAGGACGACGAACCGGACCTCACCGACGCCGAGTACGACGCCTTGCGCGCGCGCAACCAGGCGCTGGAGGCGCGCTTTCCCGATCTGGTTCGCGCCGACAGCCCGTCGGCCCGGGTCGGCGCGGCCCCGGTCGAGGGCTTTGCCCAGGTGCGTCACGCGGTGCCGATGCTGTCGCTGGCCAATGCCTTCGACGACGACGAGGTACGCGAGTTCGACGCCCGCGTGCGCCGCTTCCTGCGCTTGAAGGACGACGACGCCCTGGCCTACCGGGCCGAACCCAAGATCGACGGCCTGTCGTTCTCGGCCCGCTACGAAAACGGGGTGTTTGTTCGCGCCGCCACCCGGGGCGACGGCACCACCGGCGAGGACATCACCCGCAACCTGGCCACCCTGGCCGACCTGCCGTCGCGCCTGAACGACGACGCCCCGCCGGCGGTGCTGGAGGTGCGCGGCGAGGTGTTCATGCGCAAGGCCGACTTCGCGCGCCTGAACGAGGAGCAGACCGCCCGGGGGCGCAAGGTGTTCGCCAACCCCCGCAACGCCGCCGCCGGCTCGCTGCGCCAGCTGGATCCGGCCATCACCGCCCAGCGCCCCTTGAGCCTGTACGCCTATGCCTGGGGCGAGATCGAGGGGCTGGCCTCTCCTTTTGAAACCCACGGTGCCTTCCTGGAGCGGTTGCGGGCCTGGGGCTTTCCCGTGCATCCGCAAACGCAGGCCTGTGCCTCGGTCGAGGATCTGATCGCCTACACCGCGACCATCGCCGCCGTGCGCGCGGACCTGGACCACGACATTGATGGGGTGGTGTTCAAGGTCGATCGCCTGGACTGGCAGCAGCGTCTGGGCACCCTGAGTCGCGCGCCCCGCTGGGCCATCGCGCGCAAGTTCCCGGCCGAGCTGGCCACGACCCGGGTCAACGCGATCCGGGTGCAGGTGGGCCGCACCGGGGCCCTGACCCCGGTGGCCGAGCTGGAGCCGGTGACCGTGGGCGGCGTGGTGGTCAGCCGCGCCACCTTGCACAACGAAGACGAGATCCGGCGCAAGGACGTGCGGGTGGGGGACTGGGTCCAGGTGCGCCGGGCCGGCGACGTGATTCCGCAGGTGGTGGCGGTCGATCCGGCGCGGCGCCCGGCCGACGCGGATCCCTACGCGTTCCCCGACCGCTGCCCGGCCTGCGACAGTCACGCGGTGCGCCGCGAGGGCGAGGTGGCGCGCCGGTGCACGGGCGGCCTGATCTGCCCGGCCCAGGCGGTGGAACGGCTGAAGCACTTCGTTTCGCGGGGGGCCTTTGATGTCGAGGGCCTGGGCGAGCGCTCGCTGGAGGCTTTTTTCAAGGAAGGCCTGATCACGTCGCCGGCCGACCTGTTCACCCTGGAAGAACGCGACCAGGCTCCGGGACGCCTGACCCGCCTGCAAAACCGCGACGGCTGGGGCCCCAAATCGGTGGCCAACCTGTTCGCGGCCCTGAACGCGCGCCGCGCCGGGGTCAGCCTGGAGCGGTTCATCTACGCCCTGGGCATTCCGCAAGTCGGCGAGGCCACGGCCCGGCTGCTGGCCCGCCATTACGGCAGCCTGGAGGCCTGGCGCCAGGCGATGACCGAGGCCGGCGACGAAACCCACCCGGCCTTCGCCACCCTGGTGGGGATCGAGGGGATTGGTCCGTCGATGGCCCGCGATCTGGTCGAGTTCTTCGCCGAACCGCACAACGTCCAGGTCCTGGACGCCCTGCTGGCCACCGGGGTGCGCGTGCTTGATGTCGAGGCCCCGGAAGAGTCCACTGGTCCCCTGGCCGGCAAGACGGTGGTGTTCACCGGGACGCTGGAAACCCTGAGTCGGGCAGAAGCCAAGACCCGCGCCCAGGCGGCGGGTGCCAAGGTCACGGGCTCGGTCTCGGCGCGCACCGATTACCTGGTGGCGGGCGCCGATGCCGGTTCCAAGGCGACCAAGGCGGCGGCGCTCGGCGTCACCGTGCTGGACGAGGCCGCCTTTTTGGAGCTGTGCGCCGGGGGGGGATGACCCGGGGCGCCCGGGGGACGGTTCCCGTTTTTCGGGCGCACCCCGCGTTTCTTTTACAAATACGCGTTGACCTGTCAAAATGTGGGGGGATGACGGGGTACGGTTCGACCCATCGCTGCGATGCCCGGAGCGAAAGCGCTGCAAGAGCGGTTGGGTCGAGGGGGCACAATGTCCTGTTCAAGCAAGATTTCCCTGGTTTTCCTGGTCGGTTCCCTGATGTGGATCGGGGTGACGGACCTTCTGTGCGCCGGATTGTTCGCTTCCGGATTCTTCCCGATCGATCTGTTCATCGATGGGGTTTACGTGAGCGGGGTTGCGCTGGCCCTCAAGCTTGTTCTGTCGGTCGAGGAACGGCGCCGGCGGCGGGTGGAGGAAATCCTTTCCGACGCGGTCCTGCGCGACCCGTTGACCGGTTTGTTGAACCGGCGTGCCTTCGATACGCATTTCGAAGCCGCCCTGGAACGCGCTCGACGGGCGGGCAAGCGTCTTGGAGTCGCGTTTATTGATTTGAACGACTTCAAGATCGCCAACGACACGCATGGCCACGCTTTCGGAGACGCGGTGTTGCAAGGCGTGGCCGCCCGGCTGGGTCAGCTGTTGCGCCGGGCCGACCTCGTGGCCCGTCTGGGGGGCGACGAATTCGCGGTTGTCGTCGAATCCGACACGGACCATGGGCTGGAAGATCTGGCCCAACGGCTTCTGGCCGGCTTTCACGATCCCCTCGAAATCGACGGCAGGGCGCATCGTGTCTCGATCAGCGTGGGCACGGCTCGTTTCCCGGACCACGGGGATCAGGCGGACACGCTTCTTCGATCCGCCGACATGGCCATGTACCAGGAAAAACGGCGAGGGCGCCCCGACGGCACGCGTGATGCCGCGCATCGCAAGGCCGCCCGTCCCGAGATCGTGGTGGGCCGGCCGGGGCAGGGGGGTGAACCGATTTTTTCCAAGGGCCGTCACTATCTGGGGGGATATCGCCCGATCCTGCGGTCTTCGGCGCCATAGAGCCGCTTTCTTCCGAAGCCGGAGGGAAGCGTCAGGAGAGAAAAACCAGGAAGCGTTTCGCCTTCTCAGACGGGATTTCACGGGGCCGTCGAGAACCGGCAAAATTTCTTTCCGAGTCGAAACTTCAGCACCTATGGATTTCGCCAGGCACGATGAGCAATCCCTATTGTTATTCGCCAGGTTCTTGTTTAAAATTGGACTCTAGTTGTTTCCAGTATCCAAGGCGCAGCGTCGTCAGGGGCAAGGAAGCGATGGGCAAAAAAAGAAACGATCGTGCAACGGGGCGCGACAAGCTCCTGGTCTTGTACCAGCGGCTCACGCTTCTTGCAGGCAAGAAACTGTTTCAGGCTGATCTTGCCCGCGATCTTGATTGCTCTTCGCAAACCGTGTCGCGGCTGATTGGCGTTATCGAATTTCATCTTGGGGCGGATGTCGAAATTTTAAGGGGAAAGGAGGATCGGCGTCTCTATTATTGCTTGAAGTCGAAAAGCCAGGAAAAAACACTGGGGTTCTCATTCGAGGAGCTGGAGTACCTGGCCCTGTGTCGGGACCTTGCCGGTCGCTTCCTTCCTTCAAGCGTGGCCGATCGCATTCACCAAAGCATGACAACCCTGGCCCTGCACCTGGGTGAACCCAATCGCATGGCGGGCAACGGGGCGCCCCTCAGCTTCCGGCCCAAGGGATACATCGACTACACCGACCATCTGCCCCTTCTGGGCACGTTGCGCCAAGCCATTGCCAAGCGTCAGGTCTGCGAGATCGGCTATCACCCGGCCGGTGGCTCAATCCCAAGGCTCTACCGCCACGCCCCGGGCCGGCTGCTTGCCATGAGCGGCACGTTGTATGTGCAAGGCTACCGCCTTGCCGAGGGATCGCTCCTGAAGGATCGCCCCACCACCTTTTCGGTTCACCGCCTTACCGAAGTCAGGCCAACCGGCGAATACTTTACCTTCGATGCCGCCGATCTTGAAGACAGCGCCTTCGGCTTGAACTGGCACGAACCAAGGTGGGTTCGGATCCATGTCGCCCCCAGCGCGGCCGACTACGTCCGCGATCGCAAGTGGAGCAGCGACCAGAATATCGAAGAGCACGAAGACGGCAGCCTCGTCCTGTCACTCAGCACCACCAGCGAAAAGGAGCTGAACGCCTGGGTATGGAGCTTCGGCGGGCTGGCCCGCATCGAAGGGGGATAGTTTTGCTCTTTTTGACCGTTTTTTTTATTATTTGAAATGTGTTGCTTATATGTACGGAGATCGACGATGTCTGACGTTGAAAAGCCAAAATGCCCTAAATGCGGTACTTCCGAATATATGGTTCTAGAGAAAACGGGAAAGAAAGTTGGCACACTTGCCGGTACCGGAATTGGGGCGGCGGCCGGCTACGGAGCTGCAACTGGCGGCGCTGCTCTTGGAGCCAGCATCGGTTCGGTTGTCCCGGTTGTCGGTACCGTATTCGGCGGTATTCTGGGGGGGCTTTTGGGGGCGCTGGTTGGTGGTGCGGCTGGGGGTGCCGCAGGGAATAAGTTAGGAGAGCAACTAGATGAAGCAAAGGGAAATTTTCGGTGCAACAAATGTGGAGGTGAAATATCTGGATAATATAATTATTGTGCCGTGAGATTAATCCTTCGCAACTCAACCGAGTTAAAGGTTGTTTATTTTAGTGTTTGTGTAAAGCTGATTTCCCTTGTGGTTCGAAAGTGTAATTCGGAGGGTTTGGGTATGTCAATCATGACGCCGCCTACAATCCCTGTTTCACAGGGAACGTCTTCAAAAACGCTAATATGTCCAGAGTGTGGTGCGGAGAATAAAGTAGTCGTCGAAACCGGCGTCGGGGCCGCCGCCGGGGCCGCCGCCGGGGCCGCCATAGGACACGTGGTGAGTGAAAAGTGGGGTCCGGTACGAGGAGCGGGTGTCGGTGCTGCTCTGGGGACACTTATTCCTGTTCCAGGAGTTGGGACCTTGGTTGGCACTCTCATCGGAGGGCTTATTGGAGGGTTAATTGGTGAGGCATTGGATGATGCGGAAACTGAAAATGTAATCAAATGCAAAAAATGTGGGTGTATGATGAAGTGATAATCTGGAATATTTTTTAGGGTTTGGCCCATGAATAAGTTGGGTGATTTCAGTCGCTTGTGATGCATTCGATTTGCGAAGACCTGAATGGATCTCAAGGATATGTGGACTGACATCACCCGTGGGCAGTATCGGCGGGATAAGCTGACGTATGCGAGTGTTCTAATGAGCAAAGAGTGGGAGGTTCTCGGTCCGATCCTCCCCGGTCCATCATCCCGGGGGCGGCCTCGTCGGGTGGAGCTGCAGTCGGTGGTGGAAGCGATTTTTTATGTGCTGGAATCTGGCTGTCAATGGCGGATGTTGCCAGACAGCTTTCCGCCACGCTCGACGGTGCAGCGTTATTTTTACACGTGGTGTCGCGATGGGACATGGAAGCAGATCAACCGTCTTTTGCTGATGCGCGCCCGTGAAGAGATGGGCCGGGAGGCCAGTCCCGGCGCCGGGGTGATCGACAGCCAGTCGGTCAGGACCACGGAGGCCGGTAGCGTGCGAAGACATGACGCAGGCAAGAAAGTGAAGGGTCGCAAACGTCATATTGTCACGGATACCAATGGGTTACTCGTCGGTGTCGTCGTTCATGGCACCGATATCCAAGACCGCGATAGTGCTCCTCTGGTGCTGGCCTCGATCCGTACCGCGTTCCCGTGGTTGCGTCATGTCTTTGCCGATGGCGGCTATGCGGGAGACAAGCTGAAGACCTCTCTGGCCGCCATCGGCGAGTGGACCGTGGAGATCATCAAACGATCCGATACCGCCCAGGGCTTCGTTGTTCTGCCCAAGCGCTGGGTCGTGGAACGGACTTTCGCTTGGCTGGGCCGGAATCGGCGCCTTGCAAAGGACTTCGAAAAAAGAGCCGACACCGCTATGGCTTGGATTTTCGCTGCCAGTATCAAACTCATCACCAGGAGACAGGAAAGGAAAGGAAAGGCAATAATTCTACCTATCCGATTATGAGCCAAGCTCTAAAAATGCGGGTCGCCCTCTTTAATTTTTGTATAAGAAAATGGATAATTTTTATGCGATGAAAAACTTGTATCTTTCTATTTTTTGCGTACCAAAAAAATTGCTTTGGTGATTTTACCGGTATTTGTGTTTTTCAGCTAATGAGGTGTTAATTATGGTTGATGAGACAAAAAAAGAAGAAAAAGCGTCATTAATACGAAATGTCGCGATCGGATCGGCCAGCGTTGAAACAGTAAATAGATATGGAAGTGCCAGCGCCGAGTATGTAAAAGCCTACACAGGAATTGATAATGAATTAGGAAAAAATTTGAGTCGTTGCCATAAAAAAATAAATAATTACTCTACTCCAAATGAAATAGCTGCTTGTCAGCAAGCGGGATTTTCTGCGGAAGTTGCTGTAACTGCAAATAGAAATGCAGATAATATTATAAAAGGAAATGAAAATAGGTTTATTAGGACGGATGATATGCCTGTTGAATTTGGCAATAACCATCCGGTATATGATCATGTAGAAATTGATAGTAATGGTTTTGTTGTTCCTGGTTCTGGTTCTCAAATGAAATTTGTTAAAAATAGCGACCGTCTTTTGGATAAAATTGCCAAAGGTCGCGATGGAGGTGGGAATGATTTATCGAGGTACCTAGAAGCGAAACTTGACCTCCCGACTGATCAAGTTGAAAAGGCTCGGGAACACTGTACGAAGCAGTCACAAGTGTTACGTCAGCAAGCTGACGTATTGGAAGCCAAAGGAGACACAGAACTTGCGAACCGTAAGCGCACGGAAGCAGAGAATTACGAGAAAGTGCGGGGAAATATCCGCGATAGCGGTATTACAACCAAACAGGCACGCTTTTACAAAGAGCATCCGGCGCTCGCCACGGCTATGGATATTGGAAAAACCAGCCATGGGGCTGGGGTTGAAGGGGCTAAATGTGGCGTCGTGATTGGCGGTGCGATCTCGATGGTAACGAACATGATCGCCGTATGTCAGGACGATAAGGAATTGAAGCAGGCTCTTTTGGATACTGCCGTAGGCGCCGGAAAAGCAGCAGCCGTTGGGTATGGAACCGCATTTGCAGGATCGGTGGTGAAAGGTTTGATGCAGCAATCTAGTATAAAATGCGTGAGAGCTCTTTCAAAGACGTCTCTTCCTTCTATGGTAGTGGCAATTTGTCTGGAATTGGCAGATGCTGTGGCTCGTTATGCAAGAGGAGAAATAGACGGAGTCGAATTCCTGGAAGTGATTGGTGAAAAGGGCAGTGGGATGTTGGCTGGTGGTCTTGGTGCCACTCTTGGGCAGATTGCCATACCGATCCCTGTCGTCGGCGGCCTCATCGGGGGTATGGTCGGCTATACTCTTAGTTCAATGCTTTACGGCGTTTCTCTTACCGCTTTCAAAGAGGCGAAAGTCGCACGCGCGGAATATCTCCGTACCAAGGCTCTTTGCGAGGAAGCCCGTGCGAGCATGGAGGCCTATCGCCTTCAATTTCGGGCGTCGTTTGTGGCGTGGCTTGAGAAAGGAAGAAGCGAACTGACAGAGTGCATTTCAAAAATGGATGCTGCCGCCGGGGATGGGAGGATGGATGATTTTGCCTTAGTTGCGGGTGATCTGGCCGCGTGCATGGGCAAGAATTTACAATTCGCAAACAAAAATGAATTCGACGTTTTTATGACCACGGATGGAGATTTGGTCCTTTGACTATGAATTCTCTATAAAACTGCAACTTGGGAGGTATGTCATGCCCTTTCCACTGATTGTTCTTATTCCTACAGTGTTAGGCGGGTTGTTTGGTGTGGGTAAGACCATTGAAGCTGCCGTAAACAACAGTGACGCAGATGAAATTAATAACAATGCGGAAGAATTAGTAAAGAATGCAGAGGAGGCGCGTGATAGTGGGCGAAACGCCTGTAATTATGGTCTTAAAAGTTATGGTGAAAAGAAATTAAGCATAATTGACAAAGAAATTAGGGATTTTATATCAATTTTTTCCCGCTTGAAAAATGTTTCAATTGAACATAGCCCTGAGTTGGAGCGTCTTAACGTCGGGGATTTCACGGAAGTATCTCTTCAGTCTCTCAAGCATTCGTGTTCGTTTGCTGATGATTTTGCGGTGAGTGCGGCTGCGGGCGCAGGCGCCGGAGCGATCACAGCGTTTGGTGCCTATGGCGGCACGATGATGTTGGCATCCGCTGGCACTGGAACAGCGATCGGCACTCTTAGCGGCGCTGCTGCTACGAACGCCACTCTCGCTTGGCTGGGAGGCGGTACGCTTGCTGCTGGAGGTTACGGCATCGCCGGAGGGACTCTGGTCCTCGGCAGCTTGGTTGCGGGTCCGGCGCTTCTTGTGCTTGGTAGCATTCTGGGGGCTCAAGCGTCGAAAAAGCTTGACGAAGCGCGTGCTAATCTGGAGAAAGCAAGAACCTTCGAGGCTGAAGTCAAGGTTGTTTTGGAAAAGCTTAAGGCTATTTTGGAAGTTACCGATGTTGGATGGAAGCTTCTTGAGGATTTGAGGTCGAGACTTTATGATTCAAACGTTGCATTACGCGAATTAACGAAGATTTTTGGTGTTGATTATTCGACGTATCCGAATGGCGCGAAAGATTCTATTTTTATGGCAGTCAAATATGCTCAATTGACTAAACTGGTTATCGATACCCCAATCCTGAGCGAAGATGGTTCTCTAGCCGAAGGTGTCCTTTTTAATTTTAATGGTGTCAAAGAGTGCTTGGAGAAATGAACCTTTGTGGTGTGGATGTGTTATAGTATACCGTTTTTTGTGCAAATTATAGATTCGGAGGTGCGCTCCTTTTTGGTTGGCCTCTCTCTCCCCCCTGGGGAGAGAGAGGCGTAAGAATCTCCAAGAGAAGCCTCCTCAGCCCGGCCACAGAGCCAGGACGAGGATCTGGGGGACCAGGATGCGCAGGCACATGACCAGGGGGTAGACGGCGGCGTAGGACAGGGCCGGGGCTTCCGAGGGGCTGAGCGCGTTGGCGAAGGCGAGTGCCGGGGGGTCGGTCATGCTGCCCGCCAGCAGGCCGCATACGCTCAGGTAGTTCAGCTTCCCGACCAGCCGCGCGAAAAAGCCCACCACCAGCAACGGCACCAGGGTGATGACGACCCCGCAGGCCATCCAGGCCAGCCCGTCGCCATTGACCAGGGTATCCAGGAAATGCCCCCCCGAGGTCAGGCCGACCACGGCCAGGAACAAGACAATGCCGACCTCGCGCAAGGCAAGGTTGGCGGCCGGGGGCATGAACCAGACCAGGGGGCCAATCCGCCCGATCCGCGACAAAACGATGGCGACGATCAAGGGCCCGCCCGCCAGCCCCAGCTTGAGGGGGGCCGGCATGCCGGGCAGGAACAGCGGAATCGAGCCCACGATCACGCCAAGCAGGATGCCAATGAACACCGGCGCGAAATCAGCCTGCTGCAAGCGCCGGTGCGAGTTGCCCAGAACGGTGGTGGCGCGGGCCAGGTTCTCGGGCTTGCCGATCACGTTCAAGATGTCGCCAAACTGCAAGGCCAGGGCCGGGTGGGGCACCAGTTCGATGCCGGCCCGGTTCACCCGACTGACCACCACGTCGTAGGCGTCGGCCAGGTTCAACTGGCCAATCGATTTGCCCAGCACGGTGTCGTTGGTCACCACCAGCCGTTCCCAGCGCACATCCGTGCCCTTGGTGGTCACCGGCGTGGCAATCTCCTGGCCCAGGAACAGCTTCAGGCGGTCGAGCTCGGGGCGGGGCCCGACCAGGTGGAGCACGTCGCCCGTCTGGATGCGGGTGCCGGGGTGGGGCACCTCCAGGTGATCGTTGCGCAGCAGGCGCGAGGCCATCACGCCCCCTTCGCCGGCCAGCCCGATCTCGTGCAAGGTGGCGCCATCCAGGTTGGCGTTGCGGATGGCCACGTCCATGGTTTCCAGGGCCGCGTTTTCCGCCTGACGCTGGCGCTCGAACGCCTCGGCTTCCCGGTTCGTGTCCAGGCGCAGGACAACACGAACCAGGATCATCGCAATCAAAATGCCCGCGATGCCGAAGGGATACGCCACGGCATAGCCCAGGCTGGGCAGCATCTGCTGCTCGGCGGTGGCATGGACCCCGGCCAGGATTTCCTGGGTCGCGCCCAGGGCCGGCGTGTTGGTGACCGCGCCCGAGAACACGCCCAGCAGGGCCGGCAGGGAAAAGCCGGTGGCTAGGTGCAAGACCACGGTGGTCAGCGCGCCCAGAACGACGATGGCCACGGCCATCAGGTTGAGGCCCAGGCCCTCGCGGCGAAAGGCGGCCACGAAGCCGGGGCCGACCTGCACGCCGATGGTGTACACAAACAAAATTAATCCGAACTCGCGCACGAAGCCCAGGACCGGGGCGCTGAACCCAACGCCGGCCGTGGCCGCCAGGTGGCCAACGCCAAGGCCCGCGAACAGCACGCCCCCGATGCCCAGACCGATCCCCTTCACGCGGATTTGTCCAAGACCAAGGCCGGCCACCGCGATGACGCTGAGCGTGATCATCAGGCGGGCGATTTCGGGAAGACCGTTGAACAGGTCGAGCATGAGCCCTCCTCGATACACGAAGGAGATGGGAGCCATGGGAGGGGACCAGATCCTCCCATGGACGAGCCGACACAACAGCGCGCCGGGTGGTGGGAGCGCAAGAGGGAGCAATAGTTGCAGATGATTTTGGGTGTTATTCTCGATTTGCGTGTGATGCTCGTCCTTTGGCGATCCCGGTGTACCCTACAACGGCTCGCCTGTCAGGTGATGGTGGCGTGACTGTCCGACCTTTGGTCGGACAGGCGGATTATGTCCGTTTCGTGTCACTTCCAACAATGTTAAGAAGGGTTGTATGGCAGTGCGGATAATAGGGTGATTAAAGGCCAGGACGGCCGAGCGTGGGAGAGGAATGTTCATGAAAAAAGTGGGCTATCAGGGGCTTGGGGCGGGCGCCCTGGCCATCGCCGTGGGGTTGATTCCGGGCGGCGAGGCGCAGGCCTCGGGTTTTCAGTTGCGCGAGCAAAGCGCGGAAGGGCTGGGCACCGCCTTTGCCGGATCGACGGCGCGGGCCGACACCCTTTCAACGATTTTCTACAACCCGGCGGGCATGACGCGCCTGAATGGCAGCCAGTCGGGGGGCTCGTCGACGTGGATTTCCCCCTCGGCCCAGTTCAGCGGTTCGGCCAGCCGGGGCGGCGTGGCCACCACCGGCGTTCAGGGCGGCGACGCGATCGAGGATGCCATGGTCGGTTCGGCCTTCCTGATGTGGGATGCCAGGCCGGACCTGCGCTTCGGCCTGGGACTGACCGCCCCGTTCGGGTTGCGTTCCCAGTACGAAAAGGACTGGGTGGGCCGCTACCACGCCCTTGAAAGCAGCGTCACCAACCTGAACCTGACCCCGTCCATTGCCTACCGGGTGAACGACAAGCTGTCGGTGGGCGGCGGCGTCCAGGTTGCCTACACCGAAGCCACCTTGTCGCAGGCCCTGAACCTGTCGGCCCTGGGGATGTCCGATGGCCGGGTCACGGTCAAGGGCCACGACGTGAGCGCCGGTGTCGACCTGGGCCTGCTTTACGAGTTCACGCCCACTACCCGCGCCGGCCTCAACTGGCGTTCGCAGATGAGCTACACCTTGCAAGGCGACGCCAAGTACCGGGTGCCGGCCGCCGTGTCCGCCCTGGTGCCGACCTTGCGCAATGGCGAGGTGACGGCGGACCTGACGACCCCCGATACCGTCTCGCTGGGCCTGTATCACGAAATCATGCCCGGGTGGGCGGTGATGTCGGATATCGCCTGGACCAACTGGTCGACGTTCGACGAACTGCGCATCAAGTACGAAGACGGCCGCGACGCCAGCGTGACCACTGAAAAGTGGCATGACACCTGGTTCTTCTCGCTGGGCACCGAAGTGGCTTTGGGCGAGAAGAAGAACCACAAGGTGCGCTTCGGCGCCGCCTACGACCAGGCCCCGGTTTACGATAAATACCGCACCGCCCGCATTCCCGACAGCGATCGCTATTGGGTGGCCCTGGGTTATTCCTACGAAACCGAGGGGGGGATCAAGGTCAACGCCGGGTACGCCCACCTGTTCGCCGATTCGGTGTCGATCAACGAAACCACCGCCGCCGGCGGCACCTTGCGCGGCACCTACGACAGCAACGTGAACATCTTCAGCGCGGGGCTGTCGTTCCCGTTCTGAGCTGTTTTTTATTCGTGTGATCCGGGCCGGTCCCCCCGTTGCGGGAAGGGGGCCGGCCTCCCTATATTTGGGCAACAAAACCGGGACGGTTCCGGGGCGGCCCAAGGCGGGAGCCCCGTTGACCGGGCCCATGAGGGACGGATGAATCATGGATATCGAAAAACTGACGGATCGCTCCAAGGGGTTCCTTCAGGCGGCGCAGACCATTGCGTTGCGCGAAACCCATCAGCAGGTGACGCCCGAGCACCTGTTGAAGGCGTTGCTGGACGACAAGGAAGGCATGGCGGCCGGCCTGATCAAGGCGGCGGGCGGCGATGCCGAACGGGCACGCACGGCCATCGACCAGGAAGTTTCCCGTCTGCCCCGGGTGGAAGGCGCCTCGCAAATGTACTGGGGCCAGGCCCTGGCCCGGGTGATCGATCAGGCCCAGACCCTGGCCGACAAGGCGGGCGACGCCTACGTGACCGTGGAACGCCTGCTGCTGGCCCTGGCCCTGGCGCAAGGAACGCCCGCGCACAAGGTGCTGGACGACGCCGGTGTCACCGCGCAGGGCCTGAACCGCGCCATTGAGTCCCTGCGCAAGGGGCGCAAGGCCGACTCCGCCTCGGCCGAGGGGCAGTACGACGCCCTCAAGCGCTACGCCCGCGATCTGACCGAAGCGGCGGGCGAGGGCAAGCTGGATCCGGTGATCGGCCGCGACGAGGAAATCCGGCGCACCATTCAGGTGCTGTCGCGCCGCACCAAGAATAACCCGGTGCTGATCGGCGAACCCGGCGTGGGCAAGACCGCGATCATCGAAGGCCTGGCCCTGCGCATCGTCAACGGCGACGTGCCCGAAAGCCTGAAGCACAAGCGCCTGATGGCGCTCGACCTCGGCGCCATGGTGGCCGGGGCCAAGTATCGCGGCGAGTTCGAGGAGCGGCTGAAGGCGGTGCTGGGCGAGGTGTCGGCCCAGAACGGCGAGATCATTTTGTTCATCGACGAGATGCACACCCTGGTGGGAGCCGGCGCGGCGGAAGGGGCCATGGATGCCTCGAACCTGCTCAAGCCCGCCCTGGCCCGGGGCGAGCTGCATTGCGTGGGTGCCACCACCTTGGACGAATACCGCAAGCACGTGGAAAAGGACGCGGCCCTGGCCCGGCGGTTCCAGCCCGTGTTCGTGTCCGAGCCTACCGTGACCGACACCATTTCGATCCTGCGCGGCATCAAGGAAAAGTACGAGCTGCACCACGGGGTACGCATCGCGGATTCGGCCCTGGTCGCGGCGGCCACCTTGTCGGATCGCTACATCGCCGATCGTTTCCTGCCCGACAAGGCCATCGACCTGATGGACGAGGCCGCCAGCCGCCTGCGCATGGAAGTGGACAGCAAGCCCGAGGAACTGGACGAACTCGACCGCCGGGTGATCCAGCTCAAGATCGAGCGCGAGGCACTGCGCAAGGAAAGCGATCCGGGCTCGGTGGCCCGCCTCAAGGATCTGGAAGGCGAACTGGCCGACCTGGAAACCCGGGCCGCCGCCCTGCTCGCGGAATGGAAGCGCGAAAAGGAAGGGCTGGCCGACGCCACCCGCCTCAAGGAGCGCCTGGATCAGGCGCGCTCGGACCTGGAAGCGGCCCGGCGTGCCGCCGACTGGGCGCGGGCGGGTGAACTGGAATACGGGATCATTCCCGCGCTGAGCCGCGATCTGGCCCGGGCCGAGTCCGACGAGGCCGGGCGCGGGCGCCTGGTCAACGAGGTGGTGAGCGAGGAAACCATCGCTCAGGTGGTGTCGCGCTGGACCGGCATTCCGGTGGACCGCATGCTGGCCGGCGAGCGCGACAAGCTGCTGAAGATGGAAGAAGCCCTGGGCGCGCGCGTGGTCGGTCAGCGCGAGGCCGTGGTGGCCGTGGCCAACGCGGTGCGCCGGGCCCGTGCCGGCTTGGGCGATCCCAACCGGCCGATGGGCTCGTTCTTGTTCCTGGGGCCGACCGGGGTGGGCAAGACCGAGCTGACCCGCGCCCTGGCCGCCTTCCTGTTCGACGACGAACAGGCGATGGTGCGCATTGACATGTCGGAGTACATGGAAAAGCACGCGGTCGCCCGTCTGATCGGCGCGCCCCCGGGCTACGTGGGCCACGAGGAAGGCGGCGCCCTCACCGAGGCGGTGCGCCGGCGGCCCTACCAGGTGATCTTGTTCGACGAGGTCGAGAAGGCTCACCCCGACGTGTTCAATGTGCTGTTGCAGGTGCTCGACGACGGCCGCCTGACCGATGGCCAGGGGCGCACGGTCGATTTCCGCAACACCTTGATCGTGCTGACCTCCAACCTGGGAGCCGACATCCTGGCCGGCCAGCCCGAGGGACAGGATTCGTCGGCGGTCCGCGACGAGGTGATGGAGGTGGTGCGCATGGCCTTCCGTCCCGAGTTCCTGAACCGCCTGGACGAGGTCTTGCTGTTCCACCGCCTGCAACGCGCCCACATGGCCGGGATCGTCGATATCCAGGCCCGGCGCCTGGCCGAGCGCCTGAAGGACCGCAAGATGACCCTGAGCGTGGACGGACCCGCCCGCCTGTGGCTGGCCGATCACGGCTACGATCCGGTGTATGGCGCGCGCCCGCTCAAGCGCGTGATGCAGCGCGCGCTGGAAAACCCGCTGGCCACGATGGTGCTGGAAGGCAGCCTGAAGGATGGTGATCCCGTGGCCGTGTCGGTGGAAGGCGAGGCCCTGACCGTCAACGGCCAGGCCCTGGACGCGCCAGCGTGGTAGACGTCTCGGCCAGCGCCCCGCCCGTGCCCGCCCTTGACCGGGCGGCGGGGCGCTGGCTGGTGGAAGCAGCCGCCCGGCGCTATCTGTCGGCCCGGCGGATGCGCGTGCGGCCTTTCGTGGACGCGACCTTTACCTTCGGGGCCAGCCTGGACCTGCACCGGGCCGCCCTGGGCTGGGACATCGCCCGCGCGCCCCTGAACGCGGTGCTGGCGGTGCCCCAGGTCGCGGTGATGGGCTCGGCGTGGGCCCTGGGGCAGGGCGGACGGCTGTGGGCTCCGGCCGGCCGGGCCGGGCGCTGGCTGGGGCGGGTGACCTTGATCGTGCCCACCGACGTGGGGCGCGACCTGACGTTTCGCCTGTTTCGCGATTTCCTGGAACTGCCCTACGACGACGGCCCCGGGCGGCGCGCGACCCGCGACGCCCTGGCCGAGGAAATCCTGGCCGATCCCGCCTTGCGGGCCTGGATCGCCGCCGCCCTGGCGCCGGTGGTGGCACGGGGGGACGACCCGGCCTTTCGCGCCCGCCTCGACCGCACACTGGCGTCGTACGTGGGCAGCCGGGCGGCGGCGGCCGAATTGCTGAATGCCTTTTTGTGCCTGGGGGCCGGGCTTGCCACCACCCATGCCGTGACCCCGGGCACCTGGGGGCTTTCGGGCGCCCTGGCCGGGCTGATCACCCAGAAGCTGGCCGTGGCCACCTTTCCGCTGGGCTCGGGCGCGGGGGCGGCGTGGCACGCTTTGGTCCCGGCGGCGGTGCCGGGCGCGGTGCTGGCGGCGTCGGCGGCCTCGGTGATGGGGGCGGCCGCCGTGGTCGGTGCCTTCGCCGGCGTGATCACCGATCCCGTGCAACGCCGCCTGGGCTGGCACCAGCGCCGTTTGCACCGTGTGGTGGATGCCCTGGAAAGCGACCTGCTGGGCCCCGCCTCGCGGCCTCTGGGTTTACGCGACCACTACGTGGCCCGTGTGTTCGATCTTGTTGACCTTCTCCTGGCCGCGCATCGCCTGAGCCTGGGGCGGTAGGGGAGGGAGGAAACAGGGAGAGGAAGAGGGCAGGGCGAAGGCCCTTTTTTGGGCTTGCCTCCGGCGGGAGATCGTGCCATCCTCAAGGGATCGACTTTACTTCTGGGCAATCGTCTGGCACTCGCCGACCCTCTCCCCGACGTGATTTTGACGCCCGTTCGCACTCCTGCGGCGGGCAACTCCGATCGGGAAATGCTCCCCAGGAGGCTCCCCCATGACCGTGGGTACCGTTAAGTGGTTCAATAGCACCAAGGGCTTTGGCTTCATCGAGCCCGAGGATGGTTCCGGTGACGTTTTCGTTCACATTTCCGCCGTCGAGCGCTCGGGCATGGGCAGCCTTCGCGAAGGCCAGAAGCTGACGTTCGACGTGGTTCGCGATCCGCGGAAGGGCAAGACGGCGGCCGAGAACCTGCGGGCTCTTTGATCCTCTTCCTTTTTTCCGCACGATTTCATGGGTGGTGGCATGATTCCCATGCCGCCGCCCTTTTTTTTTGGGAGGACCGCATGGCCAAGGAAGAATTTCTGGAATTCGAAGGCAAGATCGACGAAGCCTTTCCCGATGGCCGCTTTCGGGTCACACTGGAAAACGGCCACGAGATCATTGCCTATACCGCCGGCCGCATGCGCAAGAGCCGGATCCGCTCCCTGGTTGGCGACCGCGTGACCGTGGAAATGACTCCCTATGACCTGACCAAGGGGCGCATTACCTACCGTCACAAGGACGAACGCTTTTCCGTGGGCCCCGCCTCCGGCCCCCGTCGCCCGCCGCCCCGCCGCCGATAAGCCCACCGGAGCGCCAGGGCAGAGGATATCCGTGCGGGGGCGTGGCGTTGCAAGGGCTCCGGGATGAGCGCCGTGCACGACCCAGCAAAAGGGGAAGTCCATGCGGTTGCATGCTCTGACGCTTGCCAACTACCGATGCTTCGATCGGTTGGAGATCGATTTTCATCCCGAGATTACCGTGCTTGTCGCGCCTAATGGCGGGGGCAAGACCACGGTTCTGGATGCCGCCCGGGTCGCCCTGTGGCCGTTCGTCAAGGGGTTCGACCTGGGCAGCCAAAGCGGGAAAGGCGCCTCGATCCAGACCGACGATGTGCGCCTCACGCTTCAGGCGGGCGGAAACATGGAGCCGCAGGTGCCCTGCCGCGTTGAGGCCTGCGGTGACTGGGACGAGGAACACCGGGCGCTGACATGGACGCAAACCCGGGAGCGCGTCAAGGCGGGCACCAACACCTTGGGCGATGCCACGAGCAAGGCTCTGACCCGGCGTGCGAGGACCCTGGAAGAGCGCGTGCGCGCGGGGAACGACCCCGTGATCTTGCCGCTAATGACCTATCTTGGGACATCGCGCCTTTGGTACGAGGGGCGGTTTACCTCGACGGCGGAAGACGTGGCGCTGGACACCAGCACCTATTCCCGGACATCTGGGTATTTGAATTGCCTGTCGTATTCCTCCAGCTTCAAGACGTTTTCATCCTGGTATGGATGGGTCTTCAGGAGCTACCGCGAGGAACAGATTCAGGCCCTTGAACAGCAGGTTCCCCTTGGCGCGACTGGCCGGCATTTTGCCGCCATGATCGAGGTGGTGAAAAACGCGGTCGATGCGTTGGTCCGCGAAGCCACCGGCTGGCATGACCTGGAGTACAAGGCAAGCGCCAACCAGCATCTTGTCATGCACCATGAGACGTTCGGTATTTTTCAGGTGGATCGCCTGAGCGATGGCGTGCGCAATGCCATTGCGATGGTCGCCGATCTGGCCTTTCGGGCCTACAAGCTGAACCCCCATCTGGGAACCCAGGCCGCGCGCGAAACGCCGGGGGTTGCGCTGATCGACGAAGTGGACATGTTTTTGCACCCGTCATGGCAGCAAACCATTCTTGCCTCGTTGCGCCAAGCCTTTCCCCGCCTTCAGTTCATCGTCACCACCCACAGCCCGCAGGTTTTGACCACGGTCCGGCGAGAGTGTATTCGCCTGCTGGAACAAGACGCGCGCGGAGCCTGGCTCGCCCGCCTTCCCGATCAGGAAATGAAGGGCATGGAAAGCGCGGTGGCCTTGAACGACCTCATGCAGGTGAATCCGGTTCCACCGGTTGCCGAAGCAACATGGATGGAAAACTACACGGCCATGATTGAACAAGGCACGCACGAGGACGCCCAAGGAGTGGCCTTGCGTCATCAACTTGTTGATTTTTATGGCCCTCATCACCCCCTTGTTCTCGAAGCCGATCGCTTGATTCGTTTCCAGGCCTTCAAACGAAAAGCGGCTCAGCGCGGGTAAGGTCCCCATGCACAAGCTCGATCGCACCCGCGCCCCGGTGCCCGAATGCCTGGAACAGTACAAGAGCAGTTCCAAGACCTGGGAGGATCTGGGCTCTAGATGCAAAAAGGAGGTGCGCCATAGTTTAAAATGCATGCAGGGGTTGGCGGGATACGGAAGCCATCCGGTCGTTCTTTGCGCCTATTGCGAAGGATCGTTGGATGCGGGGTCTCA
>NZ_BJZO01000011.1 GCF_007992075.1 Pararhodospirillum oryzae
TAATTCAAAAAACCGGAGGGCATTCCCTGATCCATTTGGATCGGAATGCGCTCTGGCGTCTGTCCGTTTCACGTTGAAGCGGACAGACGCCGGATCCCTTTGCTTGAGTTTGTCTTTTCGGAAAAAGCGGAGCCCACTTTTCCCTGGCGAACTCCATCCCTTTGCTTGAGTTTGCCTTTTCGGGAAAAGCGGTGCCCACTTTTCCCTGGCGAACTCTATCCGGCGAACAGCCCCTTGTAGGTGTCGCGCAGCAGGGCCTTTTGCACCTTGCCCATGGTGTTGCGCGGCAGATCGACCACGAAGAAGGCGTTCTTGGGGACCTTGTAGTTGGCCAGATGCGCCTTGCAGTGGGCCAGGACCTTGGCTTCATCCACCGCGCCCCGGGTCACGACCACGGCGACCCCGACCTCGCCGAAATCCGGGTGGGGCACGCCGACCACCGCCGACTCCACCACGCCGTCGAGGGCGTCGATCACGTCCTCGACCTCCTTGGGATACACGTTGTAGCCGCCGCTGATGATCAGATCCTTGGCCCGCCCGACGATGTGCAAGTAGCCCTCGGCGTCGATCCTGCCCACGTCCCCGGTTTTGAACCAGCCGTCGGCGGTGAACTCCTCGCGGGTTTTCTCGGGCAGCTTCCAGTAGCCCTTCATGACGTTGCGGCCCTTGACCTGCACATCGCCCACCGTCTCGGCCGGGACCTCGGCCCCCTCTTCGTCAACCACGCGCACGCTCACCCCGGGCAGGGCCGGGCCCACCGCCCCGGGCCGGCGCGGACCGTCGTAGGGGTTCGAGGTGTTCATGCCCGTTTCGGTCATGCCATAGCGTTCCAGGATGGCCTTGCCGGTGCGCTCCTCGAAGGCGCGGTGGGTCTCGGCCAGCAGGGGCGCGGAGCCCGACACGAACAGGCGCATGCCCGCCACCCGCTCGGCCGTCAGGCGCGGATCAGCCAGAAGGCGGGTGTAGAAGGTCGGCACGCCCATGAACACCGTGGCCTGGGGCAACAGGTCGAGCACCCGGTCGCGATCGAATCCGGGCAGCCACAGCATCGAGGCCCCGGCCAGCCACGTGGTATGGCAGGCCACGAACAGGCCATGGGCGTGGAAGAGGGGCAAGGCGTGCAACAACACGTCGTCGGCCTGGAAGCGCCACGCCTCGGCCAGGGCCAGGCCATTGGCGGCCAGGTTGTCCTGGGTCAGCATGGCGCCCTTGGGCTTGCCCGTGGTGCCCGAGGTGTAGAGCATCGCCGCCAGATCATCGGGCCGCAGATCGGCCGGCGCCCCTTCGCAACGCTCGCTGGCCATGAGATCGCGCACCGACCCGCCGCCATCCGCCGCCAGGGTCAGCACCGCCCTGGCCCCGTGCCTTGCCGCCTGGGCGTTCAGGAAGGCCTCGTCCTCGGGGCGGCCCACCATCACCGCCGGCTCGGCGTCGCCGATCAGGTAGGCCAGCTCATCCTCGGTATAGGCGGTGTTGAAGGGCACGTACACGAATCCGCCGCGCAGGCAGGCCAGGTACAGCAGAACCGAGGTCGGGCTTTTGTCCGCGCGCACGCTCACCCGGTCCCCGGGCACCGCCCCGCACGTCGCCAGCCCCCTGGCCAGGCGCCCGGCCAGATGGTGGGCCTCGCCATGGGACAAACGGGTGCCATCCGGGCTTATCAGCATCGGCGCCGACGGATCGCTGGGGGCCGAGGCCAGCAGCAGCCGGTACAGCGAGGCAATGGCGTGCGACATGGGCAAGGATCCTCCGAATGGAACAAGGATCCTCCGAGACAGGATCCTCCGAATGGACAAGGATCCTCCGAGACAGGATCCTCCGAATGGGCAAGGATCCTCGGAGTGGGCAAGGATCCTTCTGGAAGGGGGGAACGCCTTGGCGCCCCGGGAACCGACAGGTCTACCCCAACGACGCGGGGGCTGGAAAGAGGCCCTGCAAGGCTCCTTTTTGACGCGGGCGCCGCTGCCCATTTTTTAGCCATCAGAATTTCTTTTTGCGACACCCTCGCGGCAGAGGTATCGTCGACGCCCGCGCCCTGTCAGGGGGCCTGATGCCCTGCTGCAAGACCCGCGAGGTGGATGCAATGCCTCTTCACCCCCCTTATCTGCTTTTCCTGGGCGATGCGCCCGATAGCCTGGCCGCCAAGACCGCGACAGGCATCCGTCACTGGCGCCCCGAGTGGTGCCGGGGCCAGATGCGCCTGCCCGGCTGCGCGGCCGACCTCGGCCTGCCCGACATGACCTTGGAGGAAGCCCGCGCCGCCGACGTGCGCACCTTGGTGGTGGGCGTCGCCAACCGGGGTGGCGTCATCGGCGAAAGCTGGCGCGAAATCCTGATGAAGGCCGTGGACATGGGCTTCGATGTCGCGGCCGGCCTGCACGAGCGCCTGACCGACGTGCCGGGCCTGGTCCAGGCGGCCCAGCGGGCCGGCGTCCAGCTCCACGACGTGCGCCATCCCACCGGCCGGCTGGCGGTCGCGAACGGCGTGCCCCGCTCCGGACGCCGGGTGCTGGCCGTGGGCACCGACTGCTCGGTGGGCAAGATGTACACCATGCTCGCCATGGAACGCGAAATGAAGACCCGGGGCCTGAAGGCCACCTTCCGGGCCACCGGACAAACCGGCATCCTGATCGCCGGCGGGGGGATTTCGGTGGACGCGGTGGTCGCCGACTTCATCAGCGGCGCGGCGGAAGCCCTGTCGCCCGAGAACGACGCCGATCACTGGGATTTGATCGAGGGGCAAGGCTCCTTGTTTCACCCGTCCTACGCGGGGGTCAGCCTGGGCCTGCTGCACGGCGCCCAACCCGATGGCCTGATCTTGTGCCACGAGCCGGGACGCGCGCACATGCGCGGCCTGCCGGGGCGTCAGTTGCCCTCGCTCGACGAGTGCATCCGCCTGAACCTGGAGTGCGCCCGCCTGACCAATCCCGACGCGGTGGTGGTGGGAATGGCGTTCAACACCGCCGGCCTGTCGACCGAGGCGGCGACCCGGCTGCTGGGGCAAACCGCCGACGCCTATGGCATGCCCTGTGTCGACCCGGTGCGCACCGGGGTCGGGCAATTGGTCACCGCCCTGGTGGGACGGTTTGGCTCATGACCGGGTCGTCTCCCAGCTTGCGGGTGCGGGCCGAGGTCTGGCCGGTGGCGGGGACTTTTGTCATCGCCCGCGACGCCCGCACCGAGGTTCACGTGGTGGTCGCCGAGATCACCCAGACCACGCCGGACGGCCGCCTCGTGGTCGGGCGCGGCGAGTGCGTGCCCTACCGCCGCTACGGGGAGACGGTCGCCCAGGTGATGACCGACCTGGAAGGCATGGCGCCGGCGGTGGCCGGCGGCCTGACCCGCCAGGCGCTGCTGGAGGCCCTGCCGGCGGGGGCGGCGCGCAATGCCCTGGACTGCGCCCTGCTCGACCTGGAAGCCAAGCGCGAGGGACGCCCGGCCTGGGCGATTCTCGGGCTTGCCCCGCCGCGCCCGACGGTGACCGCCCAGACGCTGAGCCTGGACACGCCGGAAAAAATGGAGGAACGCGCCCGGGCCCTGGCCGATCGCCCCCTGCTCAAGATCAAGGTCGGGGGCTCGGATCCGGTGGCGCAGGTGGCGGCGGTGCGCCGGGGCGCGCCCGAGGCCCGTCTGATCGTGGACGCCAACGAAAGCTGGGCCGACGACCGGGTGCGCGCGTTCGTGACGGCGATGGCCGATCTCGACGTGGACCTGATCGAACAGCCCGTGCCCGCCGGCCGGGACGAGGCCCTGGAAGGCCTGCGCCATCTGGTGCCCCTGTGCGCCGACGAGTCGGTCCATGGCCTGGAGGACATGGAGCGGCTGGCGGCCTACTACACCCACATCAACATCAAGCTCGACAAGACGGGAGGCCTGACGGCCGCGCTAAACCTTGCGCGCGCCGCCGAGGATCGCGCCATGGGCCTGATGATCGGCTGCATGCTGGCCACGTCGCTGGCCATGGCACCGGCGTTGCTGCTGGCCGCCCGGGCCGAGTTCGTGGACCTGGACGGGCCCTTGCTGCTGGCCCGCGATCGCGAGCACGGGCTTTCCTACGAAGGCACGACGCTTTATCCTGCGACTCCGGCCTTGTGGGGATAACCTTTCCGGCGGGGCCCGCCTTGAAGGCCGGCCCCGCCGGATCCCCGGCCTCCCGCCCGGCCAGACGGGAAGTGGCCGGTGTGTTTTTTGCATCGACCCCTTGAGCCGGCCGGTTCGTGCGCGCGCCAGGACCGTGCGTGGTGCCCACGCCCCAAGGAGGACAACCGCATGCGCCCTTCCCTTCGCTCCGATGCCCTGCGTGGCCTGGGTGGCGCGCGGCCGATGGCGGCCCTGGCGTTGACCGGCCTTGCGTTTCTTGCTCCGGGCCTGGCGCGGGCCGAGACCCCCGAGGCCCTGTGCGCCGCGCATACCGAGGCCTATAACCGGCAGGCCGGCTTCCCCCCCCACATGCTGACCGCGATCTCGCTGGTGGAGTCGGGGCGCTGGAACCCCACGCTGAAGGCAAGAGTTGCCTGGCCGTGGACCGTGACCTCGGGCGGGGCCGGAAATTTTTATCCCACCAAGGCCGAGGCCCTGGCCGCCGTGCGCGCCTTGCAGGCCCGGGGGGTTGGCAACATCGATGTCGGCTGCATGCAGGTGAACCTGCATTTTCATGGCTCGGCCTTCGATTCGCTTGAGGAAGCCATGGATCCGGCCTCGAACGTGGCCTATGCCGTGACCTTCCTCAAGCGGCTGTACGCCGAGACGGGATCCTGGGCGGAATCGGTGACCGCCTATCACTCGCGCACCCCGGTCCACGCCGAACGCTACGCCGGCAAGATCAACGAAGCCTGGACCGAGGCCGAAACCACCGCCCCCGCGCGCTTGCGCCTGGTGGCCCAGGTCACGACCCTGGGGCCCGACATCACGCCCCGCCCGTTGTTCAGCGGTGCCGGGGCGGCCGCCCCGGGATTCGATCCCTCGGTTACCCCGCGCTCGCTGGCCCGCTACCAGGCGGCGGCGGCCAAGAACCAGATTTTCATCGCCAAGGCCCAGGCCGCCGACCAGGCCTACGAGGCACGCATCACCGAGGCCCGCACCGAAAAGGCCCAGGACGAGGCCGACAAGCGCGCGTTCGCGGAAAGCTGGCGGGCCCAGAAGCTCAAGGCCTGGGAGGCGCGCCGGGCGGGTGACCCGCCCTCATGACGAAACCAAGAAGTCCTCGGATTATTTTGATCGTCTCCTTGTGTCTTTGGATCGCGGTCTTCTTGCCGGCGGCCCTGGCCCTGCCGGCTCCCGCCCTTGACCCTGCCCTCGCGGATGAAAACTGGGTGGGCCTCTCCCTTTGCGCGGTGGTGGGGCTGATGGGGCTGGTGGGCGGGGTGGCGGCCCACACCCACCTGAGCAACCTCCGCTTGCAGCGCCTGCTTCGGGATCACGCCGAGGCCCGCGAGGCCCTGCGCGAAAGCGAAGCCCGCCTGCGCGCCCTGGCCGACACGGCCGGGGTAGGCATTTTCATGATCCAGCGCGGGCGCCTGACCCTGGTCAACCCGGCCCTGTGCGCCCTGCTGGGCCGGGACGAGGCCGCGCTGATGGCCTTGAATGATCCGATTTCCCTGGTCCACCCCGACGACCGCGCGGTGGCGCGCGCCCGGGCCCAGGCTCGCGAACGGGGCCAGCAGACCCCGCAACGCTATGAAATCCGCCTGCTTGGCCCCGAGGGCCGCGAAGCCTGGGTGGAACTCAGCGCGGCCCGGGTGACCGCCGGGGACCGGCCGGCGATCATCGGCACGGTGTACGACCTGACCGAACGGCGCCAGATCGAGGAACAGATCCGCCATCTGGCGCACCACGACGCCCTGACCGGCCTGCCCAACCGCGCCTTGTTCTCGGATCGCCTGCAACAGGCCATGGCGCGGGCCGAGCGGGACGATCACCGGGTGGCGCTTTTGTTTGTCGATCTCGACCGTTTCAAGCCGATCAACGACACCTTGGGCCACGCGGTGGGGGATCTGGTGCTGCAAACCGTTGCCCGACGCCTGCGCGCCTCGCTCAGGGCCTCCGACACCGTGGGACGGGTGGGCGGCGACGAGTTCGTGGTGGTGCTGGAACCCGTGAACGATGTGTCCGACGCGGTGACGGTGGCGCGCAAGCTGCGCCGGAGCGTGGCCCTGCCCATCGCCACCGAGGAGCGCGACGTGTCGGTGTCCTCAAGCATCGGCATCGCCCTTTACCCCGACCACGCCACCACGGAAGTGATGCTCTGCCAGTGCGCCGACCTCGCCATGTACGCGGCCAAGCGGGCCGGCCGCGACGGTGTCCGCCTGTTCGACCCCGAGGAAATGGCCGGGGCGCCCCGTGAGAGTTCGTCGACTCCAGATTAAACACGGCCGACTGCGCGCCTTTTTTGCTTGAGTCTGTCTTTTCGGGAAACTTTTCGGGAAAAGTTGTGAACAGCCGGCCCCGCCTGCCGATCCCGAGGGGAAGCGGGCGCTCCGGGAAAAAGGCGAGGGTCTTGCGGTGTGCCCGCGCGGTCCTCGCCTCCCTTCCGGGAAATCAGTGCCCTCCCCCCTGGGCCGAGGCGCGCAAGGAGCGCACGAAGGCATCGGCCTTGTGCTCAACCTCGCCGATGGCGGTGACCAGGTGGGCAAGATCCGTGGCCAGGCTTTCCAGGGCGCGGCCGGTGTCGTCGGCGCCACTCGACGCCGAGGCGCTCAACCGGCTGAGGTCCTGGGCGCCTTGCGAGACCTGGGCCAGGGCCCGGTTCATTTCGGCGGTGGCGGCGTTTTGTTCCTCGACCGCCCCCGCGACCGAGGCATTGATTTCACTCAACACCCCGATGTGATGGGCCACGCCCTCGATCTCGGCCGCCGCCTGGCTGGTGCTGGCCTGGATGTCGGCCACCTGTTGGGCAATGCGTTCGGTGGCGCGCGCGGTCTGGGTGGCCAGGTTCTTCACCTCGTGGGCCACCACCGCGAACCCCTTGCCCGCCTCGCCCGCCCGGGCGGCCTCGATCGTGGCGTTCAAGGCCAGCAGGTTGGTGCGGTTGGCGATGTCGGTGATCAGGGTCACCACGTCGCCGATCTGGGTCGCGGCCTCGACCAGGCCCTGGATCCGCGCCACCGCGCCTTGGGTCTGGGCGCCGCCGGTGGCGGCCGCGTCGTTGGCGCGTTGCATCTGGCGGCTGATTTCATTGATCGCATCGGCCAGATGCTCCATGGCCGTGGCCACGGTACCGACCGTGCCGGCCATGCCATCGGTGGTTTCGCGGGTCTCGGTGGCCTGGCCGATCGCCCCGTGGGCCTGTTCCTGGACATGGCCCGAGACTTCATCCATTGCCTGGGCGCGCCGGCGCACGGTGCGGATGACCCCATCGATCTCCTGTTCAAAACGCTCGGCGATCCCCATCAGATCGTCACGCCGACGGCGATCCGAGCTTGTTCTCTCTTCTTCGGATTGTTTCTCCAGGCGTTCGCGGGCCAGGGCGGTTTCCCGGAATGTGGCCACGGCCCGGGCCATGTCGCCCACCTCGTCGGCGCGCCCGGCCTCCTTGCCCACGTTCACGCTGGTATCGCCATCGGCCAGACGGCGCAAGGTGCCGGCGATGGCGCCGACCGGGCGCACCAGCCACGTGGTCACCGCCGCCAGCACCACGATCGTGACGCCGAGCGCGCCCAGGCCGATCAGCAGCAAGGTGGTGCGCAGGCGATTGGCATCGGCCATCACCGCGTCCTCGGGCACCATCAGCAGCAAGGACCACGTCTCCCGGACCCCGGGAAAGGTCAGGGGCACGGCAACGCGGATCATCGCATCGCCTCCGGCGGACTCCTGCCAGCGGTCGGTATGGCTTCGGCCCTTCGCGATGGCCTGCATCAGCGCCCCGGTCTCGGCCGGATCCGACACGGTGCCCAGGCGATCGGCGCGCGGGGTGGCGACCCAGGCGCCGTTCGAGGCCAGCAAGGCGGCCCGGCCCACGCCCAGGGGACGCAACGCCTCCACGTTTTTTTGAATATCCGTCAAAGCCATGTCGATGGTGGTCACCCCGGCCGGCCGGCCCTGGGGGCCGATCACCGGCGCCGCCACCGTGCTCATCAAGATGGCGCCGCCATTGCCGACCGTGTACGAAAACGGATCCGTCACCACCAGCCGGTTTTCTCGCTGGGGCAGGCCATACCAGGCGTCGGCCTCGGCTTCGTTGGGAATGGCCACGGGTTCGTACACAATGCTTCCATCGGTGCCCCGGTAGAAGTACGGCGCGAACCGCCCGTCGGCGTCGGAAAAATCAGTGCCCTTGTGGGGCGCGTCGGGCCCGAAGCCATTGGGTGCCGCCACCACGCACCCCCCGAAAAAGCTGGGATCGATGCTCATCGCCTGATGGGCCAGATCGGCGGCGGTCGCGCGATCAAAGCGGCCCTCCTGGTTCCAGCGACCCAAGGTCGCGGCCATCGCCTCGACCACCGCCACCGCCCGGGTCACCGAAACGCCAGCCTCCCGGGCCTCGGCGCGGGCTTCCTCTTGCAACCGGGCCAGGGCCGACGCCCGGGACGAAGACGCCTGCACCCCCACCGTCACGCCGATCAAGCCCGCCAACCCCAGGAACACGACCGCCACGGCCGCCAGAATGATTTTCACACGGATCGACATCCGGCTCTCCTTGCCTTTCCCTCGCTCGGCCCACGCCCTGGGACCGATGCCCCCCGGACGGCACGGCGCGCGGGTCCCGACAAGACTCCGACACGGCCCGGTCGCTTCAGGTCTGTATTCCAACAGATGGGTTACAGGCCGCGAGAAAGAAGGAGGAAGAAGAGGAAATCATCCAAAACAGCGCAAATCGTCTCCCGGATCCTGCCATGGGAATCGGCGTTCGGAAGACAGTCCGGCTCAGGGGAGAGTGGCTAGAACAACCCTTGCGAGCGAAACGAGACATGACCGTTCCGCCCGATCACCAGATGATCGTGCAAGGTGATCCCCACCGCGCGCAGGCCATCGCGGACCTGCAAGGTGATGTCATGATCGGCGGCCGAGGGCGTGGGGTCGCCCGAGGGATGGTTATGGACCAGAATGACCGCCGCCGCGTGCAGCTCCAGGGCCCGGCGGACCACCTCGCGCGGATACAGGGGGGCATGGTTGACCGTGCCCCGCTGCATCTCCTCGTCGGCGATCAGACGGTTGCGCGTGTCCAGGAACAAGCCGCGCACGTGCTCGGTCGGCTGGTGATCCAGGCGGGCGTGGCAATACTCCAAAAGCCGGTCCCACGAGGCCAGGATGGGCTGGTTCATCACCCGCCCCTGAAGCAGGCGCTGGGCGGCCATCTCGGCCACCTTGAGGGCCGCCACCGCCGCGTCGCCCACGCCCTCCACCCGGCGCAGCGCCTCGGGCGAGGCCGCGATCACCGCCGCGAACGTCCCGAACTCGGCCAGCAGCACCTTCGCCAGCGGCTTGACATCGCCCCGGGGCCGCGCGAGGCACAGCAACAGTTCCAGGACCTCGTAATCCGGCAGCGCCTCGGGGTGGGCCAGGAAGCGCTCGCGCAGCCGGGCCCGATGCCCTTCCGGCCCCGGCACCGCCTTGCGCCGGGGTGCGTCGGCCGGCGTTTTCGGCTCGGCGCGGCTCCGGCGGGCCGGCGGGTCTTCCCCCGAAGGCGGCGGGGAGGTCATGGGGTCGCGACGCCCGCCCCCTCGTAGGGCGGGCAATGCCAGCCGCGCGGCGACACGGTGAAAATCTCGCATCCCTCCTCGGTGATGCCGATGGAATGCTCGAACTGCGCCGACAGCGATTTGTCGCGGGTGACCGCCGTCCAGCCGTCCGAAAGGATCTTGGTTTCGTGCCGGCCGGCGTTGATCATCGGCTCAATGGTGAAAATCATCCCCGGGCGCAGCACCACGCCTTGCCCCGGCCGTCCGAAGTGCATGACATTGGGCGGCTGGTGGAACACCCGGCCCAGGCCATGCCCGCAGAAATCGCGCACGATCGAATAGCGCAGGCCCTCGGCATAGGTCTGGATCACATGCCCGATGTCCCCCAAGGTGTTGCCCGGCTTGGCCATCTCGATGCCCCGCATCAGGCATTCATAGGTGGTTTCCACCAGGCGACGCGCCTTCAGCTTCACATCGCCCACGTAGTACATGCGGCTGGAATCGCCATACCAGCCATCCAGAATCGGCGTGACATCGATGTTCAGGACATCCCCGTCCTTCAGGATTTTGTCGGGAGCGGGAATCCCGTGGCACACCACGTGATTCACCGACGTGCAGATCGAGCGCGGATAGCCCCGGTAGTTCAACGGAGCCGACACCGCGCCATGATCGGCAATGAACGTGGCGCACAACCGATCCAGGGCATCGGTGGAGACGCCCGGCTGAATGTACGGCGTGATGAAATCAAGGGTCTCGGCCGCGAGGCGACCGGCTTTTCGCATGCCCTCGAAGGCCTCCGGCCCGTGGAGGGTGATTTCCTGGGCCCGTTGAGCGGCACTGGTCATGCGCGGCACACCTTGTTCAAGGGGATCATGGAACGGCAGTCTTTCTTCAGGTTTGGGGAGAAACAGGCGGCCAGACAAGGGGCAGCGTGCGATTGACCCAAATTCCGGTTGCCGGATCGACCGCGCAGCCCAGACAAACCACCTCGACACCCCGGTCCAGCGCCACCGCGAGGCCGGCGCCGTAGGCCGGATCCAGGGATTGCGCGATGCCAACCGCATCGCCATCGGTGCGCTGAACCAGGTACACCATCACGGCTCGCGCGCCTTGCGCCACCATCGTGGCCAGGTCTTCCAGATGCTTGGCCCCCCGGGCCGTCACCGCATCGGGAAACAAGACAACGCCCTGGGGGGCGCCGCCTTCCTTCATGGTCACGTTCTTGACCTCGACGTAGCACGAAGGCCGGTCGTCGGCCTCCAGCAACAGGTCGATCCGTGACCGCCCGGCATAGGGCACCTCGCGCCGGATCCGGGCATACCCGGCCAGGGCCGGCACCCTTCCATCGTGGATCGCCTCGGCCACCACGCGGTTGGGCGTGCTGGTGTTCACGCCCACGAACGCCTCGTCCACCTGGATGATTTCCCAGGTCCAGGCCAGGCGTCGCCCGGGAGCCTGGGCCGGCGAGAGCCAGACCGGCGAGCCAGGGGTGTTGACGGTGCGCATCGAACCGGAGTTCGCGCAATGCGCCGTCACGGTTTCCCCTGCCCGCGCCCCTTCTTCGAGCACCACATCCGCCAGAAAGCGTTTGTAGCGTTGAACCAGACGCCCCCGGATCAGCGGCCGGGCGAACTCCATGGCTCCGTCCTCCTGCCGCCGCCCCGGGACCCCACCCGTTACCAGGTGATCTCAAAGACGCAGGCCGGATGCCCCATGGCTCCGCACGAGGTTTCCACCACCTTGCTCTTGCGATGCACCAGAACCCGGAACAGGCCCTCGAAGGTGGCGGCGTAATAATCGCACAAAGGGTGATCGGCCTGAACGCCCCGGCACAGCGGAGAATTGACGATCCGCACCTGAACCGGGTGCCCGGTCTCCCAGGAAAACTGTCCGCTGCCGGCGAAGGTCCACGCGTGGCGGCTAATGGCGGTGAGCAGCGACTTTGCCGCCATCCCGGCGGGCAGACGCTTGAGCAGGGCGGCGATCGGCTTGGGAATGCGGTTGGCGAGAAGGTACTCGGCCGTGGTTTCCCCGGCCCGCCGCGAAACCCGCTGGCACAGCTCGGGCGTCAGCTGATCGCGCAAGGCCCGGTGCAGCGCGATGACCTCGGTTTCCGGGATCATGTGCTCGGGCAGTTCCTGGAGATAGCGCCCCAGGTCGGCGGCCGCGAACACCCGCTCCATGTCCCCGGGTCCCCCCAGTTCGCGCAGGGCCCGCACCACCTGGATCACGGCATTGGGGCCAATGCGGGCCCCCGTTCCGGGAGAGGCGTTCGTATCCTTGTCCGTCATGCCGTGTCGATCCTCCTTGCTGTCCCCCGCCCAGATTTCCACGTATCCGCCCCCCGGTTCCTGGATGCGCCGCGACAAAAGGCCCCATTTCCAAAGGGTCTCCGCCGGCAGGGGCAAAACCAGGAACCAGTGCTCCAGCACCGCGAGGCCGGTCAGGGTGGCAAGAAACGTCACCTCGATCGCCTCGGGTCGGCTGAGCGCCGGATCGGAAATCTTGAGCGTCAGCACCGTGAATACCATGGTCGACGCCGTCACGGAAATCGGAAAGAGCAGGTTGATCGGCCGCTTGCGAAAGTAGGTCTTCAGATAGTCGAGGTGGAGCGGCAAAAAGTCTTCACTCAGGTTACGCGCCCCCAGAAAAACGTTCAGCTTGGCGGACAGGCGCATCCCCCACAAAATCACAAAAGTCCAAAGACCAACCTTGTTGGGCTTGTCCCAACTTAAAATAATCAAAATGGCCGCCGTGCCGACGATGGCCAGTTCGTGATATAAAATGGTCAGGGTTGCCAATCGAAAGCGCTGCCAGCCCACGCACCCGTCCGGGCACGGCGTGCGGCGCGGACCGGTGATGTAGCCAAACAGGAACATCATCTCGATCCACCCCCAGGCCACCAGGCCGCAGGTGAAGGAGCTGTAGGCCGCGCCCACCGAAACCACCGCCGCCGTGTGGGAAATACCGGCGAACGCGCTGATCAGGAGGGCGGTGGCCAGGGCGAACGTCCACACGTAGGTCCGGCGCGGGAGGCCATCCAGGTACATGATAGCCCCGGTCGAGAACCACCAGACGAACAAAACATACGCAATCGGAACGGCGAAATCGCTGAAGGACATGGACGACCAGGCCACCAGAGAAAGGACAACCGCCCACCCGCCCGCCCCCTAACCCAGGGGACCGGCTTCCAGGGGACGGAACAACGGCGGCGAAAGTCTATTCGCGGCGGCGATCGTGCGCCGTCTGGAACAAATCCTGGACCAGGGCCAGACTGGTGGGACCAAACGACCCTACGTCGATATTCATCCCCGTGCCCGGATCGGCCAGCGCCAGACGCCCGTTGGCGTGACGCTCCAGGCGATAGGGCGTCGCCAGGTCGATTTCCCGGCGGTGCCGCTCGCGCTCCAGGCTTTTCAGGATTCCCTGAAGAAAGCCGCTGCTCGCGGCGGGAATCCGCGTCATCACGACGTTGTCGGGAGGCACGATCACCGCGACCGTGCCATCGTTTTCAACCCGGAAGGCCATGTCCTCGGTGGCGACCACGGCGGAGCGGTAGTCAGACCCGGGATCGTATCCACTGAGACGGGCCCACGCCGCGACCAGGATGGTGAGGCTGACCACGATGGCCGCCGCGATCAGGGCGGAGCGTGGAACCGGCTTGTCTTCAAAGGGATCACCCATGGCGCTCGTCTCTGTTGAGTCCGTGTTTTGTGTGGCCGAACCGCCATCTGGCGGCGCGACGGGCCTTCGGGGCGGGCGTCTACCCGGTCTGCTCCGGTGGCGCCCCCCTTGCGTCCCCCGACGGACGGCCCTGCCGGGGCGATCCTCCCCCCCTCAGGGGAGGCCGCACCCGGCCGGCGGAACGACTACCCGGCCGCATCTTCGGGGCTGTCGGGTTGAGAAGGCGCGGAGCGCAGGGCCTCGGCCAGAAGCGCGGCAACGCGCCCGGCATCGGGGATGCACCGCAACATGGGCTCCGCCCGGGTCACCCGCCACGGACGGGCGTGGGGCCACAGCGCCAGATACGCCAACCGGACCTTGGGGGTCAGCGTCAACGGGATGTCCCCCGTTCCATTCGCGTACACCTTGAGGGCCGCGCTGGTCACCGCCGTGAACGGCAGGTTCATGGTCCGGGGCAAGGCAATGCCAAACCGCAGGGCAACCCTCCGGTTGGTAATGGTGTAGATGGTGGATCGGGCCAGCCACCGCGCATAAAGGCCGATCAGCCCCAGAACCACCGCCGCCGGCACGATCAGCGACGAGGACGCCATGACGGCATCCCCCGCCGCGGTGCCACCGGCGATGGCGGAGAGGACCTCCCAGGCAAAAAGCCCCACGAAGTAGAGGAGCACCAACCAAAAATGCAAGGCCCGCCGCGCCAGACCTTTCCAGTCTGGCGCTCCCTGCCAGAGGATGGTTTCACCCTCTGGCAGAGACTCGGGCAGGCCATGCACAGGGTCGGAGTCGTATTCCCCCATCACCAAGCCTTCTTGGTGTACATCATGCCGCCGGCGAAGTAGCCCATGATGCGGTCTTCTTCACGCAGGGTGATCTGATCGCCGCGAGCCGTGGTCGGAGCCGAGGCGAAGTGGGCGCTGTCGGCCGAACCGACGTAGATCGTGCGGGTGGCGGCCACGATCAGGGCGCGGGTGACGGGCACCAGAACGCGCTTGCCGTCCTTCAGGGCGACTTCGAAGTAGCGGCCCAGGCATTCCGACTTGTCGATCCACACATCGGCAACCGACCCGACGACCACGTCATCGGCGGCCACGACCTGCATGCCATGCGGGTCGGCGTCGCAAGACGACAGCCAGAAGTCCTTGTGCTTCGACAGCGGAACGATGCGGGCATCGCCTTCCAAGGTCAGGTCCGGGGTGGCCGCCCGCTCGGTGAACGCGGCGGGGCCAACGGCGTCGATCATCGGGTCGCCGGTCGGCTCCAGGGGCGAGCCGGCCCAACGGGCGGTCGGCTTGGCCTTGATCACGCGGGTGTCGCGCGCGTCATTGGGAACGGCGCGGGTGCCGCCGTGCGGCATGTAGAAGGTCTTCGGGGGGCTCATGGCGTGCGGCCCCATGGCCTCCAGCTTACCCGACAGGTCGTCTTCCAGCGGATACCCCTCGCGGCGGTCTTCCATCCGCAGATAGACGATCAGGCCCAGGAAAAACGAAACGAAGAAAACAGCAGTGACAAGAGTGGCAACGTCAAAATTGCCAACGAGTTGTCCAACAAACATAGCATGGCCTCCTGATGTCTGAGCTTAGCCCGGGAATCCGGTCAGCCCGAAACGGTCCCTCGACCGCTTCCGCCCAGCCAGCCCGTCACGGGCCAGAGGGAAGAGCACGGCCAACGTGGCAATCAGCAACACGATCTCAATCAGGTACACGACTCCGTACCCAGCATACGACGCCGCCGGCGAGTGGCCAAGGCCCCCGTAGCCGGCAAGGGCGGTCACCATGTCCCGGATGAATCCGCCCACCAAAGTGCCGCCGCCCATCGCCGTGGCCTGCACCGCGCCCCAGGCACCCAGGGCGAGGCCGGCATCCCCGTCGTCAGCCAGCGACATCGCCGCGGTGAGCATGCCCACCGCGAACAAACCACTCCCCAGCCCGATTAAAACAGTCCCCACCCGAAACACCATCAGCGAGGACATGGGAGTGGCAATCAAAACGCAAACAAACGCCGCCATTCCGATCACCGCGCCCACGGACGCCAGTCGTATCGGATCGGTGCCCCGGTCCAGCAGCTTGGCCGCGAGCGCGAATCCCGCCAGGGTTCCGGCGGCCAGCATGGCCGTGAGCACCGTGGTTCCGCTGACCGACAGGCCCAGGACCTGCCCCCCGTAGGGCTCCAGCAGCACGTCTTGCATCGAAAAAGCGGCAGTGCCGATCCCCAGGCCCAGCAACAGGCGCAGCGGCTGGCCTTTTTCGTAAAAGGCGGCCCAGGTTTCGGCGAAACTCGGCTGTGCCACCGTGGGATCGGTCAGCACGGTATTGCGCACTTCCTGCTTCCACAGGGCGATCATGTTCAAGATCATGGTCACCACGGCGGCGCCTTGGATCACCTGGATCAGCTTGACCTGGGTGAAGTCCTCCAGCAGCAGGCCGAACATCACGCTTGAGCCCATCATGCCGACCAGCAGCATGACATAGAGCAGCGCCACCACCCGGGGCCGTGATTTCTCGGGCGCCAGGTCGGTGGCCAGCGCAAGGCCCGCCGTCTGGGTGGTATGCAGGCCAATGCCCACCAGCAGGAAGGCAAGCGCGGCGCCCACGTAGCCCGCGAGACCCGAGCCAACCACCCGTCCGTCGCCCGAAAGCAAGAACAAGGCAAACGGCATCAGGGCCAGACCGCCAAACTGGGCGAGCGAGCCCATCCAGATGAAGGGAACGCGACGCCAGCCCAGGAACGAGCGGTAGGTATCGGACTTGAAGCCGATCAGCACGCGAAACGGCGCGAACAGAATGGGCAACGACACCATCGTGGCCACCAGCCACGTCGGCACGCCCATTTCAACCACCATGACCCGGTTCAAGGTGCCGGTCAGCAGCACCATCGCCATGCCGACCGAGATCTGGAACAAGGACAGGCGCAGCAGGCGGTTCAAGGGCAGGTCGTCGCTGGCCGCGTCCGCGAACGGCAGATACTTGGGCGCCAGGGTCTGCCACTGGTCCGACATGGTGCCGCCGGCCTTGCGCACCTTGTCCATCAGGGGGTCGTTGATGTCCCCCCCGTGCGCCGCCGGTCCCTGCACGATGGCGGCCAGGTCGTTGGCTTTTTCCGCCCAGCCGTTGAGCCGGGATTGCAGGCGGTCGCCCAGCACCCGGCCCAGGTCGGCGAACGACGAGGCGCCGCCCAGGGGCAGCGGCCCGGACGTCGCGTCCTCCGTGGAGGAAACGCCGTCCGTTCCCGTTTTTTCCTGACCCGGTTCCGACTTTTGCACGCGCCGCGCCAGGGAATCCGCCTTGGCGGCCCAGCGTCGCACCGTTTCGTCGGAGCGGCGCCCGATGTCGCCCAAGGTTTCCAGCCCCCGGTCCCCGACCATGGTTCCCAGGCGCTGCTTCAGGCCGTCCACATCGATCTGGCGGGCGGCCTGTTGGGCACGGCGCACCCACAACTGCGCAAGAATACGGGACCGGGTCTCGCGTGTCATGCCGGACACAACTCCAGAGCCTGGGAAATATAAAAACCCTTCACGATGCGCACGGTACGCCCGACGCGCCAGCCCGTGAAGGCCGGATCGGAGGAAAGACGCTCAAAAAAGGCTTTTTCTTCCAGGGGCACGATGGCCGGCGACCGATCCGTGCGCGGAAAGAACTGACCCACGAAGTGCATCAGGGCCAAAAGCGGCGTGCGGGGCGCGAAAGTGATGACCAGCGCCCCATCGGTGCGGGCAACAAGTCCGGCCAGCACCTTGAGCGTGTCGTCCATCTCGTAATGGATCAGGGAATCCATCGCCACCACGTAGTCGAAGCGGCCCAGGGCCGGATCGAGCATGTCGCCAACCTGGAAATCGATCGACCCCGGCCCCGGCAGCTCGGCGGCCCGGGTCTTGGCGTGCTCGATCAAGGTGGGGGCCACGTCGATGGCGACCACGGTGGCGCCCCGCGCCGCTGCCTCGAACGACAAAAGGCCGGTGCCGCAGCCGGCATCCAGCAGCCGCTTGCCGGTGAGGTCGGCCGGCAGCCACGACAGCAGCGTGGCGCGCATGGCATCACGCCCGGCGCGCACCGTCGCCCGGATGCGGCCCAGCGGCGCATCCGAGGTCAGGCGCTTCCACGCCTCCGAGGCGGTACGGTCGAAGTACGTCTGAATCTGCCCGCGACGGGCATCATAGGAACCGGTGGTCATTAATCGTACCCCAGAAGGTCGAAAATATGCCTGTCCTTGAGCGCGTGGGCGTCAAGGGGATCCACCCCGGCCCACAGGGCTTCGGCGATGCGCAGGTATTCACGCTGCACCGCCTCGACCTCGGGATCCGGTTCCATTTCGAACAACGTGGCCTTTTTCAACCGGCTGCGCCGGATGACATCCAGGGCGGGAATACGCCCCAGGGTCCGCATGCCGGTGGCTTCGTTGAACTTATCGATCTGGTCGGTGTTATCCGAGCGATTGCAGATCACGCCGCCCAGACGCACGTCGTAGTTCTTGGCCTTGGCCTGAATGGCGGCGATGATCCGGTTCATGGCGAAAATCGAATCGAAATCGTTGGCCGCCACGACCAGCGCGCGCTCGGCGTGCTGCAGGGGGGCGGCGAAGCCGCCGCACACCACGTCGCCCAGCACGTCGAACACCACCACGTCGGTATCGTCGAGAAGGTGATGTTCCTTCAGCAGCTTGACCGTCTGGCCCACCACGTAGCCACCGCAGCCGGTGCCGGCGGGGGGACCGCCGGCCTCGACGCAGCTCACGCCGTTGTACCCGGGGAACACGAAGTCCTCGGGGCGCAGTTCCTCGCTGTGGTAGTTCACCGATTCCAGCGCGTCGATGACGGTGGGAATCAGGGACTTGGTCAGCGTGAAGGTCGAGTCGTGCTTGGGGTCGCATCCGATCTGGATGACCCGCTTGCCCAACTTGGAAAACGCCACCGACAGGTTGGAAGACGTGGTGCTCTTGCCGATGCCACCCTTGCCGTACACGGCAAAGACCTTGGCGGTATCGATCGCAAGCGCCGGGTCCATCAGGACCTGCACGCTGCCTTCCCCATCGGGGGGGGCAACAGGGGTTTCAAGCACGCTCATGACTCCTTCCGATGCGGTTCGCGCACCGCGTCAGCCCACAGACTCATGCGGCCACCCCTTCCGACACGTTTTCCAGGTTGTCCTCCAGTTCCTCGCCGGCGCGGCGCAACGCCTCCAGCATGGCCTCGTCCGGTTCCCAGTACTTGCGTTCGTGTGCCTCCAGCAGGCGGTTGGCCACCCGGGCCGACGCCGTGGGATTGAGGGCCGCCAGCCGCTTGCGCATTTCTTCGTCGAGGAGGAAAGTCTGGGTCAACTGCTGATAGACCCAAGGCGCCACCTGCCCCGTGGTGGCGGACCACCCCATGGTGTTGGTGACGTGGGCTTCGATCTGACGCACCCCCTCGTACCCGTGCGCCAGCATGCCCTCGTACCATTTCGGATTCAAGACCCGAGTACGCGTTTCCAGGGCAACCTGTTCGGCCAGCGTGCGCACCTTGCCGTCGCCCTTGGTCTGATCCCCAATGTAAACGGGAATCTGCTCGCCCTTGGCGCGTCCGACCGCCTTGCTGATGCCCCCCAGGGTATCGAAGTAGTGATCGATGGTCGTGACGCCCAGTTCCATGGACTCCAGGTTCTGGTAGGCCAGATTCACGTCCGCCAGCATGGTCTGGAACAGGGCCCCTTGCGCCGTGGGCTTGCCGTTGGTCCCGTAGGCAAAGCTCTTGCGCCGGGTGAAGGCCTCGGCCAGTTCGTCCTCGTCGTTCCAGCGGCCGCTGTCGATCAACTGGTTGACGTTCGAGCCATAGGCGCCGTCCGCGTTGCTGAACACCCGCAGCGCGGCCGTTTCCATGTCGCAGCCGTGGGTCTTCATGTAGGCGAGCGCGTGCTTGCGGACATAGTTCATGTCCTCGGGCTCCTCGGCCCGGGCCGCGAGCTGCGCCGCTTCCGCCAGCAGCTTGGTCTGCAAGGGCAGCAGATCGCGGAAGATGCCCGACAGGGTCATGATCACGTCGATACGCGGCCGTCCCAGCACGTCCAGCGGAATCAGGTCGGCCCCGGCCAGGCGCCCGTAGCCATCGAAGCGCGGCCGCGCCCCCATCAGCCCCAGGGCCTGGGCGATCGGGCCGCCCTCGTTCTTCAGGTTGTCGGTGCCCCACAGCACCATGGCCACCGATTCGGGCAACGGATTGCCGTCGGCCACGTGGCGTTGCAGCATCAAGGTCGCGTGGCGCATGCCATCCTCGACCGCGAAGCGCGACGGCAGGCGCCAGGGATCGAAGCCATGCATGTTGCGCCCGGTGGGCAGCACGGCGGTGGTGCGCAGCAGGTCGCCGCCCGGGGCCGGATGGATGTAGCGCCCATCCAGGGCCCGCATCAGGGCCGGCAGTTCGTGGTCCTGGCCCAGCAGGGTGTTCATCCCCACCAGTTCCACGAACACGTCCTTCAGCGCGTGGTCGGCGGGCAGGCCACCGGCGGCCAGGGCGCGGGCCGGGCTTTCGCCGTTGACCAGGGCCTCGATCGCCGCGCGCGGCGCCCGCTGCCCATGCGAGGCCTCGCACACCGCCATCAGAAGGTCGGTGCGTTCCTCGGGCCCCGGCGGCTTGCCGATGACATGCAGGCCATGCGGGATCAGGGTCTGCTCGACTTCCAGGACCTGCCCCACCAGCTTTTCAATGCGCTCGCGGGCGTCGTCGCCCCACAGGGGTTCGGCGTCGGCCAGGTTGACGTCGGCGGCCTGGGCCTGGATCAGCCCGACCATGCGGCCGCGCTCGTCATCGGCTTCCGGCGGCAGGCCGCGGTAGCGCTCCAGCGACGACTTCAGTTCCAGAAGACCCTTGTGCAAGCCGGCCTCGGTCACCGACGGCGTGAGGTAGGTGATCAGCGTGGCCGCCGCGCGGCGCTTGGCGAGCGCGCCTTCCGACGGGTTGTTCGAGGCATACAAATACATGTTGGGCAGATCGCCGATCAGGCGTTCCGGCCAGCACTTGCCCGAGAGCCCGCTTTGCTTGCCCGGCATGAACTCCAAGGCGCCGTGCATGCCGAAGTGAACCACGGCGTGAGCGCCCAGGTCCTCGCGCAGGTAGCGGTAGAAGGCCGAGAAGGCATGGGTGGGCGAAAAGCCCTTCTCGAACAGCAGGCGCATGGGGTCGCCTTCGTACCCGAAGGTCGGCTGGATGCCCACGAACACGTTGCCGAACTCGGCGCCCAGAATGTACAGGCTGGCGCCGTCGGTCAGATCGCGGCCCGGGGCCGGGCCCCATTGCGCCTCGATCTCGGAAAGCCAGCGCTCGCGGCGCACATGGTCATCGGTGCGAATGCGCGCATGCACGTTGGCGGGCGCCCCGAACTGGGCGGCATTGCCCCCCAGGATGCGGGTGCGCAAGGCGTCCTCGGACTCGGGCACCTCAACCTGGTAGCCGGCCTGGGCCATGGCGCGCAAGGTGTTGAGCAGCGACGCATACACCGAAAGATAGGCGGCGGTGCCGGTCGCGCCCGCGTTGGGCGGGAAGTTGAACAGGACCACGGCGACCTTGCGCTCGGCCGGCGGCGTGCGGCGCAAGGTGACAAGACGCAACACGCGGTCGGCCAGGGTCTCCACCCGCTCGGGATGGGGCACCATCTCGCGCCCCGGCCCGTCGGAGGCCTCGCCGTCGTCGGCGCGCCCGCCGTACAGCATGGGGTTGATGCAGCCGTCCAGCTCGGGGATCGCGACCATCATGGTCGATTCCACCGGCATCAGGCCCCGGGCCGACTCTTCCCACTGCGCCAGGGTCTGGAATTCGACCGCGTGCGTGGTCATATACGGAACATCAAGGGCCGCCAGCGTTTCCTCGGCCGCCCGGGCGTCGTTGTAGGCCGGCCCGCCCACCAGCGAGAAGCCGGTCAGCGACAGCATCAGATCAACGGTCGAACGGCCGTTGCGCATGAAATAGGCTTCGACCGCCGGACGGTTGTCGAGGCCGCTGGAATAGGCCGGTACCACGCGCAAGCCCCGGGACTCCAGGGCGGCGATCACCGCGTCGTAGTGCTGGGTGTTGCCGGCCAGCACGTAGGAGCGCATGACCAGAACACCCACCACGCCCTTCACGCCTTTGTCGGCCAGGGCCGGATCCAGGGCGGGGAGTTTGTCCAGGCGATCGGTCACCCGGCCGGGCAGGCGCGGGTGGTAGAGGCCCACGTCGGGGTAATCCACCGGCCCGGCGGCCTTGACCTTGCCGCGCAGGGCCGCGTGCGGGCCGGCGGCGTAGCGATCGACCAGGTAGCGGATCATGTTGATCAGGTTGTCGTCGGACCCGGCCAGCCAGTACTGCAAGGTGAGGAAATACGCGCGCAGGTCCTGGGCCTTGCCCGGGATCAGGCGCAAGATGCGCGGCAGGCGGCGCAGCATGGCCATCTGCTGGGCGCCGGCCCCGGCCGTGGGTTTGTCGCCCTTGTTCTTGTCGCCGCGCAGGCGCTTGAGCAGGGCGAGCGGGCCCCGGTCCGAGCCCTGGAACGTGAAGTTCCCGAGCTTGGTCAGGTTGACGATCTCGCCCGAGGCGAGGCAGCCGACCAGGGCGTAGCACTGGTCGCGGCGGGCCATCAGGTCGGGGAGCACCGCCTTGATCTGATCTTCCATGAACAGCATGGTGACGATCAGGATATCGGCCTGGGCGATGTCGGCCTTGGTACGGGCCAGGGCCGCCGGATCCTCGGACCACTCGACGGCCGCGTGCATGCGCAAGACGAGCCCCGGGACATCCTGGCGCAAAATGCGCTGCGCGCGCTGGACGGCACCGGCAAGATGGCCGTCCAGGGTGACGATCACCACCCGCAGGGGGGCGGTTTCAGCTTCCGAAGTGGGCTTTTGCATCGTACAGCGTCTCGACGGTGATGCGCGCGAGGCCACGGTCGGCCGCGAAGCGCTCTGTGTTGCGACGGGCTTTCCCCCGAACAAAGAACGGGATCTTGCGCAGTTCGGCCTCGGCCTCGGGCTCCCAGGTCACGCCGGGTGTCGAAGGCGAGGTCGAGGACGAAGGGGACGCGTCCCCGGCGGCCGGCGCGGCCACGAGGGTCGCGGCCGGGTCGGCCTGGATCGAAACAACGGCGTCGGCCGGCTCCAGCGAACGGGGCGCGGCCGATCCCAGGTGAGACGGGGCGGCTTCGGCGTGAAACTCGAAGTCCTCCCGGAACATGGTCAGCAGGTGTTCCTCCAGGCCCATCATCAGGGGATGGACCCAGGTGTCGAACAAAACGTTGGCGCCTTCCAGGCCCATTTGCGGCGCGAAACGGGCCGGGAAATCCTGGACGTGCACGGGGGCGCTGATCACGGCGCACGGCAGCCCCAGACGCTTGGCCACGTGGCGTTCCATCTGGGTGCCCAGCACCAGGTCCGGGCGCAGGTCGGCCAGACGGGCCTCGACTTCCAGGTAATCGTCGGTGATCAGCGGCTCGACGCCATACTGCTCGGCCGCCTGGCGGAACTCGCGCCCGAACTCACGCGAATAGGTGCCCATGCCGACCACGTTGAAGCCCATTTCGTCCTGGGCCACGCGGGCGGCGGCGATCACGTGGCTCGCGTCGCCAAACAGGAAAACCCGCTTGCCGGTCAGGTAGGTGGAGTCCACCGAGCGCGAGTACCAGGGCAAGCGCAGCGTGGACTCGTCGAGGGCCGGCACGGGATCGATCCCGGCCACCCGCGCCACCTCGGCCACGAAATCGCGCGTGGCCCCCACGCCGATCGGCATCACCCGCACCGAGGGCTGCGAGAAGGTGCGTTCCAGCCAGCGGGCCGCCGTGTCGGCGACCTCGGGGTACAGCACCACGTTGAAATCGGCCGCGCCCAGGCGGGTGAGATCGGCCGGACTGGCGCCCAGCGGCGCCACCACGTTGACCGTGACCCCGAGAAGGTCGAGCAGGCGGCGCACTTCCACCAGGTCGTCGCGGTGACGAAAGCCCAGCGACACCGGGCCCAGGATGTTGCACGAAGGCGCCTGGCCCTCGGGCCGGGGCGGACGCGGGCCCGGCTGGCCCCGCCCGGCGAGGCCGCGCACCAGGGCATAAAAGGTTTCGGCCGCGCCCCAGTTTTCCTTGCGCTGATAGGACGGCAGCGACAGCGGAATCACGGGGATCGGCAGCCCGACGGCGCGGGCCAGCCCGCCCGGATCGTCTTGCAGCAACTCGCCCGTGCAGGTGGGCGCGACCAGGATCACCTGCGGACGGAAGCGTTCATACGCCTCGGCCACCGTGCGCTTGAACAGGCCGCCGCTGTCGCCGCCCATGTCGCGGGCCTGGAAGCTGCTGTAGGTCACGGCCGGGCGGCCGGCCCGGCGTTCGATCATGGTGAACAAAAGATCGGCGTAGGTATCGCCCACCGGTGCGTGCAACACACAGTGGACGCCTTCCATGGCCGTGGCGACCCGGATGGCCCCCATGTGGGGCGGGCCTTCGTAGGTCCAGACCGTCAACTGCATGCGATCACACCTTCAACAGAGCGCGCCGCGCCAGGGGACGGGCGAACAAGCCCGCGAGATCACCCGCCTGGTCGTAGCCATGCACCGGGGAAAACACCAGTTCGATCGACCACTTGGTGGTCAGGCCCTGGGCCTCCAACGGATTGGCGAGCCCGAGCCCGCACACCGTCAGATCGGGCTTCGCCGCCAGGCAGCGGTCCATCTGACGGTCCACGTCCTGGCCCTCGCTGATCAGCGCGCCCTCGGGCAACAAGGCCAGATCGGGCTCCACGAGCTGGCGGTTCAGGTAGGGCGTGCCCACCTCGACCGGGATCATGCCCAGTTCGCGCGACAAGAAACGCGCCAGCGGAATTTCAAGCTGGGAGTCGGGGAAGAAGAAAACGCGCTTGCCGTCCAGGGACTCGCGCACCCGGCCCAGGGCCTGACGGGCGCGGGCCTGACCGGGGCCGGTCACGGCCTCGAAACGCTGGGGATCGACCCCGAAGGCATCGGCGGCGGCCTTCAGCCACAAGGTCGTGCCCTCGGCCCCGAACGGGAACGGAGCGGCCAGCCGCGTGGCCCCCTTGCGCTCCAGCAGGCGCACCGTGTCGCCCACGAACGGCTGCGCGGCCAAAACCAGCGTGTTGGGGCCCACCGCCGGCAGGTCGCGGGCGCCGCGCGCGGGCAGGAAACGCACCGGGCCCACGCCCATGTCGCGGAACAGACGCGCGAACTGGTCCTCGACCACGTCGGGCAGGCAGCCCACGACCAGGAGCGAGCGCCCCTCGTCGGCGGGCGCGGCCGGCAGGTGGGGGACCAGGGCGGCAAGACAGGTGTCCTCGCCCTGGGTGAAGGCGGTATCCAGGCCGCTGCCCGAATAGGCCACCACCCGGGTGGTGGCGCCGTGGCGGGCGTTCAGGCGGTGGGCGGCGCGGTCCAGGTCGATCTTGATCACCTCGGACGGGCACGAGCCCACCAGGAACAGCATGCGAATGTCGGGACGACGCTCCAGCAGGCGCCCGACCATGCGGTCGATTTCCTGGTGCGCGTCGGCCATGCCGGCCAGATCGCGCTCTTCCAGAACCGCCGTGCCAAAGCGCGGTTCGGCGAAGATCATCACGCCGGCCGCCGACTGCATCAGGTGGGCGCAGGTCCGCGAGCCCACGATCAGGAAAAACGCATCTTGAATCTTGCGGTGCAGCCAGACCACCCCGGTCAGGCCGCAGAACACGCTTTGCTGGCCCCGTTCGCGCAAGACGCCGTCGCAGGTCTTGACGGCGCCCTCGGTTGCCTCGGCCATGGACTCCGTCATGACGAAGCTCCCGCCGCCGTCTCTGCCTGGGCCTGCAGGCGCGCCGCGCGCAGCTTGATCAGGAACTGACCGGCGTTGATCACATACGTGGCATAGGCGGCCAGCGCCACGAACATCTGCCCTTGCGCGTCCAGCCAGCCGGTGAACAGCACAACCAGGTAAAGCGTGTGCAGCGCCAGGACCAGCATGCTGAACACGTCTTCCCAGAAGAACGATTCGACGAACAGATACTTGCCGAACACCACCTTCTCCCAAATGGAGCCGGTGATCATGATGGTGTACAGGACCATGGTCTTGACCACGATCGACCCTGTTGCCCAGGCGAGCCCCTCGCCGGTCGCCAGGTAGTGGAGCACCAGCCCCAGGCTGACCAGGAAGACGAGAAACTGAAGGGGGGCCAGGATGCCCTGGACCAGGGTCCAGGGGCTCTGGTCGCGCCGCAGGCGCTGTTCGGGGGTATAAAGGGGTTTTTGCACCGTGACTCCGCCGCTTCCTGACTTGTGTCCCACCGTCCTGGGCCGGCCAAGCACGCGGAGCCCGATCAAGACGCCGCCACGGCCGCACCGTCGCCATCTCCCTTGATCCTTCCGTCGCGGGCCTCCCGGGTGTCGAGCGGGAAGACGGAAAGACGGCCCACCCCTGCCTTGCAGGCGCATGGAGCCGGCCACCAGGGGATATCAACCCCAAAGCTTATTCCCCGCAAGCCGGCTCACCCCCTTGGGGTCCCTCCCGGTCCGGCGGGCGTCGATCCTTGGAGCGGGGATCCGTCTCGGGTCAGGCCGTGACATCCTCCCTTCGGGGCATCGGCCCAGGGCGCGAAGTCTAGCCACGGGGCCAAGCGCGTGTCAACTCCGTGGTGGGGAAAGCCCTTTTCCCAACGGACCTTAGGCGCTATCCTGGACAATGACGTCTTTCGTCCATCGGTAGGGAGTCGAAACCGAACGACGCCACCCCCGGGGAGGAACATCCGGCAGGAGAACACGCCCTGCCCGCCCGGCGCCCCGGCCCCGCCACGGCGGGGCCGTGCCCGTTCCCGGCGGCACGGTTTTCCTGGTGTCGAGCGGCGCGGTCCGCCCGGTGCGTCAGTCGGCGGCGCTCGCCACCGGGGCCGGGCCGGGCCACGCGGGCGCCAGATCGCCCCCCACCCGGACCGGCTCGCACGAAAGCGCAAGGCCGCTGCGGTCGTCGGTGCGCACCAGCACGCCGCACACGCTGGCCGGCCCCTCGGCCGGGGCCAGGCGGTCGGTGGGCGTCTTGCGGGTGAAGCGGTGCACCGCCGGCCCCGCGATCATCCCGATCACCGAGTTGTAATCCCCGCACATGCCGGCGTCGGTCATGTAGCCCGTCCCGTGCGCCAGGACGCGGGCGTCGGCGGTGGGCACGTGGGAGTGCCCCCCCACCACCAGGGACACCCGGCCGTCGCAGTGGTGGCCCAGGGCCATTTTCTCGCTGGTCGCCTCGGCGTGGACATCGACCACGATGGCATGCACCGTCACCCCCAGGCGATGGCGGGCCAGGATCTCGTCGATCGCCCGGAACGGACAGTCGATGGCATCCATGAACAGGCGCCCCATCACCTGGATGACCAGCGCCTTGCGTCCGCGCGACGCCTCCACCACCACATGCCCCACCCCGGGGGTGCCGGGCGGCAGGTTGGCCGGGCGCAGCAGGCGATGCTGGCGATCGATGTAGGGCAGGATCTCGCGCTGGTCCCACACATGGTTGCCGGTCGTCACCACGTCGACGCCCGAGCCCAGGAATTCCTCGCTTTGGCGAACGGTGATGCCAAATCCATGGGCCGCGTTTTCCCCGCAAACCACCACCAGATCGGCCTGGGCGCGCTGCTTCAGATCGGGCAGTGCCGCCAGCAGGGCCTCGCGGCCGCTGCGTCCCACCACATCGCCAAAGTAAAGGATATTCATGAAGCTGGGTTCCTTCCGGCTTGGGAGGGGGTGGCGAAAACGCGCACGCCCTCTTCCGTGGCCACGGCGTCGAGTCGCCAGTCATGACTCCCCGACGGGACTGTCTCCACGCGCTGAACGGCGAAGGCGAGCCCCAGAAGGAACGGCATCGGGCCGCCCGGGGCCGCCAGCGCGGCGAGGGTACGATCATAATAGCCGCCGCCCTGCCCCAGGCGTCTCCCTTCGTCGTCGAACCCCAGCAAGGGGAGCACGATCCAGTCGGGGCGCACGACCGGACGCGCGGACGCGGGCACCGGGATGCCCAGCACACCGTCTTCAAGGGGGTCGCCAACCGTCCAGGCCCGAAACACCATCGGGGCGTCGGGGGCCACGACCACGGGCAGGGCCACGCGGCAGCCCTGGGCCTCCAGGGCCGAAAGCAAGGGACGGGGGTCGATTTCGCTGCCCACCGGCACCGTTCCGGCGACGATGGTGCCGGGGGGCGGAGCGAAGCGGGCAACAACCGCGCAGGCGGCGGCGTCCGCCGCTGTCCGGGCCCAGGCCGGATCTAGCGACCGGCGGCGCAGGCGCAACGTCTGGCGCAAGGCGGCCTTGCGCGCCTTTAACGGCTCGTCGGAACCAGGAAGACGGGAGGCCGGGACCATCACCCCCCTTTCGCGTGGGCACGGGGGACCAGAAACAAAAGCTGCGGGGCCGTACCGGCCGTGGGTGGTGCGACCTCCACATGGGCCGCGAGCACTACGTGGGTGCCGTGTGACCGGGCCAGGACCCGGACAGGGACAGCTCCCTTCAGATACGTATAGCCCCCGGGAGTGTGCTGCCTCACGCACCGGACAGCGCCCGCGACACGTAGACTAAGACGCATCCAGCGTGTCTGCAATGCCTTCGATGCGATGCGCCAGTCCCTCGATGGCCTGGGCCACGCGTTCCTCGGCCTGTTCGCGGGCGCTGGGCCCGTCGGCGGTGCCCTGGGCGCCCAGGGCCGAGCGCAGCTCGTGCAGCTCGCCCGAGATGTCGGAAAGCTCATCCGCGATCAGCAGGGCCACCATGACCAGCATCAGGGTTTCGCTGACATGGCCCACCGAGCCCACCAGTTGCCGGCACCGGTGATCCAGGTACTGGCCCAGGCGCTCCAGATGCTCTTCCTGGCCTTCCTCGCAGGCAATGCGATAGGTCTTGTCGTTGATGGAAAGGGGCAGGGTCGGCATGGCCGTGGGCCTCGACTAGCGTTTGCTTCAGGTGTCCAACACGGTCTGCACATGACCGATGGCCGAATCAAGACGTCCGGCCACGGCCTGGGAAACAGTCCGCAGGTTTTCGTAATCCGCGCGCAGTTCCTCGATTTCCTGGCGCAGCTCGGCCTCCACCGCGGGGTCTCCCGCTCCGGCCGCGCCCCCCGCGCCCCCACGCTCCACGACCACCGTTTCCAGGCGGTCGATGGCCCGCGCCAGGCTTTCGACCGCCTGTTCGATCCGGACCAGTTTATAGATCGCGATATCCTGCAAGACCCTACCCCAACGGTGAGATGGCGCCCGGACTATGCCCCCGAACCCTCCTTGCGGTCAACGGGGCTTGCCGTCCTCGCCTTGCTTGTGCCCTCCTTGGGTGTGCGGGCGCTGTTGCGCCCCGCCCCAAGCATGGTATAGCTCTGGGCCTTGGTTCCCTTTCCCCCCCGGTCGCGCCACCTGGCGCGCCCGTGGCCCCGGCTGGACCGGAAGTCCATGACCCATCGCCCCATCTTGATCCTGAACGGCCCCAACCTCAACCTGCTGGGCACGCGCCAGCCGGAAATCTACGGGGCCACGACCTTGGATGATATCCGCCAGTCCTGCGCGCGCACGGCCGCCCGGCTGGGATACGCCGTTGACTTCCGCCAGTCCAACGACGAAGGCACCCTGGTGACCTGGGTGCAGGAAGCAAGGACCTCGGCCCACGCCTTGATCGTCAACGCCGCCGCCTACACGCATACTTCCGTGGCGCTCCTGGACGCGCTCCTGGCATGCGACCGGCCGGTGATCGAGGTGCACCTATCCAACATCCACCGCCGCGAGGCCTTCCGGCACCATTCGTATGTGTCGCAGGCCGCGCTTGGCATGATTTGCGGCTTTGGCGCGCACGGCTACGTGCTGGCGCTTCAGGCCATCGCCGCCCTGGACACCCCGCCGGCCCAGGCCCCCGACTGACCCTCGTGGCGTGGCCCCGGCCCGATTTCCCCCGGACGCCCGCCCGTCCGTTTTCCGTCCTATCTGACATCCCGGAGAGAACCGACCCCATGGCGAACACCCCCATCGACAGCGAGGCAATCCGCACCCTTGCCGACCTGCTGGTCGAGACCGGCCTGACCGAAATCGAGTTCGACAACGGCAGCCTGCGCCTGCGGGTCGCCAAGTCGGCTCCCGTGGTGCAGGCCTACGCCGCCGCCCCCGCTGGCGCCGCCGCGCCGGCCGCCCAGCCCGCGGCCCAGGCCCCCGTCGATCCCTACGACCATCCGGGCGCGGTCAAGGCGCCCATGGTCGGCGTCGTCTACCACGCGAGCGAACCCGGCGCGCCGCCGTTCATCCAGGTGGGCGACCACGTGAGCGAGGGCCAGACCCTGATCCTGATCGAGGCCATGAAGACCTTCAACCCGGTGCGCGCGCCGCGCTCGGGCACCGTGACCTCCATCCTGGTCGACGATGCGACGCCCGTCGAATTCGGCGAGCCCCTGGTCATCATCGAGTAGCCTCACGACAAGGGAAGCCCGCCCCCCATGTTCGAGAAAATCCTCATCGCCAACCGGGGCGAAATCGCCTTGCGCATTCATCGCGCCTGCCGCGAAATGGGCATCCGGACCGTTGCCGTCCACTCCACGGCCGACTCCGAGGCCATGCACGTGCGCCTGGCCGACGAATCCGTGTGCCTGGGCCCGCCGCCCGCCCGTGACAGCTACCTGAACAAGGTGGCCCTGCTCTCGGCGGCGACCATCACCGGCGCCGATGCCATTCACCCCGGCTATGGCTTCCTGTCCGAGAACGCCGACTTCGCCGAAATGGTGCAAGAGCACGGCTTCACCTTCATCGGACCCTCGCCGCAGCTCATCCGCATGATGGGCGACAAGATCACCGCCAAGCGCGCGGCGGTCGAGGCCGGCCTGCCCGTGGTGCCGGGCTCGGAAGGGGCGGTGCGCAGCGAGGCCGAGGCCCTGGCGCTGGCCAAGGAGTTCGGCTACCCCGTGCTGTTCAAGGCCACCGCCGGCGGCGGTGGGCGCGGCATGAAGGTCGCCACCGGTCCCCACGACCTGGGCGAGGCGTTCAGCACCGCCCGCACCGAGGCCGCCGCCGCCTTCGGCAACCCCGAAGTCTACATGGAAAAATACCTCCAGAACCCGCGCCACATCGAGGTGCAGGTCCTGGGTGATTCCCATGGCTGCGCGGTCCACCTGGGCGAACGCGACTGTTCCTTGCAGCGCAAGCACCAGAAGGTCCTGGAAGAAGCCCGCTCCCCCGCGCTGAACGACGAACAGCGCGAGGCCATCGGCGAAACCGCCCGGCGCGCGGTGGAGCGCCTGGGCTACGTCAACGCCGGAACCATGGAGTTCCTGTACGAAAACGGGGGCTTCTATTTCATCGAAATGAACACCCGTCTGCAGGTCGAACACCCCGTGACCGAAATGATCACGGGCATCGACCTGGTGCGCGAACAGATCCGCATCGCCGGCGGCGCGCCCTTGGGCTACACGCAAAAGGACATCCGCTTCCACGGCCATGCGATCGAATGCCGGGTCAACGCCGAAAACCCGGAAACCTTCGCGCCCTCCCCCGGCCGGGTCACCGACTTCCACCAGCCGGGCGGCATGGGTGTGCGCGTCGATTCGGGCCTGTACCAGGGCGTCATGGTGCCGCCGCACTACGACAGCATGATCGCCAAGCTGATCGTGCACGGCCCGTCGCGCAACGAATGCCTCATGCGCCTGCGCCGCGCCCTGGATGAATTCGTGATCGAAGGCATCCACACCACCTTGCCCCTGCACCGCAAGCTGATGCGTTCGCCCACGTTCCTCGATGGCGCCTATGACATCCGCTGGCTGGAACAGTTCGTGGCCGAGGGCCAGCACTAGGCAGCCCCCTCCCCCCGCCCTCTGGCGGGGGGATTTTTTTATCCCCTCCCGGCCGTTCCCCTTCGCTTTCGCGTTCTCTCCGGCCTGGAAGGCTTCACGCCTCCCGGCACGCCCCGAACCCCGATAGCCGCTCCTCGCAGCAAAGGATTCCCGCCGATGGGTGAAACGATCACCTTGTCCATTCACGACATCCCCCAGCCCGACCTGGTCAACGAAATCCTGTGGAGCCAGATGTCCCAGCATCTGCGCACGGCCTGCATGAAGCCGGTTGACGGGCAGACGGACTTTCAGCCCCTGCCCTACACGGCCGGCCAGTTGCTGGGGCGACTGGGATTCGCGCTTGGCTACTACGACGCCCGCCTGACCAACCTGTTTCGTTGGGCCGCCGGATCGGCGGAAGGGGATAATTTCACCTACGCGCTCACCCCTCGCAACAAGCGCCACCTGGCCGCCTTCGTCGCTCTTGTCACCCGGCGCCCGGCGCCGGAGATCGAGGGCTACCTGGACGAAATCGAAAACGACCAGGCCTTGCGCACCCACTTCCAGACGGTTCTGAAAGGACGCCAGGGGCCGATGGACCAGGGCTTTCACCCCGGCCGGCGCATGGGCTGGTACGCGGTGGCCCGGGCCTTGAAGCCGCGTGTTGTCATTGAAACCGGGGTACACACCGGCCATGGCTCCATCACCCTGGCCGCGGCCTTGATGCGCAACCAGGCCGAAGGTTTCCCGGGACGGTACTATGGCACCGACATCGCCCCGGCTGCCGGCATCTTGTTCCAGGGCCCCTACGCCGAGATGGGCACCATCCTGTACGGCGACAGCCTGGAAAGCCTGAAGAAGCTGGACGGCCCCATTGACCTGTTCATCAACGACAGCGACCATTCGGCCACCTACGAACGCGAGGAATACCGCGTGATCGAACCGAAGCTGTCGGCCCACGCCGTGGTCCTGGGCGACAACGCCCATGTCTCCGACAGCCTGCTGGAGCACGCCCGGGAAACGGGCCGCACTTTCCTGTTCTTCCGCGAGGACCCCATCAATCACTGGTATCCGGGCGCCGGCATCGGGGCCATGTTCCCCACGTCGACCTGAGCCCCTTGATCCTTGCCCCCCTTGATCCTTGCCCCCCTTGATCCTTGCAAGGCGGGGCCCATGCGCAAAAAGGCCCGAAGGGATTCCCTTCGGGCCGGGGGAAAACATCCAGGGCCGGGTTCGCGGGACGCGCGTCAGCGCTCCGAGTCTTCCAGCGGAATCACGCGCAGACCCTGCCCGTCGCGGGTCAGGGCGATGGCCAGATGGCCGTGCTTCAGGCGCAGGGCATCGGCGCCAAACAGCTCGCGACGCCAGCCTTCCAGCGCGGGCACCTCGGCCGCGTCGTCGGCGGCGATGCGTTCCAGATCGCCGATGGTCGCCACCAGCTTCTGGGCGACGCCGCTTTCCTCGCACTTCATCTTCAAAAGCACGCGCAGCAGGTCCACCACCGGCCCCAGTCCCTGGGGCAGGTCCTCACGATGGGGCGGACGCGGCAACGCGGAGTCGGGCAGCGCCAGGGCCCGGGCCACGGCTTCGAGCATGCCCTGGCCCAAGGGACCGTCGGCCAGCCCCCGCGAGACGCTGCGCAACTGGGCCAGGGCGTCGGTCGAGGTGGGGGCACTGGCCGCGATTTCCAGAAGGCCCTCGTCGCGGATCACCCGGTTGCGGGGCAGATCGCGTTCCTGGGCCGTGCGTTCACGCCACGCCGCCAGTTCCTTGAGCAGGCCCAGGAACCGACCCGAGCGCGAACGGGCCTTGATGCGCAGCCAGGCTTCCTCGGGCTCCACGCGGTATTGGGCCGGGTCGGTCAGGATGGCCATTTCCTGGTCCAGCCAGCCGGCGCGACCGCTGGAAGCCAGCTGCGCTTCCAGCTTTTCGAAAACGGCGCGCAAATGGATGACGTCGCCCAGGGCGTATTCGACCTGGCGCGCGTTCAGCGGGCGACGCGACCAGTCGGTGAAGCGCATGGACTTGTCGATGCGCGCCCGGGTCAGGCTGCTGACCAGGGTTTCGTAGCCCACGGAATCCCCGTAGCCGCACACCATGGCCGCCACCTGGGTATCGAACAGGGGGCGCGGCAGGCGGCCGGATTCGTGCAGGAAAATTTCCAGATCCTGGCGGGCGGCGTGGAACACCTTCAAGACGCGCTCGTCGTCCATCAAGGTGAACAACGGCTCCAGGCTCAACCCTGGCGCCAAGGGATCGATGCACGCCGACTCCTGTTCCCCGCCGACCTGAATCAGGCACAGCTTGGGCCAGTAGGTTTTCTCGCGCATGAACTCGGTGTCCACGGTCACATAGCGTTCCCGGGACAGGCGGTCACACAGGGCGGTGAGATCTTCGGTGCTGGAAATCAAGGACATGACGCATTCGTATAGCTCTCCTTGACGCGCGGGGCAAGAGGCGTCGCCGCTCCCGGACGCGCCCCGCGCCGTGCCCGTCGTGGCCCTCCTTGGGAAGGCCTTTCGCGGCAGGGTGACTTGACAAACCACGGACGAGGGTGTCCCCTCCCGCCCCAACCCTCTTTCCATAGACTCTCGCGTTTTTTCAGGGATCCCGGCCATGCACCGTTATCGCACCCATACCTGCGCCCAGGCTTCTCCCGCCCTGGTGGGCGAGACCGTGCGCCTGTCCGGCTGGGTTCACCGCAAGCGCGATCATGGCGGCTTGCTGTTCATCGACCTGCGCGACCATTACGGCATCACCCAGGTGGTCTGCGACAGCGCCGACCCCGTGTTCCCGACCCTGGAATCCGCGCGTGTTGAAAGCGTGCTGACCGTCACCGGCGAGGTGGTGGCGCGCACGCCGGAAACCGTGAATCCCACCTTGGCCACCGGCGCGGTTGAAGTGCGCGCGCGCGCCGTCGAGGTGCAGTCGACCGCCGAGGTCCTGCCCATCCTCGTGGCCGGGGATCAGGAATTCCCCGAGGACATGCGCCTCACCTATCGATTCCTGGATCTGCGCCGCGAAAAGGTGCACGCCAACATGGTGTTGCGCAGCAAGGTGATTTCCAGCCTGCGCCGGCGCATGACCGATCAGGGCTTCCTGGAGTACCAGACGCCGATCCTGACCGCGTCGAGCCCCGAGGGTGCCCGCGACTTCCTGGTGCCGTCGCGCCTGCACCCGGGCAAGTTCTACGCCCTGCCGCAGGCGCCGCAGCAGTTCAAGCAGCTGCTGATGGTCAGCGGCTTTGACCGTTACTTCCAGGTCGCGCCGTGCTTCCGCGACGAGGACAGCCGGGCCGACCGCAGCCCCGGCGAGTTCTATCAGCTTGATTTCGAGATGAGCTTCGTCACCCAGGAAGACGTGTTCGCGGCCATCGAGCCGGTGCTGGCCGGGGTGTTCGAGGAGTTCGGCCAGGGCCGCGAGGTCACGCCGCCGCCGTTCCCGCGCATCCCCTACGACCAGGCCATGCTGGAGTTTGGCTCCGACAAGCCCGACCTGCGCAATCCGTTGCGCATCGCCGACGTGACCGAGGCCTTCGCCGGCGGCGGCTTTGGCCTGTTCGCGCGCCAGATCGAGGCCGGGGCCGTGGTCCGCGCCATTCCGGCGCCGGGCGCCGCCGGCCGGCCGCGCGGCTGGTACGACAAGCTGAACGAATGGGCCCGCGAAAGCGGCGCCGGCGGGTTGGGCTACGTGGTGTTCGAGGAAGCCGGTCCCAAGGGCCCGATCGCCAAGAACCTGCAAGCCGACCGGGTGGAAGCCATCCGTGCCCAAATGAACCTGAAGGCCGGCGACGCCGTGTTCTTCGCCTGCGACAAGATGCTGAAGGCGGCCAAGTTCGCGGGGCAGGTGCGCGAGCGCCTGTGCGATGACCTGGGCCTGCGCGAAACCGGGGTGTTCCGCTTCTGCTGGACCATCGACTTCCCGATGTACGAGCTGAACGAGGACACGGGGCAGATCGAATTCAGCCACAACCCGTTCTCGATGCCCCAAGGCGAGATGGAAGCCCTGGAAACCATGGACCCGCTGGCCATCAAGGCCTACCAGTACGACATCGTGTGCAACGGCATCGAGCTGTCGTCGGGCGCCATCCGGAACCATCGCCCGGACATCATGTACAAGGCCTTCGAGATCGCCGGCTACCCGCGCGAGGAAGTGGAGGCCCGGTTCGGCGGCATGCTGCGCGCGTTCAAGTTCGGCGCGCCCCCGCACGGTGGCTCGGCCCCGGGCATCGACCGCATTGTCATGCTGCTGGCCGACGAGCCCAATATCCGCGAGGTCATCTTGTTCCCGATGAACGGGCAAGCCCAGGACCTGCTGATGCAAGCGCCCAACACGGTGAGCGACAAGCAACTGAAGGAACTGCACATCCGGGTCGCGCCGCCGGTCAAGGCGGTGAGCGGCGACCGGTCCTCGTCCTGAGGCCCCGAACGATGCGCGCCCTGGACGCCGGCTTGCCCCTGGTGGTGTTCGACGTGGACGGCACCCTTGCCGACAGCCACCACAACATCATCGCCGCCATGAACGACGCGTTCCAGGCGGCGGGCCTGCCGCTGCCCGAGCCCGACGCGGTCCGGGGGGTGATCGGTCTGTCGCTGGACGAAACCCTGGCCATCCTGGTTCCCCAGGCGGAAGCCGATACGCTGGCCCGCCTGGGCGTGGCCTACCGCGAGGCGTTCTTCAGCCGGCGCAACCGGCCTGATTTCTCCGAGCCCCTGTTCGCGGGGGCGCGGGAGGCCCTGGACCGCCTGGAGGCCCAGGGCGTCTTGCTGGCGCTCGCCACCGGCAAGTCGCGTCGGGGCGCCGTGGCCTTCCTGGAGCGTCACGGGCTGACCCAGCGTTTCGTGGCCGTGCGCACCGCCGACGACGGCCCGGGCAAGCCCGATCCGTGGATGATCCTGGACGCGATGGCCAGCGTGGGCGCCGATCCCGGCCAGACGGTGATGGTGGGCGATACCACCTTCGACATGGAAATGGCTGGCCGCGCCCGCGTGGCCGCGCTGGGAGTGACCTGGGGCAGCCACGCCCCCGAGGCCCTGATGGCCGCCGGCGCCCAGGGCGTCGCGCGCACCTTCGCCGAGGCCACGGCCTTCCTGAGCGAACGCCTGGGCCTGGGACCGGCGTCCCCGCCCACCCCGTGACGTGTTTTTGCCTGCCTTGCCCGATGGATCCGTGCCGATGAGCGATTCTTCTTCTTCCCTGCCCGCCGACGCGCCCCGCCCGGTCACGCCGCCTTCGCGCCAGGTGGACAAGCCGCTTTCGGCCACCTTGCGCCGGCGGTTCTACAAAACGGTCGCCGTGGCCCCCGAGGAAACCGGGTTCGGGCTGCGCCTGGATGGCAAGCCGGTGCGCACGCCCACCCGCCTGCCCCTGGTGGCGCCCACGCCCGCGCTGGCCGAGGCCATGGCCGGGGAATGGCGCGCCCAAGGCGACACCATCGAGCCCGAAACCATGCCCCTGACCGCGCTGGCCAACACCGCGCTTGACCGGGTGATGCCGGCTCAAGAGGCGGTGATCGCGGCCCTGGTCCGCTATGGCGACACCGATCTGCTGTGCTATCGCGCCGCCGAGCCGCCCGACCTGGTGGCGCGCCAGGACGCGGCCTGGCCGCCCCTGCTGGCCTGGGCCGCCGAAACCCTGGGCATCCGCCTGGAGGTCACCCGGGGCCTGATGCCCACCCCCCAGCCCGCCGGGTCCCTCAAGCGGCTTGAGGCCAGCCTCGCGGCCCTTGATCCCTGGACCCTGACCGTCGCCCAGGCCCTGACCGCGATCACCGGGTCGGTGATCCTGGGGCTCGCGGTGGCGCACCGGCGCCTGGAGGCGACCGAGGCCTTTCGCATTTCCCAGATCGACGACCTGTTCCAGGCCGAGCGCTGGGGCGAGGATGCCGAGGCCACGGCCCGCCACCGGGTACTGGAAGCCGATGCCCGCGCCGCCGGCCACTTCCTCGCCTTGTGCGCGAGCGATCCGGCCCGGGCCTGATCCCGAGGGGCGGCCCGGCCCCTCTCGGGCCTCTTTTTTCTCTTTTCCTTTACCGCCGTCCCGTTCTTGCGGTCCGTGGGTCCGATCCCCTAAAAGACCCTCAAGGGAACGCCCCGAAAGGACCATCGGACGTCAAGGCGTCCCCCAGATAGGGAGCTGTTTCCCTTCGGGGCAGGAAGCCCGTTTTTTATTGATGCCCTGGTGGGCCAAGGCGGCCCGTGGCATTAAGTGCGGAGCGGGCCCCCGAGACGGACGGCGGACATGCACACACCCTCATCCCCCTTCAGCCCTTTTCCCTTCCGCTTCTTTCCGCGCCCCCGGGCGGCGGGATTGCTGCTGGGCGGGGTCCTGCTGCTGTCGGCGTGCCTGGACGGCCCCACCATCCGCATCGCCACCCACCCCTTGCGCGACCAGGAAACCGGTTCGGGACCGTCGTGCGTGGCGCGCCTGGTGATTGAAAACCAGGGCTCTCAAACCCTGGATGCGTTCCAGGTCTCGTTTGGCTACTACCGTGACCCCGAGGGCAAGGATCAGCTTGCCTCCCTGGAGGGAAGCGGTCTCGCCCCGGGCGCAAGCCGCACGGTGGAAGGCCCGGTCGCGCCGGCGGCGTGCTGGGCCGTGGAGTTGATGCGCGACCCCGTGGTCAGCCTTTGCCGGCGCGGCTCTGACGACTGCCGCAACGCCGTGACCCTCAAGAAGGCGTCCTGATCGAAAAAACGGTTCACGCGCCAGGTGGACTCTCGGAAGCCGGGGTTTGCGCGTCCGGCTCGGGGATCTGATGGCGGTTGATCAGCGGCACCTGGGCGAGGCTGAACAGCACGGTCAGGGGCAAGATCCCCCAAACCTTGAAGGCCACCCACAGATCTGAATCAACCGTGCGCCAGATCGCTTCGTTCAAGGCGGCCAGCGCCAGGAAGAACAAGGCCCAGCGCACGCTCAAGAGCCGCCAGCCTTCATCACTGAGATGCAACGCGCTGCCAAGAGCCAGCTTCAAGAACAAACGCCGCGTGGCCAGGCCCACGAACAAAAGGGTCGCGAACAGCACGTTGACCACGGTCGGCTTGATCTTGATGAACAGATCATCGTCCAGCGCCACGGTCAGGCCGCCGAAGACAATCACGAACACGCCGCCCACCAGTGGCATGACCGGCAGCTTGCGCATCAGGAGCCACGACAGCCCCAAGGAGAGCACGGTGGCCCCCACGAACACGGCGGTAGCCGGAATCAGGCCCGCCACGGCGTTGGCGATGAAAAACACCACCAGCGGCCCTGCTTCCAGGGCCAGTTTGACAAAGGGGCTCATCGTCGTGCGCGCTTCCAGGACAGAAAACCAGACCACGGACCGGGCTTGATCGGGCCCCGGCCCCGGGCCTACAGTGCCGGGCGAAGGCGCTTGGCGCAACCGCCGCAATCACGAGGCTACGATGAAGACGGTACGGGCAAGCATCCTGGGCCGGGTGCAAGGCGTGTGGTATCGCGGCTGGACCGTGGAAACGGCCACGAAGCTGGGCCTGGACGGATGGGTGCGCAATCGGGCCGATGGCTCGGTCGAGGCCCTGTTCCACGGCGCCGACGATCAGGTGGAGGCCATGATCCGGGCCTGTCACCAGGGCCCGCCGGCGGCGCGGGTGGACGCGGTGCTGATCGAACCCGCCTCGGCCCCCGACCGCGCCGGCTTTCGCCAGCTGCCCACGGTATGACCGTCCGGGGCCGGGACCGCGCCAGCACCCGGACAGCCTCCTTTTTCCCAAGCAGACGATCGTCCCCGGGGGGCGGGTTCAGCCCGACTCCTTGGTCCACCCGCGCGGGGGCCTACCAGCGCAGGCGATCACGGGCGCGCTCCAGCGAGTCGGGGCCCTGGGTGGGGGAACGCCCGTGCGCGATGCCCTGGCGGTCCAGGCACTCGCCCAGGGCCCGGTCGTAGGCCCGGCGCGCCTCGTAGGCCGCCATCTGGGCCCGGGGATCGCCCGCGCTCATGTCATCGACGCCGGCGCCGTGAAACGCGCCCGACCGCCGTTCGGCCTGGTCATCGGCATAGCGCTGGCAGGCGCGGTAGGCGGCGCGGCCGGCCTCGTCGCCGGGACCAGCAGGCCCCCCCGGCGAGCCCCCCCCGCAGCCCGCCAGCACCGCCACCAGAAGGCCAGCGCCCACCATCCCCGTTCCCTTGCCCATTCCCTCAGCCTCCTTGCCATTCTGGACAGGCACTTAACACTGCCACGCCCCCGGAAGTCCGACAAGCGGGCGCGGGCATGGTCGGGACGCCCGGTTTTGGTGTTGCATATCATCCGCAATAGCCGTATGGTTTCGATATTAAGAACCATTCGCTGTTGCGGGCCGACGAAAATCCCTGGCCCCCCCTGAAGGATCCAAGCAGATGGCTTTTCATGGAGAAAGCGCGCTATTGGCCCCCTCTTCCGCCACCGCCGCCGCTTCCCCTTGTGCGTCCCAGGGCTGTGAAGGCGCACCGGATCGCCCCCTCGCCGATTCTGGCAGCGGCGGGCCGGTCCTGGTCACCGGCATTCTGGGGGGACGGAAAATCGCCCGCGACCTGGGGGACCTGGGGGTCCGCGTGGGCAACACGCTGACCGTCGTCCGACGCCTGACCGGCGGCGGCGTGGCGGTACGGCGCGGGGGCATGACCGTGGCCATCGGGGCCTTGCTGGCCCGCCAGGTCATGGTTCGCGCCACCTGTCCGTAACCCTTCCCTTCGATGGGTCCCGTGCCCGGGACGGCCGTTTGGGCCGTCACGGACGGGAAGCGCGCGACAAAGCAGGTCGCAAAGTGTTTTGACGCCGCGCTTCAACCAGGAAGACTTTCCTGTGTCACGCCGCCCCTTCCGCGCGGCCTGTCCTCAAGGCGCCCCCGGCAAGAACCGGGGCCCGGTTTTCAGTCCCCCCCAGGCACGCCCGGGTCAACCGTCCTGACCGGTTGATCGCTGCTTGGGGCCCCGTTCGTTCCCATTCCCGACCCAGGACCTTCGCCAGTCCCTGTCCGGGAATGCACCACCAAAGGTTGCGCCCATGTCGTCCACCTCGTCCCAGGATCCGCGCCAGCGGACCATTGCCCTGATCGGGCCGCCCAACTCGGGCAAAAGCACGGTGTTCAACCGCCTGACCGGGGCCACCCAACGGGTGGGCAATTTCCCGGGGGTTACCGTCGATCGCAAGGAAGGGTCGTGCCGCCTGGATGGCCAGAGCGTCGCGGTCATCGACCTGCCGGGTCTTTACTCCCTCACGCCGCAAGACGGCGACGGGGGCCTGGATCACGCGGTGGCCCGCGACTACCTGGCATCGGGCGCCGCCGACCTGGTTTTGAACGTGGTCGATGCCACCCGCCTGGAGCAGTCCTTGTACCTGACGGTGCAGCTCCTGGAACTGGGTCTGCCGGTGGTGGTGGCCCTGAACCTCAGCGACGCGGCCGAGGACGCGGGCCTGCGCACCGATATCGAAACCCTCTCCCAGCGCCTGGGCTGTCCCGTGGTTCCGGTGGCCGCCACCATTGGCCAGGGGATCCCGGAACTCAAGGCCCACCTGTTCGGACGCCTGCCCTGCCCGGCCACCTCAACCCTGGTCGCGCACGCGCCCGCGGTTGAAACGGCGGTCAAGGCCATTGAAAGCCAGCTGGGTGAACGAACCGGCCCCTGGTGCAGCAGCTCCCAGCGCTGGCTGGCGCTGACCCTTCTTGAAGGCGATCACACCGTTCTGGCCCGCCTGCCCGCCGACATCGCGCCGTTGGTCTCGGATCACCGGGCCCGGATCCAGGAGGCCGAGGGCGATGAAGCCGACAGCCTGATTGCCGGCGCGCGCTTCGAACTGGCCCACACCCTGGCCAGCACCACCCAGCGCCGGACGTCCGAAGGCCGCGCGGTCGATCGCACCGACAGCATCGACTCGGTGGTCTTGCACCCCCTCCTGGGCATTCCGGTCTTCTTGCTGGTCATGTATGCCCTGTTCACCTTCACCATCAACGTGGGTGGCGCCTTCATCGATTTCTTCGACCTGGCCGCCGGTGCCATCTTCGTGGATGGCTTCGGAACCATCCTCACCGCGATCGGGGCTCCCGACTGGGTGCGGGTGCTGGCCGCCGACGGCCTGGGGGGCGGCATCCAGGTGGTGGCCACCTTCATTCCCGTGGTCGGCGCCTTGTACCTGGCCCTGACCGTGCTGGAAGACAGCGGCTACATGGCCCGCGCCGCTTTCGTGATGGACCGGGCGATGAACCGGATCGGCCTGCCCGGCAAGGCCATCGTGCCGCTGATCGTCGGCTTTGGCTGCAACGTGCCGGCGGTGATGGCCACCCGCGTGCTGGAACGCCCGCGCGACCGGGCCCTGACCATCGCCATGGCGCCCTTCATGTCGTGTGGCGCGCGCCTTGCCGTGTACGCCCTGTTCGTGGCCGCCTTCTTCCCGCAAGGGGGCCAGAACGTGGTCATGGGCCTGTATCTGGTTGGCGTGCTGGTGGCCATTCTCACGGCCGTGATTTTGCGCAAGACCCTGCTGGCCGGGGAATCGTCGCCGTTCATGCTGGAACTGCCCAGCTATCGCATGCCCCGCCTGCGCGACGTCTTGCTGCACACCTGGACCCGCCTCAAGGTGTTCGTGGTCAAGGCCGGCCAGGTCATCGCCCTGGTGGTGATGGTGCTCAACGTGCTGTCGGCCCTGGGTCCCGACGGGCGCTTTGATCACGCCGGCAACGACACCTCGATCCTGGCCCAGGTATCGAAGACCGCCGCCCCCTTGTTCACCCCGCTGGGGGTCGAGGAAGAAAACTGGCCGGCGGTGGTGGGCATTGTCACCGGCCTGTTCGCCAAGGAAGCCGTGGTCGGCACCCTGGATGCCCTGTACACCGCCACGGCCGAGGCCGACGCGCCGGCCGACGCCGAGGAAGCCGCCTTCTCGCTGACCGATGCCCTGGCCGAGGCCGTGGCCACCATTCCCGAGAACTTCGCCGGACTGGGCGCGCTGCTGGCCGACCCGCTGGACCTGGAAAGCCTGGCCGATCCCGGGGTCGAGGAAACCAGCCCGACCCTGAACGCCCTGGCCCATGGCTTCGACGGACCGCTGGGTGCCCTGTCCTACATGCTCTTCGTCCTGCTCTACGTGCCGTGCGTCGCCGTGCTCGGCGCCATCCGCCGGGAACTGGGCTGGGGCTGGACCGGGTTCGTGACCGCGTGGACCACCGGCACCGCCTACATCGTGGCCACCATCACCTATCAGGCCGGAACGTTCGCCCAGCATCCGGAAAGCAGCCTGGCATGGATCCTGGCGCTGGGGATCACCGTCGTCCTGGTCATCACCGGGATGGCCACGGTGGGCCGGCGCACCCGGTCGGCGGGGACTTCCCCCGCGGCCCTGGCGCGGGAGGGCCGGGCATGATCTTGCAACGCCTCAAGAACACCGTCCGCGACCACCGCGAAGCCACGCTTTTGGAACTGTCGCGCACCCTGGACGCCGCGCCCGAGGCCGTCGAGGCCATGATGGACCACTGGATCCGCCGGGGCGTGATCGAAAAGCGGGCCCAGGCCTGCTCCAAGAGCGGCTGCACCTGCGCAAAGAAACAGGAAGGTCCCCTGTACGTCTGGACCGGTGGCTGATCCCCCTTCCACCGTCGTCCCCTGTCCCACCGCGCGGCCCGTGCCGCGCGGTTTTTTTTCGGGTGGAACCCGAGAGCCCGGCGGCGGAGAAACATCAGGCCACGATCGCAGATCGTTTGATGCCATTTCGAAACGATACAAGCATTTTGTCAATGCATCGCGCATCGGTGTCGAAACGACCCTTTATAAAAGGATCGCCTCGCGCCTGGAAGATCGCCCTTCGCCATTCCCGTCCAGGACAGATTCCCTCCTTGTCTTGAAGTCTTTTTTCTTCACAACGGCCACATCAGGGGAATGAGAAGAACAGCGGTCACGCCCAGCAAAATATTCAAGGGCACCCCCACCCGCAGGAAATCGGAGAAGCGATATCCGCCGGCGGCGTACACCAAGGTGTTGGTCTGGTAGCCGATCGGCGTCGCGAAACTGGCCGAGGCCGCGAACATCACCGCGACCACGAACGGCCGCGCGTCCACCCCCATGTGCGCCGCCACCCCGATGGCCAGCGGGGTCATCAGCACCGCCACCGCGTTGTTGGAAATCAGTTCGGTGAGAATCGAGGTCAGCAGGTAAAACAGCGCCAGCACCGCGTGGGGGGGCCAGTGCCCGGTCAGGCTCATTAAAATCTCGACCACCATCCGCATGGCGCCCGTGCTCTCCAGGGCCCGGCTGATGGCGAGCATGCCAAAGATCAGCACGAGAATGCGCCATTCGATGGCCCGGTAGGCCTCGTCGTTGTCGATGCAGCCCGCCGAGATCACCACCGCCACCGCGATGACCGCCAGCGCCGCGATGGGCAAAACCTCCAAGGCGGCCAGCCCGACCACCGCCAGCAGCACCACCGCGACCAGGGGGGCCTTGCGGCGGCGATAGGGACGCTGGCGCGGTTCGCTGAGGTTAACCAGCCCCAGGTCCTCGGACACCCGGTTCAGATCCTCGGGGCTGCCCTCCAGAAGCAAGGTGTCGCCCACGCGGATCTGCATGGATTCCAGATGAACCCCCAGATTGGAGCCATGGCGGTGCATGGCCAGCGGATAGACCCCATAGCGCCGGCGCAGCCGCGCGAGGCGCAGCGGACGCCCGAGCAAGGGGCTTTCGGGGGCCACCACGCCTTCCACCACCCGGGTTTCCCGCCGGCCAATGGTTTCCAGGGCATGGGGATCGTGAAAGGCCACAGCGCCTTCCTCGCGCAGCGACATGACTTCGTGGGCCGGTGTTTTCACCACCACCCGGTCCCCGGCCTGCAAGGTCACGCAGCCCAGATCGTGCCGCAGGGATTCATCGCCCCGCAAGACGTCGATCAACCGACGGTCATGGCGCGTGAACACGCCCGCCTCGCGTGGTGGCAGCCCGATCAGGGGGGATCCCTCGGGAATCACGACCTCGGTGAGGAAACGCATCGGCGCGGCCTCGCCCAAGGTGGCGCTTACGGTCGGGCGCTCGGGGAGGAAATACCGCCCGGCCAGCACAAGGTACAACAGCCCCACCAACGCCATCACCAGCCCCAGGCCGGAGATTTCAAACAGCCCGAACGGTGCCAGCCCCTGGGCCCGCGCCACCCCGTCCACCAGGACATTGGTCGACGTGCCGATCAAGGTGCACGTCCCCCCCAGGATCGCCGCGTAGGACAGGGGAATCAGAAAACGCGACGGCGCCTTCCCCAGTCCGCCCGCCAGCCGGATGACCACGGGGATCAAGACCACCACCACCGGCGTGTTGTTCACCACCGCCGACAAGCCGACCACCGTCGCGACCATGACCGCGAGCGCCACGGTCGGCCGCCCGCGGGCCAGCGCGATCACCGTCTCGCCGAAGGCCTCGATGGCTCCGGTTCGCGACAGGGCCCCCGACAGGATGAACATCGCCCCCACCGTGATCGGCGCGCTGTTGGAAAACACGCCCAGAAACTCCTCGGTGGACAGCACCCCCGTGCCCAGCATCAAGGCGACGCCCAGCAACGCCACCACATCGGGCGGAAAACGCTCGCTCAGAAAGGCAACGAACAGAAGAACCACCGTGGCCAGGGCGACGAGGGCCGGAAGAGGCATTCCAAGGTCCATGGTCGGGTCTCCCAAGGGACGGGTGGTGAGAAAGACGCTCTGGTCACACTGGCGTTGCGCGCCAAGCCATGCAAGGGGAGCCGTGCCCTTTCCTCCCGGGCGCGGCCCGCTCCCTCATTACGGAAGCGGTCCTTCTTTTAGGGACTTGTTTACGGCTTCTCAAAGCTTGCCCGCCAAGATGGCCGTCATCGAGGGCACCCCAGCCCCGCCCTTTCCCGACGTCTCTCCACGGCGCCCCCCGCCGTGGGGGGAATGGAAGAAGGACGGTTCCCATGACCGCGCTGTCCAGTTTTTCGCTTGCCGAACGTCCCCGGCCTGCCCCGCCATATTCCGACCAGAGCCCCATGGCGCCGCCCCCTCCTTCCGTCCGCGAGGGGAGCCCCCTCCCCCCCTTCCCGCGCGCCGAGCCCTCGCGCCGGGCCACCGGCCCCCTGACACCGGAACTGCGTTCGCCCCGGCCTTCGCCCCTGCCCGGCCAGTTGCCCGCCTTTTTCGAGGCCACCTTGGACGACATGCTCGGGGCCGCGTTCACGGGGAACCCCATCGAAACCCGCCTGGTCGATGCCGATGCCGTCACCTTGCCGCCCTTCGACCAGCCGTTGACCCTGGATGTGGAACTGGCCCTCGACCGGCTGACCGCCCAGCGCGACCTGGGCCTGGCCATGGGGGTGCCGGTTTCCGACGTGTTGCGTCCGTTGCCTTCCCGACTGCTGACCCATCCCCTGGCCATCCGCCTGGACGCGGTTTTCGCGTGCATGGAACGCATCCTGGCCCACTGCCCGGACCACCTGCTGTCGACCTCGGCCCAAAGCGATCTGGAAGCCTTGATGCGCGAGGCGGACCGCTTGCTGGGTCACGACACCGCCACGCTGAACCCGTCGACCGCCGTCCCTCGGGAAAAATCCTGGTGGCGTTCAACCCTCGACGCCCTGGCGCGGCACGTGATCGCCCTGTGGCCCGATTCGGGCACGATTTCCGTTTTCCAGGGGAACCCGGCCTGAGTCCCGGGCTACCTCTTCGATCGCCTCCCCGCCTGTCCGTTCGCTGCTTGCTTGCGAAGGCCTCTCCGGCATGACCTCTCCCGTTATTCAGACCGCCCCGGCCGAAGCCGATCTCGACGCCCCCACCGGTGCCTTGCTGGAGGAATGCCGTCGTCGAGGGGTGTTCTTCGATCTGGTCTACGAACCGCTGGTCATCGCCGAAGCCCTGATCGACGGCCTGGGCAGTTGGGGGGTTCCCTGCTGGTGCGCGCAACTCCCCTGGAGCCGGTTGGCCAATGGCACGCCGCCCCGGCTGCAAGCCCACCCCGAACGTCTCGACCAGGCGGCGCTGGTGGTCATCGAAAGCAGTTACCGGGTCCGGGAGCTCCACGCGCTGGACCAACCCCTGTTTGATCAGGCCCGCGCCCTGGGCCATCCCGGGGTGTTCCTGACCAACGCCACCGACCACGTGAACCTGACTTTTTTCCCCTCCGATCTCCCGGTTCTGACCGCCCACGAAAACCGGTTCGTCCGCGTGACCGGCACGCGCGTCCCCTGGGCCTTTGGCATCACCCGGCGCATGCTGGCCAACGCTCCCGCCACCGTGGACGGCCCCCGTCGCCCGGTGTTCCTGCGCACCTTCCGGCCCTCCATGAACCAGTCGGTGCGCGACATGATGGATTTTGTTTTCCTGCCGCACCTGCGCGAGGCCGTGACGGTCGAGGACAGTTCCCTGGGCGTCAGCGTGAGCGGCGCCGAGTACCTGAACCAGCTTGCCGGGGCACTGGGATGCCTCGCCTACGGTGGCTTTCTGTTTAATAACATGACCGCCAATCCGTATTTCCACGATGCCCTTTATCGCGACAACATGCAGTTTGAAAGATCCCCCACGATCTTGCGATGGGACAGCTGGCGCTTGTGGGAATGTTTCCTGACCGGGTGCGTGGCCATCACCCTGGACCTTGACTTGTATGGGGCCGCCTTGCCGGTTCTGCCCACGAACTGGGTCCATTACGTGGGCCTGGATCTGGCCAATCTCGACCGCGACATAGACCGGCTGCGCGCCCTTCAGGACACGCTGCCCGAAATCGGCGCCGCCGGGCGCGCGTGGGCGCTCGCCCACTACACCCCCCGCGCCCAGGCCGCCCGCTTCCTGGCGCTGGCCGCGCACGGCGCCCCCGGAGTTCAGCCGGGCTCCAGGAGTCCCCGCACCCAGCCCCCCACGTAACGGACCACCCGATAGGCCACGGGACGGCCGGAAGCGTCGATCAGCCCCGCCTCGGTCACCAGAAGCGGCCGGTTGCGGGCCAGCCCGAGCACGCGCCCCTCGGCCGGGGTCGGCAACCGGGCCAGAAGACGCCCCATGGTCGCGCGGCACGCCCCGAGGCCCATCCGGAGCAAGGCCGCCTCCAGCGTGCCCGTTGCCGCCAGCGCCTCGGCCAGCAGGCCACCCCGGGCGCGGGGCAGGTACACCGTGGCCATCAGCACCCGGTGCGCATCAATCTCGCCCACCATGTCGACCCGGTCCACGAGGGCCCCGGCGGCGCCCCCCAGGGCCGCCGCCACCTCGCGCGAGGCCGGCTCCTCGCCACGCCCGACGATTTCGGTGCGCCGTCCCCGTCCCGCGAACGCCTCGGCATCGGTGGGCAATCCCACGCCCGACAGGCCGACTTCAATCACCGGCTCGCGCACGAACGTGCCCCGGCCCTGCTCCACCCGCAGCAGTCCCCGTTCGACCAGCCCCCCGATGGCCTGGCGAACCGTATGCCTGTTAACCCCAAAATGCAGGGCGAATTCATGTTCGGTCGGAAGACGTTCGCCCGGACAGAACAGTCCCTGGCTGATCCGCCCCTCGATGATCCGTTGGATCTGCCGCCACAAGGCGGTCCCCGAACTGCGATCCAGTGCCATCATGGCCTTCCCTCCTTGGCGGGCCGGCCCCCCCGTCCGGTGGCTCCTTTGGAGATAATACCCCCGAATCAATGAAATGGCGAGCCGGGGAAGTCCCCCCGCCGCCTGGCGTTTTCCGGACGGGCCCCTTGATCCCTCCCAGGAGGCACGGGCGCCGTGTGTCTCCCTCCTGTTGTCGTCCGAGGCCAGCGGCGGCCAAAAAAGTTGACGGATCGCGCTCTTTCGGCTGTTGACGCGACGTCGCCAGGGTAGTCAAGTCCTCGCAAGATCGGAAAAAGCTCCCCGCCGGGCGGCCCCCTTCCCCGGACCCACGGGAAAAACCCCGTCCCCCAGTCGCCTCTTGCGTCCGGGGGACAGGCGTGCTTTTAACCTGGATCAATGCCGTGGTCGGATTCGACCGTTACCTTCACCCCTTCGCGACAGCCACGGAGGACGACCCGATGACCGATGCGTCCGGTCTGACACCCTTGATGATTGCGGGACAGCTTGCGCGCCCGCTCCCCCTGTCCGTGATGCGGGCGATCACGGCGCCCGTGTTCCGCCGCTGGATCCGCGCCTGGGGCGGCCCTCTTTCCGGGCGCCTGGACGGACAGACCGGCTGTCTTTCCATTCGTCCGATTGGTTGGCCGGTCTCGGTGGAAATCGCCGTTGGCGGCCCGGACGGCCTCGACGTGTTCCTGGAACGCCCCGAATACAGCCTGGGCACCGCCGTGGTGAGCGCCGCTCCCGAAGTGCTGCTTGACCTGATGGCCGCCGAAAACGGTCCCGATGGCGATGGTGCGTTCTTTTCGCGCGCGCTGACCATCGAAGGTGATACCGGCCTGGTCATGGCGTTCCGCTACGCCATCGAGGATGCCGGCATGAACCTGGGCGCCTTGATGCGGGACCTGCCCGGCCCCGTCGCCACTTTGATCGAACATCTGTCGGGACGCCTCGCGCCGCTGCACGAACGTGCCAAATCCGACCTGGAAAAGGCACAATCCCTGCTGCTCGCCCCGCTGCGCGGCGACGTGGCCCGCCTGTCGGCCCGGGTCACCCGCCTTGAAACCAGCGGGTCGGGCGGACGCCGGCCCAAGGTCGTCTCGCGAGAGGAACTGGCCCATGGCTGAAGTCACCCCCCTGCGTCCGGCGTCGTCGTCGGACTCGTCCATTGAACTCGTTTGCCCCGCCGGCACGCCCGCCGCGCTCACCGCCGCCGTCGAAGCCGGTGCCGACGCCATCTATTTCGGCTTTCGCGACCGTACCAACGCGCGCAACTTCCCGGGCCTGAACTTCACCGAGAAGGAAGCGGGCGAGGCCGTCGCCACCTGCCGCGCGCACGGCGTCAAGCCGATGATCGCCGTCAACACCTACCCCGATGCCCGCGATGACGCCATCTGGCGCCGCGCGGTCGACGTGGCGGCAGACCTGGCGGTGGATGGCCTGATCGTGTGCGACATGGGCCTGTTGGCCTACGCGGCCAAGAAACACCCCAACTTGCGCCTTCACCTGTCGGTCCAGGCCTCGGCCTCCAACCCCGAGGCGGTCAAGTTTTACCAGGAAGCCTTTGGCATCAAGCGCGTGGTTCTGCCGCGCGTCATGTCGGTTTCCGAAATCGCCGACCTGACCCGGGCGGTCGCGCCCGTGGAAACCGAGGTGTTCGTGTTTGGCGGCCTGTGCGTGATGGCCGAAGGCCGCTGCGCCCTGTCGTCGTATGCCACCGGCCTTTCGCCGAACAAGGACGGCGTGTGCTCGCCCGCCAGCCATGTGCGCTACGAACAGGAAGGCGACGTGATGGTCTCCCGCCTGGGCGCCTTCACCATCAACCGGTTCGACGCGGGCGAGTCGGCCGGCTATCCCACGCTGTGCAAGGGCCGCTTCGCATCGTCCGCCCGCACCGGCCACCTGTTCGAGGATCCCACCAGCCTCGACGCCACCACCATCCTGCCCGAGCTCAAGGCGGCCGGGGTCAAGGCGCTGAAGGTCGAAGGACGTCAGCGCGGCAAGGCCTACGTCGCCCAGGTCGTCCGCTCGCTGCGGGCCGCCATCGACAGCGATTCCCGCCTGGCCGATCCGGCCACGCGGCAGTTGATGGAAGGCCAGGGACGCACCGAAGGCGCCTACCGCCGTGACTGGCGCTAACGCGGCCCTCCCCGACGATGGACAAGGAGAATACCCGATGGACCGCGTAGAGATCGCGCTGGGACCGCTGACCTACAACTGGACGGCGGCCCGGCGGGCCTCGTTTTATGAAGGCATCGCCGCCGATCCGACCTTCGACATGGTCTACATGGGCGAAACAATCTGTGCCAAGCGGCAGGCGATCAACGGCGCCGTGATGGCCGAGGCGATCACGGCCCTGGAAGCCGCCGGGCGCAAGGTGGTGCACTCGACCTTGTCCCTGGCGACCACCGATCCGGAGCGCCGCGCCATTGCCGATCTGGTCGAGGATCCCTCGCTGACGATCGAGGCCAACGATGCCGGCGCCCTGCGCGGCGTTGTCGGACGCCCCCATCACGTTGGCCCCCACATCAACGTGTATAACCCCGGCACCCTGGAAGTGCTGGCGGAACGGGGCGCCGTCGCCATGTGCCTGCCCTGGGAAATCGATCGCAAATCCCTGGATGTGCTGATCCGGCGCGGTCGCGATCTGGGCATGGTCATGGAAGTGGAAGTGTTCGGAAAGGCGCCCCTGGCCATTTCCGCGCGCTGTCACCATGCCCGGGCCTATGGCATGACCAAGGACGGCTGTCAGTACGTCTGTGATCGCGACGCCGAAGGCATGGCCGTGGATACAGTGGATGGCCAGCCCTTCCTCACGTTGAACGGCCTTCAGACCCAGGCCCACGCGGTCACCGTCCTGATCGCTGAAATCGCGGAACTGGTGAACATGGGCGTTGGCCGCCTGCGTCTGTCGCCCCTGGATCTCGACATGAGCGCCGTGGCCGCCGTCTATCGCAAGCTGCTTGATGGCGCCCTGGAGGCTCCGGCCGCCGAGGAAGCGCTTCTTGCCCTGCTGGGCGAGCGTGATCCGGCCAATGGCTTCTACTACGGCGTCGAAGGCTCGACCTGGGCCGCGTAACGCGCGCCTCAGCCTTTTTTCGTGATGACAAAGCCCCCGGCGTCCCGCGCCGGGGGCTTTTGTTCGCGGCCTCTCTGGCGGGCCCAAGGCGCTTTCCTGCGCGCCCGGTGCCCTCGCTTGACATCCTGAGCCCTGCCACGCGCCAGGAAGGGGCGGATGAATCCTGCCCCTCCCATACATAAAGCCCCGGAGGGCGGGATAGCGGCGCTCTCCAGCCCCCTGAGACAAACAATCAGAAGCGGAAGTTGGTCGGATTGGCCACGCCCCGGTACTGGGTGGCCCAGGTCAGCCCCTTCACGCACCGCGTCACGCCCCAGATCACCGCGAACAGCAGCACCAGGAAGCCGATGGTGATTTTCATCAAGAGGAGGCCGATCACCCCCAGCACGACCACGCCCACGAAGGTATAGATCTGATAGACAAAATGCGAACGCGCCATCTCGCCCGCGTTCTTGATGTTGCGAAAGGCCATGACGGCCCCCACCAGCAAGGGCAAAACGGTCGGGAAACCGACCATGAACAGCCCATAAATCAGGAAAACCTGCTTGCGCTCGCGCACGGCGGCGCTTTCGACCGGCTGCGGAGCCGGCGCCTCGGTCTCGGTCATGGAGCCTCCTGTTAGTCTGGGTGTCGTGCCCGGGTATCCGGGGGTGTTTCGACGCTGCACCGGCAGAAAAATTGTCCGGTCCGCCCAAAAAAAAGGGACGGCGCGACAAAAGTCGCGCCGTCACCGACAGTGAACAGGGTCGAGGAAACCTTACTTCGCGGCCGTCTTGCCGGGCGCCGCAACGGGGCCCTTCAGCTCGGGGAAGGTTTCAACCAACGACACACCCTGAACCGGCTTGTTTTCGCCGTTGTGGCAGGTGGCGCAGTTGGCCTTCGGGGCATCGCCCGTCGGACCAAGCAGAGCCGAGCCATCCAGACGCTTGGCCGGCATCACCGACGCCAGCGGCGCCAGGTACTCGGTGTTGATCGCCCGGATCATGTTCAGACCGTGCCAGGCCGTCACGCGCTGCGGCGTGGACAGCGACCAGTCGGCGGTCGACTGGGTGTTGTGGCAGTGGGTGCAGTTCACGCCCAGAGCCTTCGAGATGTGCACCATCAGCGAGTAGGTCGCTTCGGTGGACTGCAGGGTCGGCCCCTTACCAACGGTACCCTTCTTGGGCAGGCTGGTGACGCCTTCCACGCGGATCTGGTTCGCGTTCATCAGGAACGGCGTGAACACGTCGCGCTGCATGGCGGTCAGACCGATGCTGGGCTTGTTCTGCCCGGCGTCGTTGCCCAGGCCCACGGTGGTGTTGGCCGGCTCGGTGTACCAGATGTTGGCCGGGACCGGCTTGCCACGGTGGCAGGTGTAGCAGGTCACGCCCGACGGCTGGGTGTGGCTGGTCCAGTTCGCGTTGATGAACTGGGTCATCTCGATCATGCGACGCGACACAACCTTGGTGTAGGGCTGATCGACATCAAGGCCCTGGTCGGAGTGGCAGTAGAAGCAGCCTTCCTTCGGCGACACCCAGGCGGTGATCTGCTCCATCAGACGGTTGAACTCTTCCGTCTTCAGGTTCCCCAGCACCTGGACGTTCAGGTAAACGTCCTTGGCCAGATCCTTGCCAGCCTCGACCGGCGCCACCACGGCGGGAAGGGGAGCCGGAGCCGGCTTGTTCGTCGCCGTAATGGTCTGCATGCCCGTGCCGCGATAGCCGGCCTGCACGCTGGTGGTGTGGTTCATCGCCCAGAACAGGACGACATGGAGAAGGCCGACGCCCAGCAGGATCCAGACGGCGTAGGACACCAGGACAGGGGTGGGGCCCTTTTGCTTAAAGATACTCATCGTGGAGCTCCTCTCGTCACTGGGCCAGGGCGGGATCGGTGACCACCGGATCGGCAATCGCCGGGTAGGTCGGCACCAGGCCATGGTCAATGCCCCAGAGGTACCAGTTTTCCACGACCGTACCGGTCAGCAGCATGCCAATGGCACCCGTCAGCGGCGTCAGGACGGCGAACCACCAAGCCCAGCGGTGGATGGATTCCATGGTGGCGTTGAAGCCCATGGTCCAGCGCCAGAACAGGGCAGCGCGCTCGGCGGCGGTGCCGCGGTCCGTGATCTGCTCCACTTCGCGGTCGCCGCCCAGGTGGCTGACAGCCAGAATGGTGGCGCCGTGCATCGCGAACAGGACGGCGGAGCCGTACAGGAACGCAATGGAAAGCATGTGGAACGGGTTGTAGTACAGGTTGCCGTACCGCAGCGAGAAGGCAGCGGTCCAGTCGAGGTGAGCGAAAATACCGAAGGGCACCGCCTCGCTCCAGTTGCCAAGCAGCAACGGACGAATGAAGCCCAGGGTCAGGAACAGGAAGATGGCGGAGGCGAAGGCCCACGCCATGTGCGTGCCCAGGCCCAGCGCGCGGGCCCGGTTGTACACATGCCACCACCAGATCAGCAGCGACATGGTCAGGAAGAAGCCGGCCATCTGCCACCAGCCGCCTTCGTTCATCGGCGCGAGGCCAAGACCGTACTGCGGCGCGGGGGGCTCAAGGGCCAGCCACGGGAACAGGCGAATGAACTCGATCGGATTGTAGTGCACCGACGCCGAGAAATTCATCCCGATGATCAGCAGCGCCATCACGAAGCACACGGCGGAAACCGTGCCGGCAACGCCCAGGTGGATCGGCCCGAACTGCGCGTCACCAATCTTGCCCAGCAGCCAGACAAAAACAGGCTTGCCCTGGCGGCTCAATTCTCCCTTAGGGAGCTCGACACCGTGGTGGGGTTCGGTGCGAACCTGCACGGTGTTAAAGATGTTCTGGTATTCGGCCATTGTCGTTCCCCTCGCCCACTAGCCAACGAAACTGTACGGGAACTGAAGCCACCAGTTCCACCATTCCGGCCAGCCGCGGGTCCAGAACGGGCCGCTAAGCACGATGCACATGGCGCTCCAGAAGGCAGCGCTGATGGCCAGGAAGACACCAAGGCGGTGAATGCCCAGCGTGCCAATGGAGTAACCAACGATGTCCCGGAAGAAGGTATTTTCGTGTTCGGACCCCTTCACCTTCTCACCCTTCGGCGGATTCGAGGCCGAAAGAATGATCGAGCCGTGCATCGCCAGGGCCATGCAGGTCGTGAAGAAGAAGGTAATCGCGATCATGTGCGCGGGATTGTAGTGGAAGTGCAGGAACTGGTAGCCGATGTTCGACACCCAGTCCAGGTGGCTCAGAATGCCATAGGGGAAGCCATGGCCCCACGCCCCCAGCAGGATCGGACGGATCACCACCAAGGTCACATACGCAAAGACGGCAAACGAGAAGGCGAAAGGAATGTGCAGCCCCATGCCGAGCTTGCGGGCAATCTCGACCTGCCGCAGCGCCCAGGACACAAAAGCCCCCAAGGCGCACACCGTGATCACCTGCCACAGACCGCCCTCCATCATGGGCGCGAGGCCCAGACCGTAGGACAGATCGGGCGGAGCAATGCTGATTCGCAGGGGATTCCACGTCGGCCCCAGAGCCGCCCCCAACAAAATCAGGGCGGTGCCGAGAGTAGCGAAGAGAAACGTGGTGACTCCGAAGAAGCCGACGTAAAACGGCCCCACCCAGAAGTCAAACAGATCTCCTCCCACCAGCGTCCCGCCGCGGACACGGTACTTTCTTTCAAAACTGAGCATGGCCATTTATGGGCCCTCCGGTCGGGAGTCTTTTGAACGACCGCCGCCCCGCCGAGTGGTCGGCAGCGGGCGGCCTGGAAGACCCAGGTTCCGCCCGCTGCCGTCGGCACGCGACGCTACTGACTAGCGAAAACGACCCGTTACGACAGCATGGAGGTCAGGGAGACCGCCGCAGCCTTCACCGGGTTGCCTTCGAGCCAGTTGAACCGCTCGGCGCTGAGGCACAGGAAGTGAATCAGCAGAGCGAGAACGGTCAGGAACGCGAAGAGACCGACCAGGGCACGACGCGGATCAAAAAGCAGCCAAATACGCCACATATCTCAGTCCTCCTCTTACGACAGGAACGTCAGGGTCTGGTTCACGAGGTCCAGCGAGGCATAGCCTTCCGGGCCGGGGATCCAGGGACGCCACATCCAAGCGAGGACGTGAGCAACGACGGCGACGGCAACGAAGCCGGTCGCGCTGCTCGTGAACGTGTTGTGGAACTCCTTGGCCTCTTCTTCGTTCAGCGTAGCATTATCAACCATGTGTTTACCTCCTGATACTAGCCCACTTAGGCCGCTATACGCCAAGCGGCGTATCCGATGCCGCCGTCCTGGATTGCTCCAGATCCGACGGACCGTTCGTCCAACGGCCACGGACGAACCACCGGTTCCGGCACCCTTCCCTTCCTTGCGGAAGGGGGGGTAACGAAAGTCAAAGGCCGCGTCGGGAACAGCCGGTTCAATGAACCGCCCTCCCCTCGCCGGCGCCAAGGGCCCGGACCACCCGATCGGCGGTCACACGGGATTCCCCGGCATCGCGCGCCGCCTGCTCCGCCGCGTCGCGGAGCCGCTTCGCGGCCGAAATCCGTACCAGCACGGGCTCGGCCTCGACCAGTCGGTCAAGCGCGGCCCGCGCTTCGTCATCCCAGGGCAGTTCCCGATGCAGGCGCGACGGGGTCGCGTCCACCCGGTCGAGATCCGAGCCCAGGGGAAGAATGGAAAACAAGGCATCAAACAGGGCGTTGCACACTTCCTGAACCAGGTAGGTCGCCCCGGCGTAGCCCATGAACGGCGTTCCCGTGTGCCGGCGCACCACGGCGCCCGGGAACGACGCCGGGATGTACACCGCGCGCCCGCCCGTCTCGGCCAGGTACATGCGCTCGTTGTAGCTGCCAAACAGCACCAGCGGCGTCTGGGTCTGCACGGCCTTGCGCACGGCGTCGTTGTCGGTCTTGCCGCCGGCCAGGCGCGACACCGCGAAGGTGCACGGCATGCCCATTTCCTCGCCCAGGAACTGCTTCAGCCCGCGCGCGTAGGTATCGGAGGCCACCACGCCAAAGCTGGCGGTTCCGAAGAAATCCTGCGTCACCGAGCGCCACAGATCCCACACCGGCTTCAAGGTGGTGTGCTTCTCGCGCTCGATGAACGGTTCGGGATCCAGACCCAGCTCGGCGCCCAGGGCGCGCAGGAAGCGGGTCGTGGCGTCGATCCCGATCGGGGCGCGCAGCCAGGGCTTGCCGATCGCCTCGCACACCGCGGCGCCGAACTCCCGGTACAGGCACACGCTCGCGTCGGCGTCGGCCAGGGTCGGGATGGCGTCCAGCGGGCAGCCCATGGGGAACACCAGGTTCACCTCGGCCCCGATCCCCTCGATCAGGCGGCGGATCTCGGCGATATCGGACCAGGAATTGAACACCCCGTAGGTGGCGCCGATCAGGTTGACCCGGGGACGGTCGCCAGCCGGGCGCGCGGCGCGCTTGCCGGCCTTGGTCGCCCCGTACTGGGCCCACAGCCACGTCAGGGCGCGATCGGCGCTTTCCCACTGGTCTTCGTCGATGGTGCGCGGCAGGAAGCGCTGGATGCCGGTGCCGGCCGGGGTCACGCCGCCGCCGATCATTTCGGCGATCGAGCCCGTGACCACCACGGCGGGCTTCTTGGGATCCAGAACCTTGTGGGCCTGCTTCATCGCGCCTTCGGTCCCAGTCCGCCCCAGTTCTTCCTCGCCCAGACCGGTGACCACCACCGGCAGCTCATGCGGAGGCAGTGCGTCGGTGTAGTGCAGAACCGCCGTCACCGGCAGGTTCTCACAGCCGACCGGGCCGTCAATAATGACCTGAAGCCCTTTCACCGCCGTGAACACGTATACGGCCCCCCAATATCCGCCGGCTCGATCCAAATCCAGGACCAACATCACGACGCCTCCTTCTGGCCGGACCGGCACCGGGGCGCCTCGCTCCACACACCTGCCACATCCCCGGACCCAACGCCAGAAAAAAAGCTCTTCATTGCCTCAAAACGGCCTTTATTCGCGATCGCAGCATTTACCACCTGGGCCAATGAGCCCGCGCCAGCCGGCCCCATGAGAGGACGCGCGGAGATCAGGTTGGTGAAATACAGCGCCGGAATGGCGCGTTCCTTGGCCGCCTGGACCACGGGGGTGGTCCCCACCGCGAGATCGGGTTGGAACGCTTCAACAGCGCCGATATCTTGCTCCAGTGGCGCCCGAAATGCAACCGTGACGCCCCGTTCCTCCAGCCAGATCCGATCCTCGTCCGACCACGGGGTGCGCGGCAGGGCCGTGCTGACATACGGGATCTCGGCCCCGCTTTCGATCAGCAGGCGCGCCACCAGCAGCTCGGAACCCTCATAGCCCGACAGGGTAATCCGCCCTCGAATCGGGGCCTTGGCCAGCGCCGCCTTCACGCCGGGCAGGATGGCGTTTTGCGCCGCCGCCACGTAATCGGGCGCGATCCCGCATGCCTTGCCCACCGCCGCCAGCCACGCGGCCGTGCCGTCGTAGCCCACGGGGGCCGAGCCGATCACCGGACGCCCGGCATGCTGGAACTCGCGAATCGACTCGACGTAGAAGGGGTGAATGGCCGCCGCCACGGCACAGTCCAAGGCGGCGTACAGCTCGCGCCATTCGCGGGTCGGCACCACGGGCCCCACGGCCAGCCCCATGGGCGCCAGCATGGCCCCGATGGTCATGGGATCGGCCGGGAACATTTCGCCCATCAAGGTCACGGTGGGCTTGTCGGAGGGGCCGCCTCGCGGCGCCATCACCGGTCCCATCTCGGCTTCCGAGCGCGCGTAGCGCAGCATGGCCCCGGCCAGCCGGTCCTTCGCCTCGGCGTGCGTTCCCACCCCGAAGCCGGGAACATCCAGGGCGATGATGCGCACCCCGTTGATGTTGCGCGGCAGCAGGCGCAAGGGCACGCCGGCGGCCGACGGCACGCACAGGTTCGTGACCACCAGGGCGTCGTAGCGCCCGGGATCGGCCAGCTCGTGCACCGCCTCGCGCAGGTCCTCGAACAGCTTGCCGGTGACCAGGGTTTCCGACGTGAACGGCACGTATCCGATGGTGCGGCGCGCCCCATAGAAATGAGACGTGAAGCTCAGGCCATAGACGCAGCAGGCCGACCCGCACAGCACCGAGGCGGTGCGACGCATGCGCAGGCCCACGCGCAGCGCCCCGAAGGCGGGGCACATGGTGGGCGCGCGCCCGTGCGGCCCCTCGGGCACCGGGAAGCCCACCGAACAGCCCCCGGCCGCCTGGGCGTTGCCCGACGTCGGAGAGGTGGGATCGGAGCGGTCGAGAGGAGGCATCGAAGGGGCGTCCTTGCTGGCAACGGGATCGGATGACACGGTCAGGGCGTCTCGTACACGATTTCAAGGGAGGGACGGGCGACGATCGGACCGCCGCACATGTCTTCCATGCTCGCCGGCTGAAGCACCACGTCGCGGCCCACGTCCTCGCTTTTGAACAGGCCCAGCAGTTCGTCTTGCGTGAGCGCGCGCGGGTGGATGGGCGGCGCCGTCGCCACGTTTTGGGCCAGCCCCTCGAACAGGGGCGCCCACGGCCCGCCCGGCCGCGCCACGATCTCGTAGGCCGCGCTCTTGCGCCGGATGTCTTCCTCGGCCGGAATGGTGGCCAGGATCGGCACCCCGGCCTGGGCCGCGAAGGCCTGCGCCTCGCCGGTGCCGTCGTCCTTGTTGATCACCATGCCGGCAACGCCAACCGACCCGCCCAGGCGCCGGAAGTATTCCACCGCCGAGCACACATTGTTGACCACGTAGAGCGACTGCAGGTCGTTGGATCCGACCACGATCACTTTCTGGCACAGGTCGCGGGCGATGGGGAGCCCGAAGCCGCCACACACCACGTCGCCCAGGAAGTCGAGCAGGATGTAGTCAAAGCCCCACTCGTGGAAGCCCAGCTTTTCGAGGATCTCGAAGCCATGGATGATGCCACGCCCGCCGCAGCCGCGCCCCACCTCGGGACCGCCCAGCTCCATGGCAAACACGCCATCACGCTTGAAACAGATATCCTCGATCCTTACATCCTCTCCAGCCAGCCGCCGCTTGGCGGCCGTTTCGATGATGGTCGGACACGCCCGGCCGGCGAACAGCAAGGAGGTGGTGTCACTCTTCGGATCGCAGCCAATCAGCAGCACCCGCTTGCCCTGCTGGGCCATCATGTAGGAGAGATTGGACAGCGTGAAACTCTTGCCGATGCCGCCCTTGCCGTAGATGGCGATGATCTGCGTCTCGGACTTGCCGCCCCCAGCGGCGTTCGAGTGCTCCCCCGTGTCGGCCACGGGACCCAGGGACGGGGAAAGGGGCAGGCCCATCATGACACGGCTCTCCAATCAAGAATCATCTTCAGGCACGACGGATCGCTAAAGGCGGTACGATAGGCCGCGTCGGCGTTCTCGGGGGTGCCGTGGTGGGTAATCAGCCCTTCAAGGGACAAGGCGCCCTTGGCCAGCAGCGCCGTCACCCCGGCCACGTCCGCCGGCTTCCATTGGGCGGCCACGCGCAACCGGGCCTCGCGCATGAAGGCCGGCGGGAATGAAAAACTCAAGGGGGCTTCGTAGAAGCCGGCCAGCACCACGTCGCCTTGCGGCGCGAGGCGGGCAATCAGGGTGTCGAGCAGATCGGCGGCCCCGCTGACGTCGCAGATCACCTTGTAGGCGGTGTGCGTGTCGGCGGCGGGATCGATCACGGCATAGCCGGCACCGGCATCCTGGCGGATCGGGTTCTTTTCCCACACCACCGGCTTGCCGCCCAACGCCACCGTGATCCGCGCCACCAGGCGCCCCAGCACGCCATGACCGATGATCAGCTCGGGCAACGGGACTCCGGGCAGGACCACCGCGTGGTGCGCCGTGGCGGCCAGCGCGAACAGGGCGCCGGTTTCCTCCATGCCCTCGGGCAGGGGCACCACCCGCGCCCCGGGCAGAACCACCCGGGCGGCGGCGCCGCCGAACAGACCGCGCACCTCGCCGTAGCAGGTGGCGCCGGGCACGAACACGCGCTCGCCCACCTGGCGGCCCGAGGCCGGCCCGGCCTCGATGATCCGCCCCACCGACTCGTAGCCGGGCACCAGCGGGTAGCCCATGCCCGGGAACGCGGGCATGCGCCCGCTCCACAGCAGGCGCTCGGTGCCGGTGCTGATCCCCGACCACTCCACCGCCACCACCACATCGGCGTCGCCGGGGGGCGTCAAGGCCAGCCGACGCAAGGCAAGCGATTGTGGTTTTTCCATGACGACGGCGAGGGTGTCCATGGGCAAGCCTGCTGTCCTCTCTCCGGAATGTTCGTTACCGGTCGAAACGAGGGGGCCATCGTAACCGCCCTGCAAGGCGTGTCAAGCGCCGCCTGCACGGGTCGGGGCAATACCCTTCAAGGCGTTGCGGCTATAGTCTGGACCAGGAGCGGCCTGCGCGCCGGGAGTTTGCGCACCCGGGCAAAGCCGGCCTCGCGCAGCAGGGCCATCAGGTCCTCGGGGTGGCGCGGCCGGCCGCTGCCCATGGCCAGGAGGTACATCAGGAAATAGGCCGCGACCGAATCGGCCGACTCGGCGCCTGGCGCGCCCGCCATCGGTTCAGCCACCAGCAGCGTGCCGCCCTCGGCCAGGGCCGCCCGGCAGGCGCGCAGCAAGGCGAGCACGGCCGCGTCCTCGTGGTCGTGGATCACCCGGACCAGGGTGATCACGTCGGCTCCCGGAGGGAGCGGATCGGCATGGAAATCCCCCCCCACCAGGCGCACCCGCCCCATCAGATCCTGGGCCGACAGGCGGGCGCGGGCCCGTTCGATCACCGGCGGCAGGTCGAACACCATGCCTTCCAATTGCGGCGCGCGCTCCAGCGCGGCGGCGAGGAACACCCCCTCGCCCCCGCCCACGTCGAGCAGGCACCGACGGCCCTTGAGGGGAAAGGCGTCCAGGACATCGGCGCTGACCAGGGCGTTGGTCGCGGCCATCAAGGCCGAGTACGGCGCCACGCGCGCGTCGTCCAATCCGGCGGGGCGCTCGCCCCGGGCATAGGCCCAGTACCGGCCCAGCGCCGTCCTGCCCGACTCGGGACGGGCGCGCAGCAAGGCCACCGGATCGGCGAGATCGGCATATAATAAGTCGTGATGGGCGATCATCGCGACCGCGCCCGGATTGCCGCGCAACGCCGCGCCCAGCGGCCCCAGGCCGATCCGCCCGCCGCCGCGTGCTTGCAGCAAACGCAGCGCCATCGCGGCATCGAACAGCCGCCCGGCCGGATCCAAGGGCAGGTCCAGGCGCCGGGCCAGCTCGGCCGCGCTCAACGGCCCCGCCGCCAGGTGATCGAACACCGACAGGCGCACGCACGCGGTCAACACCTGCGAGTGCACGAAACCGGCCACGACATCGAACAAGGCGCGTTCGTAATGGTGGGCGATGGGGCGGGTCAGAAGGAAATCCGCCGCCCACCGCTGAAAGCCGGGCCGCGCCATCACGTCGTCGCGCAGCGCGAACAACCGGTCGGCAAGGGATGTCCAAAGATCAGACACGCGCATGAGAAGAGCCCCCCAGGAGCAACGGGCGTGGCTTCTTGGGCGATGCTGGGCCGGCGAAGCCGGAGCGGCCCCGCGAGGAAGGTAAAATCAGGCGCGGCGCCGGGCCCGGCGCAAGGGCCGGCGGCCCGGTGTTCCTGGATCAAGGCGGGAGCCGGAAGGCCCCCGGAGTCCCGGGCCGGCGCAGGGGGCCGGCGGTCGGGAGGAATATCCTTGCAGGCTCCCTTCGCCTTGAATGGAAGCGAAGGGAGCCCGAGTTTCCTTGCGTGGGCGTGGCCGTTCGGGAAAAGCGGTCTCCCCTTCTCCCTGGTATTTTCGGGAAAAGCGGTCTCCCCTTTTCCCC
>NZ_BJZO01000012.1 GCF_007992075.1 Pararhodospirillum oryzae
CGGGCGGGGGGGCGAGAAAAATCGTAAAAGGGCCAAAAAAGGGCTTGCAAAGGCCGCCGGCATGGCTATTATCCGCCTCCACCGAACGACGGCGGCTCCGACGACAGGGAAACTTTCCCTGAAGAATCAAGGGGTTGATCGTCCGGCGAAATGGATGCGGGTGTAGCTCAGGGGTAGAGCACAACCTTGCCAAGGTTGGGGTCGTGAGTTCGAATCTCATCACCCGCTCCAATCCGCCGGGACTGGCTCTTGCAGGGCTGGGGCGTTCAGGGTAAGTAGGTCTATGGGGCGCGCGTCCCGTTCGGATGCGGGTGTAGCTCAGGGGTAGAGCACAACCTTGCCAAGGTTGGGGTCGTGAGTTCGAATCTCATCACCCGCTCCAATTCTTCTTGATCTTCGTCAAGACGCCAAACGGTCCTTCGGGGCCGTTTTTTGCGTTTGGGCCTTTTCGTTTTTCACGAAAAGATTGAGTTGATTTTCAGACCCGGCGTAGGCTGGTGAAACCGCGAGCACAAGCTGTTTCGTGCTGTTTCGTGGCGTCAAGGGGCTGGCCGTTCGGGAACGGTGCGGGGGAAAGGGATGAAGCCGTGAAGCTGTCCATCCGAGTGCCGACCGAGCTTCTTTCCGCCCACGACGACGGCCAAGTGGTGTTTTTTTGCGGGGCCGGAATCTCGCGCTACACCGGGTTGCCGGATTTCAAGAAACTGGTCGAGGATATTTTCAAGAAGTGCGGCCTGCCCCTGGTGCCAGAGGGGCAGGCCGCTACCGGTACTGCTCCCGTGTTTGCGACGCGAACGCCGGAAGAAGAAGCTTTTTGCCGTGGGGCGTATGATCGCGCCTTGCATCTTCTGGAAGCAAAAAGCGAGTACATGCGTCCGGCAACGGTGGAACTGCTGGGAGGAGATTCCACGGATCCGGCGCTGGCCACCCACAAGGCACTGCTGGCGCTCTCAAGTCATCCGGGTGGGGGGCACCGGCTGGTCACCACTAATTTCGATCTCCGGTTCGAGGAAGCCGAACCGGGGGTGCCGTTCCAGGCCGGGCCTTTCTTGTCGATGCCGCGAAAGGAAAGCTGGCGGCGACTGACGTATCTTCATGGCCGCCTTGACCCGGCAAACGATCCGGAAGGCCGTGATCTTGTCCTGACCAGCGGGGATTTCAGCCGCGCCTACCTTCAAGATGGGTGGGCGGCTCGTTTTGCCTTGAGCCTGCTGGAAAATTATACGGTCGTGTTCGTCGGCTACAGCCTGAACGATCCGGTGGTGGGCTACTTGATCGACGGCGTGGCCGCCGACATGCGCTGTCGGGGCGAAAAACTGAACGCCTATATTTTTGCCGACCACGATGGAACGCCCGCCGATCAGCGAGCGGTCGAGACTTCATGGACCTCGCGCGGGGTGACGCCACTTCCCTTCAACCGGGCGGGTGACTTTATCGAGTTGCACCAGACCTTGCAGGAGTGGGCCGCCCTCCACACCGCCCGGCGCGCAGGGAATTTTTCGGTCCTTCTGGCTCCTTTCCAGCGTCCCTACGATTCGAAGGAGGTGGACGAGGCCGAGCGTGAACGGCTGGTGTGGCTTTTGTCGGCGGGGCAGGGCGCCTTGGCCACCGCGTTTGCCAACACCGATCCACCGCCGGATGTTTCCTGGCTGAGCCCTCTTGCCAAGACAAAAGTAACCCTTGCCGGGGGCAGGGATCCCGTCTCCCTTTTTGATCTGCCCTCGCCCCGGTTGCCAACCGTGCCTCTGGCCGGTCCTGGGGCTGTTCCCGGGGTGGGACTCCCGTTGTCTCCGGTGACGTTTCAATTGGGGCGGTGGCTGGCCAGGCATCGCGACAAAAAAGAACTGGTTGAATGGGTGATCGATAAGAAAGGTATCCTTCATCCCGGGTGGGCGTTCTTTATACAAAATGGGTTGAACAAAATCCCCGAGCCCTACGCGGCATTCTGGCGCCTTGTTCTTGATATTCAGCGCCATGCGGGGGGCGGTGAGATTTTCTTGCGCGATCGTCCCCTTGGCTCCGGGCCATGGCCCATGAATGGGGATGCCCGGCTTGCCCAGGCCGTGAAGCTGCGCCCCCGGCTTTCCAAGTCGTTCCGACGTTTTTTCGCTAAGGATTTGCAGGCGGGGGACTCGCAGCCCCGGCACCTCTCCGACCTTGTGGAGATCAAGCTTGAAGAGGCGGGCGCTGATGATCTTGCCTCTATTTGGGACGCCCGAACCCAACCCGAGATCAGTACCGCTTTGGTCCGCAATGCCGATGTGTTGACCTCGGCGCTGGCCGAAGGGGCGCGGCTGCTCCGGGCGTTTAATAGGCCCATAAAGTTACATTCAAGACGTTCCGCGTTTCGAGCGGGCGAGGACCAGAACGATTCTGCGGGTATTGAGATGGCGCCAAGGGGCGTTGCCTTGGTCGCTCGTTTATGCTTGGCAGCGTTCGAGGCGGCGCGGGAGGGGGCTCCCTTTCAGGCTGCCGCGTTGGTTCACCGCTGGATGGCCCTGGGCCGGGGTGAAGACCTGTCGATTTTTCGCCGCATGGCGTTGCACGCCCTCGCCACCGTGCAGCCGGGGACGGCTGACGAGGAACTGGGGCTGGTGTTGGAAAATCACGGCGCGGTGCTTTGGGGGGACGAGTACGAAGGAGAGCTTGGACGTTACCTCCGCCAGCGGGCCCCCGCGCTGCCCGCCGCTGCCCGGGACCGCTTGATCGCCGCGATCACCAGCGGGCCGACGCGCGAACTGTGGCCAGGGTTTACCGGTTCCGGTCGGGAGTTCAGGAAACGCGTCTTGCGGGATACTGCAAATCGGCTGGCCAAGTTGAGGGAAGGGGGCGTTGCCCTTTCCGCGGAGCAGGACGAGCTCGTCAATTCATGGGAAACCAAAGATCTTGAACAAGATGCGCCTGTTCGGAGTGTTTCTGATGGCGGGGTCCCCGAGGAAAAAGCCGACTCATTGCTGGATCTCTCGTCCGAGGCAATGGCGGATCACTTTGCCAAGACACCAAACACTGATGCGGCGGAGGAGCGTCTAGCCGATCTTTGCGCCAACCATCCGGATGTCGCGGTTCAAGTGATTCCCCTGCTGGCGGAGCGCGTGAACGGGGCTTCCCTCCTGTGGGGCGGTATTTGGAATTTCCGCGACATTAAGGACGCGACTCAACGTTTTTCAATCCTGCGCATGCTGTCCGACGTGTTTTCCCCTCATCCCCAGATGGTCGAGGCTAGGCTGTGCTGGGCGTTGGGCGAGATCTTGAAGACCTTCGCCGAAACCATTCCGGACGCGGGCGAGGAACGGGGTGTGTTTCTGGCTTTTTGGGAAACGGTGTGGACCCGCGCCGTGGCCGGTGCCGCCGACGGCAAACAGGATCTTCTCACGGCGATCAACGAGCCTGGGGGCGAGCTGGCTACTGCCGTGGTCGATCTTGCCCTGCGGGGCGAGGGACCCGTGCCCCCCGATGTGATGGCGTTGCTTGAGCGGATCGTTGACGGCGAGACACCCACCCATCGCCTGGGCCGGATCGTCCTGGCCTCGCGCTTGTTATGGCTGTATCGGCGGAATCCGGCCTGGACCCAACAGCACCTGATGGCCCGCATGAACGGGGATCACCCGGAAGCCCCGGGGCTGTGGCAAGGTTTCTGTTGGGCGAAACGGCTTGATCGCTTCTTGATGGTTGCCCTGCACGACGCCTTCCTGTCCGTCGCCGGCCGCATCGAGGATTGGGAGACCAGGAATGCCTGGAATGACCTGTTTGCCGAAACACTGGCGGAGGCCCCGGATCTTTTCACGGCGGGGGAAGTCGGCCAGGTCATGAAAGGCGCGACGGGGCAGGATCTTGCCCAGATGGCCTCTCAATTGACCGAACGGCTGAAACGGGCGGGGGACAAGGCGCCGGCGCAGTGGGCGACCACGATTCGCCCGATTATCGAAAACAAGTGGCCTTCAACGACCGGGCAGCGCACGAATGAGAGCGTTTCTGAGTTGGTGAACTTGGCCCTGGCCGCGCAATCCGAGTTTCCCGACGCCATCGCGTTGATGCGAACGCGCAAGCTGCTGGGCCCGTTTGATGGACGGACCCGCCTGTTTTACTGTTTTGCACGTCGCAAAAGCGGCGAGATCGATCCCTGCGCTACCTATCCCGAGGCAGTCCTTTCGCTTTTTGATGCCATTGTCGGCGATACATGCTTGCTTCAGCCCGAGGGACGTTGGGTTGCCCGGGATATTGCCGCCTGTCTCGACCGGATCACGACGGCGGCCCCCTCCCTGGCCCGGGACCCGCGCGTGGAACGTTTGCGCCGTCTTTTGGGGGGGGCCGGGTTTTCGGCGCCCTCCTGATCGGCGGCACCTCCGCGTCCCTTGCCCCCCCAGATAAGGCCCCCCCCATGATCTCTGCTTTTCTCAAATTCTGGAACACGTTGCCGGTGTCGCAGGCGCGGGCGCGGGGGTTGCCGGGGCGGTTGCGGGGGTATATGCCGGCGGGGGGCAGCGTGCTGGATGTCGGGGCGGGGAATGGGGTGATCGCCAGCCGGCTGCTGCACGAGGGCGGGCTGGCCCGGATGGAAGGGGTTGATGTGCTGCCCCAGCCGGATCCCCTTATCCCCGTGCGCGTGTTCGACGGCCGGAACCTGCCCTTCGACGATGACTCCTTCGATCTCGTGACCCTGATCGACGTGCTCCACCACACGCGCGAGCCCGAACGCCTGTTGGCCGAGGCCGCGCGGGTGTCCCGGGGGCCGGTCCTGGTCAAGGATCACGACTGGAAAACCCGGCTCGACTGGTGGATCCTGGCGGTTGCCGATTACCTCGGCAACAAGCCCTATGGGGTGTCGCTGCCTTACGCTTTTTTGCGCATGGACCAGTGGGCGGCCCTGTTCGAGTCCCTGGCCCTGACGGTGGCCGCGACCGAGCACTTCCGTTACGCGCCGTATGACCGCGCCCGGCAGGTGATTTTCCTTCTCGTGCCCCGGTCGCGATAACCGGCTCCTTCCGTCCCTCGTCTCCCACGGGGAAGCACGGGAAGCGGCCTGGCCGGCACGGAGGCGTTGAAAACGCCAGCCGTGATGATCAACGTAACGATCGAAAGGGCCTCTTCGTTCGTACAGGTCCTCAACAATAGCCCGCCCCGCGTGAGTGCGCCCCCTTTCCCCACGCCCCGAGGTGCTCCGATGCTGTCCGAACTCGCCCTTTCCGCGCTCACGGATGTTATCCTTGCGAGTTTCCAGGCCTTCGCCGCCGGGCTGTTGTTCCGGCCCGGGTTGCGCCGGGGCTCGGCCGCCGGACTGTGGGCCTGGACCATGACCCTGGTCGCTGTTGCCTTCCTGATCGGTGCCGTCGATCACGGGTTTTTGGAGCCCATCGACCATCCGTTCCACCCCTTCCTGATGAGCGTGAACCGGGCCGTGATCGCGCTCGCGGCCTTCCTGATGGTCGCGGTGGCCGCCGTGCGCTTCCTGGGGCCGCGCGTGCGCCGGGCGGTGCTCACCCTCGCGGGGGTGGCCACGGCCGTGGTGGTCGTTCTGGTGTTCCTGTCCGACAACTTCTTCATCGTCATCGGCTGTTACTCCGTGGCCCTTTTGCTCCTGCTGGGGCTCAACGTCGCCGCTCTCCCCCGGGGCACGGGCTCGCCGGCCATGATCGCGGGGATCCTCATCACCCTGGGGGCGTCCGCCTTGCCCCTTGTCGGGTTCCAGGGGATTGCCGGCCTGGGAATCTACGCCACATACCATGTTACCCTGATGCCGGCGGTGGTCGCCTTTTACCTGGCCGGTCGGGCGCTTGACGACGATCGGGCTTCGCCCGCCGCTCCTGCCTGAGCTTTTTCCTGCCTGGCCTGCGTTTCGGGGGGGCTTGGGCCGGCAGACCTCATGACCGCGAACCGACCAGGAAGAGCCGATGACTGCACTGCCTGCTCCCCCTCCTGCTTCCTCGCTTGTCCCTCCTTTTGTCCCCCCGTCGCCCGACACATCCCCCAAGAATCGGGCGAGCGTTGAACCGCCCATGACCGCCGGCCTGGAAGGGATGTTTCCCGGCCTCGCGCCCGAAATCCTTGATGCGGTGCGCCAGACGGTGGAGGTCCACGCGCTGCCCGCCGGTGCCCTGATCATGGCGGCGGGCGACGAGACGACTTCCCTTTATCTGATCGACAGCGGCCGCATCACCGTGTTTCGCGACATCGGCAGCGAAGGGGGCGAGCGGGTTCTGGCCACCTTGTCCGCCGGGGCGATCCTGGGGGAAATGGCGCTGCTGGACGGACAGCCCCGATCCGCTTCCGCCCGCGCCGAAACCGACTGCCGCCTGACCGAAATCGATCCCGCGAAAATCCTGGCCCTGCCCAACGGCGATCAGGTTCTGGGTGCCCTGCGCGGGTGCCTGGCCGTGGCCGTCACCAACCGCATGCGGACCCAAACCGACAAGTACGTGGCCGCCGTGGAACGGGAAATGGCCGCGATCAGGGAGCGCCAGCATTTCGGGCAGTTCTTCATCTATGCCCTGGGCATGATGACCATCGGTTTGCTGATCAACGATGTCATCTCGAAGCAGATCCTGAAGGTCGATGTCTTCACGCCCACTTTTGCCTGGGTTTACCTGCTGATCATCCTCATTCCCACGTCGGTGATCATCTGGCGGATGAAGATTCCGCTCAGGGATCTTGGCATCACCGCCGTGGGCATGAAGCGTTCCCTTGTTGAAGGCGCCGGGCTGTCGGTGCTGATCGTGGCCGTGGCCTTCGCCGCCGCGTGGGTCCTGAGGGTCACGGGTCTGCACGCCGGCACCCCGGTACCCGCCGAATGGGGGCCTACGACCGGGTATTTCTTTCACAGCGTGTTGCAGGAGCTGGTGGCGCGCGGGCTGTTGCAATCGTCGTTTCAGCGGTTCCTCGACGACCGCCGGGGGATCCAGTCGGTTGTTTTGTCCTCGACCCTGTTCGGGGTGTTCCACATCCATTTCGGCTTCATGGCCGTGATCGTGACCATCCTTTCCGGTTTGCTGTTCGGCGCCGTCTACCTGCGCCACCGCAACCTCGCGGGTGTCACGCTGCTCCACTTCTTCGCCGGCGGCGCGGCGTTTTGGAGCGGGTTGCTTTAACAAAAAGTCCGGGGCGCGCGCGAGGAGGCGCCCCGGAGCCCCTTCACCCCAGCAACAGATCGGCGACCGAGCGGCAGGCCGCGCCCCAGTCAAAGCGGGCCCGGGCCTGCGTGGGCGCCACCACCTCCGCCGTCAGGGCATGGCGCAGGGCGGCTTGGCCTTCCTCGGGCGTGTCGTAGACGTGCACGTTGGGCAGATCGAAAAACGGCTGGTTGGCCGGGCAGCGGGGCACGACAACCTGACGCCCGGCCACCAGGGCCTCGGCGGTGGTCGAGCACAGAACTTCCGAAAACGACGGATTGAAGAACACGCGGTAGTTCTCCATCACCTCCCACGGGCTGGCCGTGGGGCCAAGGAAGCGCACGGGCGCCCCTGCATCGGCGGCCGCCTCGCGGATCGCCGCCTGGTCCGGGCCTTCCCCATGCACATCGATGGGCAGGTCCAGGGCCTTGGCGGTGTCGATCACGTCGCGCAGGCCCTTGTCCCAGGTCAGGCGCCCGAGAAAATAAACGCCCCGGGTGTCGTCGGTCACCGGGGGCACCTCGGCGAAGCGTTGCAACACGCCGGTGACCTGCCGCCAGGCGATCAGGTCTTCCAGCCCGCGCAGGTCCAGGGCCGGCGACAGGGGCACGATCACGTCGGCATGGCGGCGCATCAGGCGTTTGTGGGCGCGCTCGACCAGGGCGGCGAAGACCGCGCGGTCGGGACGCCCCGCCCGGCGGATGTAATGACCGTAGTTGGTCATGACGATGCCCACGATCTTCTCGGCGCCGACGCGCTGTTTGGGGCTGGTGACCGGCAGCCAGCCGAAATGCTCGGGCTCCTGGACCAGGAAGGCCCGGGCGGGCGGCGCGGCGGCAAACGCATCCCCGGTGATGAAGATGCTGAACATCGTTTTCGAAAAAACGCCGTTGAAAAAGAAGATCTCGGGCAGGGGTGGGGCCCCCAGGCGCCGCGCCTCGGCCCGCAGCCAGTCCGCTTGCGCGTTGCGATCGGAGAACACCACCTCGCCCCACAGGCGTTTTTGCGATGGAGCCTCCAGCCAGGGAACGCCATAGGCCACCCGATACCCCAGCGCCGCCAGGCCCCCGGCATGCCACAAGGAAAACAGGGCCGGCCCCGTGCGCCAGGGCAGCGCCGCCGTGGTGAGAACAACAATGTCAACGGGGGAACGGTTTACATGTCGGCGTGGCTCGGAAAGAAGCGGCATGGAAAAACCTTTTTCGATCAAGGTCTACTCAACAACGCGACCGCCTGCGAGGGAGGTGGGGGCAGGGGATTTGGCAGTGTATGCGGTGTTCTCTTGATGTTCGCCCGAGATTTTCCGGTGTCGAACACAAAAAACGCGAGCAAGTCACATTTTTATCGTCTTGTCATGGGATGTTTCCTCCCGTCTCGCTGATATTGGCGGTCGTTCGCATTGACTCCGAAAAACTTACGTGAAAACCTTCTGTTTGTGCCGCGCGTTTCGAACAGGATTTCATCGAATCGCAACATAACAGACGACGATTGCCACGAAATTTTTCAGGGATTGGTGCGATGCATGCTAGGGCCGTTCTCGTGACCGGCGGAGCCGGCTACATCGGCAGCCACGTTTGCAAGGCGCTCGCCGAAGCCGGATGGACGCCCGTGGCCTACGACAACCTGTCGAACGGGCACGCCTGGGCGGTGCGGTGGGGGCCGCTGGAAAAGGGTGACATTCGCGACCGCGACCGCCTGCGCGCCGTTGTCGCCACCCACCGGCCCGACGCCGTGCTGCACTTCGCCGGACGGATCGAGGTTGGCGAATCCCTGAAGGCTCCCCTGGAGTTCTACGACGTGAACGTGAGCGGCACGCTCACCTTGCTGGATGTCATGGTCGAGGCGGGCATCCAGGCTTTGGTTTTTTCCAGCACCGCCGCGACCTACGGCGTGCTGGAAAGCACGCCCGCGCCCGAAACCCACCCGTGCGATCCCATCAACCCCTATGGCCGCTCCAAGCTGGTGGCGGAACGGATGATCGCCGACGTGGGCGCGGCCACCGGCATGGGCTGGACCAGTCTGCGCTATTTCAACGCCGCCGGCGCCGACCCCCAGGGCGCGATCGGGGAAGCGCATCGCAACGAAACCCATCTTATCCCCCTGGCCATCGAGGCCGCCCTGGGGGAGCGCGGGGTGTTCTCGGTGTTCGGCCGCGACTACCCCACCCCGGATGGTTCTTGCATCCGCGATTTCATCCACGTGTCCTATCTGGCCCAGGCCCACGTGCTGGCCTTGAAGCGCCTGCTGGACGGCGGGGCCTCGACCACCTTCAACCTGGGAACCGGCCTGGGGGCCTCGGTGCTGGACGTGCTTTGCTGCCTGGAAACCGTGGCCGGCGTGCCGGTGCCCACCGAATACCGGGAGTCGCGGGCGGGGGATCCGCCCGCCCTGGTCGGCGACCCCTCGCGGGCCAAAACCGCCTTGTCGTGGACGCCCTGCCGCAGCGACCTGACCTCGATCATCGCCGACGCCTGGCGCTGGCATACCGGCGACATGTTCTCGCGCTCCTTCGCCGCGGTGTGAGCGGAAGACGCAAGCAGGGGGGCTGATCATGATCGACAGAACGTTCTTCGAGCCGGATCCCCGGATCTATTTTCGGGATCTGTTCGTGTCCCTGTTCGTTTTCCTGGTGGCCTTTGTCTGGGGCCTGGGAACAACGGGGCCGCTGGTGATCGTTCCCTGGGCCCTGGCCGCCGCGTTCCTGGCCCGGGCCGGAATCTTCGGGCACGAGATTTCGCATCGCCCCAACGACGCGCGCCTGAAAACCTTTTATTGGGTCTGGCACCTGACCGTGGGCGTCGTCACCCTGGTGCCCACGGCGCGCTTCGCCGAACCGCACCGGATCCATCACACCACGGGCATTTTCGGAACCCGGAACGACCCCCAGTACCTGCTGGTGCGCAGCAACAAGGCGCTGGCCTTTTTCGTGCTGGTCGTGCTGCCTTTCCTGACCCCGATTTACACCTTGTTCCAGGTGGTTGTCGCCAGTATCGGCGGCATCGCGCTTGAGGAGCGGCTGGACCGCTTCACGCAGCGGGTTTTTAATTTCTCGATCAGCACCCCCTTGCCCGAAAAGAGAAAAGCGGAAGTAACATGGCTATCCCGCCTGTACCTGCTTGCCTTCGGGATTTATGCCGTTTTGCTCCCCGAGGGGGTGTTGTTCTATTACGCGGTTCTGGTGGGGGCTTGGCTGATCATCGTGTTGCGGATTCCCCTGGAACACGAACTGGTGGCCCATGCCGAAACCTCGTCGCGCCAGGACCAGATGCGCGACAGCTTCACCGTTGAAACGCCCCTGGCCCTGCTGATCCAGCCCATCGGCTTTCGCTATCACACCGCGCACCACATGTACCCGGGCGCGCCCTACCACAACCTGCCCGCCCTGCACGCGCACCTGAAGGCCACCGAGCCCGGGTATGCCGACAGCATCATTTCCTATTGGAGCGCCATGCGCGGTCCCAGGCCGGCCGCCCGCGCGGGTGCCGTGCCGCCGCCGGCCGAGCCCGGGACTTCCTCATGACCGATCGCAAGCACGTCGTTGTCTTCTACACGGTGGCCGGAGGCGGCCACGTCGCCGCCGCCAACGCCTTGAAGGAAATCCTTGAAGGCACGGGTGGGTACCGTGTGACCCTGGTCAATCCGTATGTGGAATTGGTGGCGGATCTTGATCTGTGGCAGCGCTTCACGGGGCGCACGGGCGAGGAGATCTATAACGAGTCGATCATCCGCGACGGCAAGACCGGGCTTTATTGCCTGGGCTTCTACGCCGGGGGGATCTTGAACCTGCGCCTGACCCACCGCGCGGCGCAACGGCGGGTGGCGGCCTGGCTGGAAGAGCAAAAGCCCGACCTGGTGATCAGCGTCATCCCGCTGTCCAACCGCATTGTGTTCGATGCCCTGAACGACTACCGGCGCCAATCGCCCGGGCGCGCGGCCGTGCCGGGGGTGGTTCTGATCACCGACTGGACCGAGTACGGGCGCCATATCTGGTTTCCCCGGGGCGCCGACTATTTCGCCATCTGCGGCACCGGGGAGGCGTACCGCCGGGCGAACAGGTATCCCTCCTTGTCCGGGCGGGTCTTTCGGACGCAAGGCCTGCTGCTCAAGCCCTCCTTCCAGGGGGGACCACCGGAGGACAAGGCAGCGGCCAAGGCGGCCCTGGGGCTGACGCCCGACAAGCCGGTGATCTGCATGCTGTACGGCGCCCATGGCGGATGGCGCATGCGCGACATGGCCCTGGCCCTGAAGGACCTGGCTCCCGATGCCCAGGTTCTGTTCTTGTGCGGGCACAACCAGGACCTGGCCACGGCCCTGGCGGCGACGGACTGGCCGTTTCCGACCCAGGTGGTGGGTTTCACCCGCGAGGTGCCCCGGTACTTGGGGGCGTCCGACCTGTTCATCGGCAAGCCGGGCCCGGGAGGGGTGAGCGAGGCACTCAGCTACGGCCTGTCCCTGCTGCTGGATCGCACCATGGGCCTGCCGCAGGAAGCCCCGGTCGTGCAATGGGTCGAGCGAACCGGCGCCGGGGCTTCGTTTCGCGGCCCCAGGGAGTTCCTGGACCGCGTGCACCGCCTCCTGACCCAGCTTACCCAGGGCATCAACCCACCCAAACCCCACCCCAACACCGCCTCCCTGGAGATCCCCGGCATTATTGGCGCGATTCTTGAGTGGGGCGAGGGGCACGGGGGCGTGACGGCGTGACCTCCAAGAGGCGGTTCCATCAGGCTTGTTCGTCGACGCCCGCCTTGCCGTAGCCCGGGCCGAACGTGTCGGCATGAAGCTGGCCGCCCGTCGCCCAGTTTTCCCGGTCGTATTCCTCGATGAGGACGGTAACCCATTCCGGCCGCACGTCGAGGGTTTCCACCACGGCCTTTGTCACGGCTTCGGCGACGGCGCGCTTCTTCTCAATCGGGCGGCCTTTGCCGATCCGGATCGTGATCACAGGCATGGGGGGGCTCCTTGCCGGGCGGACGGCCTTGGTTGAAGCGAGGCGCTTGATTTTCGGGTTGTTTATACGTCACCGTGACGCCTTTAATGGTTTTCGGTCAAACGCACCTTTTCGGGATCGGGTTGATGAGCATCCGCAAGCGCGAGGGCAACCGGCCCGATCGCAGGTTGGTTCACGAAACCGTTCCGTCGGAGGCCGAGCGCGAGGCGCTTTGCCGGCGTATTCGGTATGTCGGGTCTGCCCTGCATAAGCTGCGACCTGGTGATTACGGTTTTGTTCCGTCCCATAATCCCAGGCCGTCCAAATCTCCTTGCGATGCGCTTCGCTCCATTCCCCTCGCGGAAGCCTCGGCATTGATGGAAAGAGGCGTGATGCTTGGCATGGTGAGCCGATTCGACGCGGGCGGTGTTCCGAAGTATATTTGGGCCGTTGACGAGGCCGGAGACGTTTACGAAGCCAAAACAAGCCCGGAACGGGAGCGAAGCTACCATGGGTATCGGCTTGGCGACGATGAGCGCGACATGCGCGAACTTATCTTGAATGAATGGAAACGTCGTGTCGGCAAGTCTTGAACTGGGCTTGGCTCCCGAACGCCTGGACGAGGGGAGCCCCGAGGAGCGGGCCGCCTTTGGTGTGTTCACGATACGCAGTTCCGAACAGTACCTCACCGAGGGGTTCGATTGTTTCCTGAACAGTCTTCGGCCGGGCCCGCTTGTTTCCGGTTATCATGTTGCACAGTGGTTTGCCTGGAACTGGTGGCGGTTGCGCTGGGAGCCGCGCTCTGCCGTCGAAGGATGGCCGTTTGCGCACAGAATGAACACGATCGGCGAAGGTTATGTCTGGCCGAACATCGATATCTGGTCGGATGGTGTTCGAACCATGCTGATCTCAAGCCCGTCGGTGAAGCCGGATTCAAAACCGTTCAGATATTCGGGCGCTTTTCCGACCATCGTTCCTTCGTCTCAGTTTGAAGGGGCACTCGACGAATTCCTGCCGCGAATCATGGGTCGCCTGCGAAGCGAAGGGGTGGCGGAAACCAATCTCGACAGGCTGTGGCGGGATGTGCTGGCCGAGCGTGCCGATCCGGAACTCACGAAGCGGCGTCGACTTGAGGCCTTGATGGGCCGTGATCCCGATGCCGTTGACGACGACGCGGTCGAAACACTGGTCAGGGATGCGAATCGCCTTGGCGAGGACGCGGTCAGGGAAGTCGCCGCGGAACACGGTCGCGCGATAAGCGGCGACAAGACCGTGTTGACCGCCCAGGTGTTGGAAGACATCGCGCGGGAAGTTGGTTTTCGGGCATCACCGGGTGATGCCGTTGTCCTCAGCACCCGCGATCAATTGCCTGACCCCGCCGACGTTCCGGGATGGGTACTGGGGCGCGCAGCCGCCGTCGCTGTTCGTGAGCAGGAGAAGCTAGGAGAAAAACAGGTCCCGGACCAAAGGCTCGCTCAACTGGTCGGCACGACCCCGGATGCGTTGATCAATGACCCTCGTAAAGAGGTTCCTCTGTCGTATGCGCTCGATGAGACTGCCGGTCACGATTCCCGTGTGGTGCTTCTCTCGCACTATAAGACTGGGCGTCGCTTCGCGTTGGCGCGCCTTCTCGGCGATCGTTTGATGTATCCTGACGGCGCGCTTCATGCGGCCACGCAGGCCTATACCTACCGGCAGAAAGCGCAACGGTCGTTCGCCGCTGAATTTCTTGCCCCGTTCGATGCGGTGGAGGACATGCTGCAGGGCGACTATTCAGAAGAAAAGCAGCAAGAGGTTTCTGAATATTTCGCAGTTTCCCCCATGGTGATCGATACACTCTTGAAAAACCACAAGCGGATCGAACGCGATCAGTCCGACGAGGATTTATACCCCAAGTATGCCTAACGCATCGTGCGTGAGATGTTGGAGGGGGGTGATCCTGGCAGCAAAACCCTGATCGTGGCCGGTGGGCCAAAAACAAAAAAGGCAAGGTCCCGAGCGACCTTGCCCCCCTTGTGCCGAGGCGATGACGGATGCCCGTTTCGCCTTCTTGTCTGTCCGACCAAATCCCTGCCTGTTCCGACCTGGCCCTTGGATGAACCGGTCTTTATCTTTTAACGCATGGCGGGTGGGCCCGCCTTTTGGTTTTGGCCCGGTCACGCGGCGGTGTGCCGTCGTGGCGGGCTCCCTTGTGCCGGCGGTCTCCCATCCGGCGGTGCGTTCTTGTCGCCGTTGTCCGGCGATCTCCTCCCCAAACCCGGGCCGCGGAGTCAGGGGAGCCGGGGCTCCGATGGTTCCTTGGCCTGCCCCTTGCTGGGGCTGAGCCGGACTATACGCAGCCCTGCGGGGGCCTGTCACGAAAAATCTCGATAACAGGTACCGAAAAACGATCGGGGGAGTTGTGCAGCGCAGCATGGGGCAGGGCTATCCCTTTGCGCCACCGCGATGCTACACTATATGCACCAGGAGACGCCGGGGATCCAGGCGCCGGGAGACTGGGACCATGAGCACGATACCAAGCCGTTCGCACGCGTCGGGATGGATTTTGGGGCTGGCCGTGGCCGGTGGCGTCGCCCTGATGGCGGCGGCCGGGCCCGCGCACGCGGCGGACCGGGGACAGGCGAATCCGGGAGCCCCGGGCCTTGGCGCTTCCGGGCCGCTGAATGGCCGCTGGGTGCCTGTGCGCGGGCCTTACGAGGATGGCAAGGACCGGGGCAACCCATACGCCCAGCCCTACACCCAGCCCTACACGGCGCCGCCTGGCACGTATTACGTGCCCCAGCCCACGCCTTCCTTGCCGCCCGGGACCTATTACGTGCCCGCGCCCACCCCAACGCCCTCGCCACCTCCCGGGGTGTACGTGGTGCCGCCGCCGACCCAGAATCCGCCGGGGGGGTATTACGTGGTCCCGGCCCAGCCCCGGGGCTATCAGCCGTGGCCGGTGCGGGTCACCTCGGCCGACTGCGCCCAGCTGGTGCCCGGCTGGGGACGGGGGCAGCCCCCTTCGTTCGCGCGGGGCGAATCGTTCACCATTACCCTGGGCATGGATCCCGACGGCGACGGCTCGTCGTTGTCGTGGCGGTCCACGCCGCCCAACGTGGCCTTGGGGCTGCACATCAACGGGGTGTCGGGCGAGCTGTCGGTGGATGGCCGCCGGGTGCCCGACCGCGAGGCGGCCCGCGTCTACGATGCCTGCCTCGCCCACGGCGCCCGCTGGCGCTAGGGTTTGCCCGCTTCCATCCGAAGCCGACGGACTCCAGGCGCCCGCTCAAGCCGGGCCCCCGCCGTGACCAAGGCGTCCTCCCCCGATCCGGCGCCCCTTGCGAGAAAAAGGGAGGGTGGGGTGCCGGTCCGTGGCTCTTGAGACGGCCGGGCGGGGGATGAAGACGCAACCGGAAGAGGGAAGGGATCCCATGATCATTCTTGGCACCCGGGAGGGGTTCCGGCGCGGCATGAAGCATCTGGTGGTGGCCATGATCGCCCTGCTGGCTGGTGCCGGGGCCGGGGCGGTTCTGGCGGCCGAGGCACCCTCCGTGCCCGGGTCGCGAACGGATCCGGCCGCCCTGTCCTCCACCGTGCCCCGCGCGTCGAAACCGGAGGAGCCGGTTTTTGTTCCGCCCGAAACCCGCGCGGTGTCGTTTCCGACCGGGGCGGTTTCCGCTCCCGCCGTGGTGCCCGTGTCCTCGCCGTCGGGGCGGGCGGAGCGGGCCCCTCCGTTCCCCGCCGCGCCGGCTTCCGCCCCCGCGAGCGCGCGCGAGGTGCGGGTGACGGCGGCCGACTGTGCGCGGCTGGTGGCCTACGAGCCCGGCCCGGACGTGGCCTATCGCCCGGGCGTGGACGTGCACGGCAACCCGGTCGCGCCGGCGGACCTGGAGGACTGGTCGCGCTGGACCGGGGGCGTGGAAAAGGGCTTCGTGCTGCCGTTGGCCATTGATCCCTTCGCCGCCAGCGGCCTGAGCGCGCCGCATGGTCTGTCCCAGCCCGCCGTGAGCATCGGTACCTTGGCCTACGACGTGGCCAGTGGCCGGATGACCCTGGACGGCGCGCCGCTTTCCGATCCGCAGACCAGCGCGATCGCCGCCGCCTGCCGCGCCCACGACCCCGGACGCTAGAGTCCGTCCGCTTCACGGTGAACCGGACAGACTCCGGATCCCTTTCCTTGAGCTGGCCAGGGAAAAGGAGGGCACTGTTTTTCCCGGCAAGAAGATGAATCCACACAAGGAGAGCGGGCGCCTGTTCACTTTCATCCGAAGTGGACGGGCGCCCGGCGTCTTTCAAGCCGGCCGTCTGCCCGAAGGCGCGAAAACGGGGGGCGTGGGCTCGTTGCCCCACCCCTGGGAAAGAGTCGGGCGTTTGCCTGTTTTTTCGTGTCCCTTGATTGCATTGTGACGACGAAGCGGAAAAAGTGGCCGGCCACGATTGCCACGGGGGCCGGGTCTTGCTAAGCCACGGCCGCATAACCGTCCGATGGAGTCCACAGATGAAGATTGCCCTCGTCGATGCGTTCCCCAACCGTCCCCGGACGGCGGAGCGGGAATTCATCCGCCGGTCCGTGCGCGCCCTTGCGAACCTGGGATGGAGCGGCCACAGCGTGGTGACCAGCGACGAGATCCTGGCGCTGGAACCGGATGTGGTGATCGCGACCCACGAGTTCATTCCCAAGGTCACGCCCTTTCCCACCATCGGCCTGATGTGGAGCCCGCCGGCTTTCTTCCGCGATGATCCCTTTCGCATCCGGGCCCTGCGCAGCTACGACGGCTATTTCACCGGCTCGGACTTCGTGACGCGGTTCCTTGAGGATCAGCTGTTCGCGATGGACAAGAACGCGCCGATCGTGGGCCCGTTCCTGCCCACCTGCTACGCCACCCCGTTTGTCGGCGCCCGCGAGGTCAAGGGCCTGTTTTACGTGGGGGCGAACTGGGACAGCCGGCGCCATGGCAATCTGTTCTCGATCCTGGAAAAGCGCATTCCGTTGCGGGTGCATGGCCCCAGGGACCGCTGGACCGGCCTGCGCCGGGGCTACGTGGGCGAGCTGCCGTTTGATGGCGAGGCGGTGCTGTCCGCCCTGCGCGCGAGCGGCGCGGCCTTGTGCTTGAACCGGCGCGAGCACAACGAGGCCCTGTTGCCCTCGGCCCGCTTGTTCGAGGCCGCCGCCGCCGGCGTGGTGGCGATCACCGATCCATTGCCGATCATCCGCGAAACCTTTGGCGACACGGTGTTCTACATGCCCGACGTCGAAGGCGCGACCGACCGCGCGGCGGCGGTGGTCGAGCTGTGGCGCGAGATCCGCACCAATCCGGGCCGCGCCCGCGAGATGGCGCGCGCCGCCCATCAGGTTTTCGTCGAGAAGTTCTCGCTGGAGAAGATGTACGAGCCGCTGCCCCAGCTGGTGGCGGCGTGCCGGGCGTCGGGGGGCTGGCAGCCGCACCCGATGACCGATCCCCTGGTGCCGGCCCCCGAGGAGCCGACCACCACGCTGCGGGCCTCGGGCGTGGCCACCCCGGTGATCGAGCCTCCGAAGGAAGCCGAGGCTGCCGCCCACTCCGACGAGGCCGCGTTCCCGACCGTGGAGTACATTGTGCGCGTCGGCGGGCGGCCGGTGCCCTATATCCGGCGCTGCTTGCAGGCGCTGGCTGATCAGACCTGGCCGAATCTGGCGGTGGTGATGGTGCGCTACCGCGCGGTCGAGGGGCTGGACGGACTGCTCGACGAGTTCCGCGAGCGCTTCCGCTGGATCAAGGTGGTTGATCAGCACCCCCTCAATGGCCAGCGCAGCACCACGTTGTGGTGCGGTCTGCGGGCGGTGTCGGCGCCCTATTTCGCGAACCAGGACGACGACGACACGATGCACCCCAATCATGTCGCGGCGGTGATGGATACCTTGCGCCGGCATCCCGGACGGCTGTTCGCGTATTCGGGGGCGGTGCGCCACGAGGAAGAAGCAGGGCACTACGTCTTCCAGGAAAATTTCGGCGGCGAAGGCAAGCAGGTGGTGCCGGAAACGCGCGAGCTCAAGTTCCTGCATCCCCATGACCGCCAGGAACTTTATCGGGGTCACAATTACATCCAGTCGAACGCCTGGATCGCCGCGCGCGAAATCCTGCGCGAGGATGTGCTGAAGGATCCGTATTACGAGGTGGGCGAGGACGTGTACCTGTACATGCTGTTCTCGCGTCATACCGACTTCGCGGCCAGCTGGCGCCCGACCATTCAATGGAACTGGCGCTCGACCTCGCGCGATAATTCGATGTTCGACGAAGAGAAGTGGCACTACATCGGCTACCGCACCGGGGTGCGCTTGCAATACGACCTGCCGCCCCGCCCGCCGGCCAGCCTGCCCGAACAGGTGGTCGAGGTCGCCCGCCAGCCGGCGCGCAACTGGGTGAAGGCGTTTGCCTGGCATTCGATGCGCTTCTTCTATCACGCGTGGCGGGCCCGGGCGCCCGAGATGGCCGACAAGGGCAAGCTGCTGTTCCAGCGCTGGGAACGCAGCCGCCGCTTCAAGCGTTAGAGTGCGTCAGGGAAAAGGGGGCACCGCTTTTCCCGAAAGGACGAACGCAAATAATGGGATCTGGAGTCTGTCCGCTTCACCGTGAAGCGGACGGATTCTGGAGCGGGCCTCGAAAAACGGACACCGCTTTTTGGAAAAGCCGGGCGTGAAAACAAGAACCGGGAGCGCCGTGCCCGCATCCGGTCCACGGCACGGTGCTCCCGGCGAAGGTCGATCGGCCACGTTTCCCCGCACGTGCCTTGGGGACGCGGTTGTCTTGTGGTTTCCCGCTTGCCTTGCGCGCGTTTTAACAATCATGGCGGGTTTTTGTTAAAAAACACTTCGTTGAGTTTTTGAGTCAAAAGGCTATACTCTCCTCCAGCCCCACGACGAAAGGGGGAGGAATGGTCTTGCGACATGTCGAGATACCGGACGGATTCGCGGCCTATGTGGGGCCGGCCCTGTTGCGATGGGGCTATTTGTACCCGGGCGTGAGAGCCGAGGTTCGGGACAACACCATCGTGTTGGAATCGGACCAGAATCTTGAAGAACCGGCGGCGTCCTTGCGTCACCAGTTGTATCGTGAGCGCATTTATCAAGAAACCCTGCCCATCCGGTGCCGGCTTTACGAAGGGCTGGCCCGATGACGCACCTGTTCCCCTATCGGTTCCAGGCGCTGGCCCGGGATATTCTGTTCAGCACCGATACCGGGGATTTTTTCACGGCGTCCCCGGCGTTTCTCGACCGGCTGGTGCGCGGCGACCTTGATGCCGGAGAAAAGGCCTTCCTGCGCGAACGCGGGTTCGCGTGCGAGGAGCCGGGCGATTTTTATTGGGAAAGCTATCGCCACCGTCTGGCGCGCAAGAAGCGAATCGGCGCCACCTTGTCCTATGTGGTGCTGGTGCCGACCATCCGCTGCGACCTGGATTGCCGGTATTGCCAGGCCAGCCGGGCCCGGGTGGAGGCGAAGGAAAGCGACTGGTCCGCCGATACCCTGGCGCGCGTGCTTGCCTTTCTCGACGGGTTGCCCACCGACCGGATGTTGATCGAGTTCCAGGGCGGGGAACCCACGCTGCGCCTGGATCTGGTCGACGCGGTGATCACCCACGCCCGCCAGCGCTTCGCGCATACCCGGTTCGTGATCTGCACCAACCTGAACCAGGGGCCCGGGGCGGTGCGCGACCTGCTGCGCGCCGACGATGTGAGCCTGAGTACCTCACTGGATGGTCCACCGGATTTGCAGCAAAAAAACCGGGGTCTTTCTCCCGGGCGCGCCCGTGCCTTTTTCCGGGCCCTGGAAGAGCTGCTGACCACCTTCGGGCCCGAGAAGGTGGCCGCCCTGCCCACCATTTTGCCCGAGGACACGCCCCGGATTCCCGACATCATCGAAACCTATCGGGCGTTGGGGTATCCCGGGGTTTTCCTGCGTCCCGCCAACCGTCAGGGATTCGCCCGCCGCCTGCTGGGGCACGGGGCAACGAACCAGGAGCCCTGGCCGGCGGCCTGGCGCCGCGCGCTGGATTATCTGCTGGCCACGCACCGGCGCGGCGCCCGCCCGATGCGCGAATTCGGCCTGGAAACAGCGGTGCGCCGGATTTTTTCCCCCAATCACACGGCGCACGTCGATCTGCGCAGCCCCAACCCCGCGGCGTGCGACCATGTTTTGATTGACCACGACGGGACCTTCTACCCAAGCGACGAGGCGCGCATGGTAACCCGCGTGGGGGTGGCCGACCTTTCCTTGGGCACCGTGCGCACGGGCCTGGATCCGGCCCGGGTCCGGGCGTTTTCGTGGAGTCAGATGGCCGACGTGCAGGAGGACTGCGTGCACTGCGTGCATCTGCCCTGGTGCGGCATTGACGGAATCGACGATATCGCCTGGCACGGGCGCGCGGATCCGCCCAAGCCCGAAACCCACTTCTGCCGTCAGTATCGGGCGGTTTTTGACTACGTCTTCGACGCCCTTGTGTCGTGCGATCCGGACCGGCTGGCGTTTCTTTCGTTTCACCTGAATGGGTGCTTCGAACCTACTCCCTTCGTGGGACCGTTTCGCCATGACGCCCCTTGAAGGCCGGTTGCTGGATCAAGATGCCACGCGGCCGCCCTTTGTCGTGCGCTTGAAGCAAGACCCCGGAGCCGATCCCGACGACGCCGGTTTCTGGCGCGATCCCACGGGAGCGGTTCATGTCGTGGCCCGGGCCGGGGCGTTTACCTTTGTTCCCGCCGATCCTGGCGTCGTGTTGGACGGGGTCGTGGCCCTGGTGGTTCCGGCGGACGGGCTGGTTTCCTTTTTGATCCGGCCGGGCGAGGGGCGCGACAATACCTTCTTGCTGACCGAGGCGTGTGATCAGGCGTGCGTGATGTGCGCCCAGCCGCCTCGTCCGGTCCATCATGCCCGCTGGGACCTGCTGCGCACGGCGGTGCGGCTTGCCCCGCCGGACGCGATCATCGGTCTGACCGGGGGCGAGCCCCTGCTGTTGAAAGGCGCCCTGTTTCCCTGGCTGGCCGCGTGCCACGCCGAGCGTCCGGACGTGGCCTTTCATCTGCTGACCAATGCCCAGCGCCTGGAGCCCGGCGACGCGTCGGTCTTGCGCGCGTGCGCGGGCTGGGTGCTGTGGGGGGTGCCGCTGTATGGGCCCGACGCGGCCAGTCACGATCCGGTGGTGGGCAAGGCCGGCGCCTGGGCGCGCCTGTTGCCGGCCTTGAACCTTCTGGCCCAAACGGGATCGGCGGTCGAGCTGCGCACCGTTCTCATGGCGTCCACCGTGCCCGTGATGGCGCGCCTCGCCGACTTTGTCGTGCGTCATCTGTCGTGGATCGAGGTGTGGGCCCTGATGCGCCTGGAAGCCCAGGGGTTTGCCCGGGAGGCTTGGGAAACCCTGTCCGTGGCGGGGGAGGACGGGTTCGCGCCGGTGGCGGCGGCGTTGCGTCAGTGCGAAACGGCCGGGGTCGCGGCCGTCTTGTACAACTTTCCGCGCTGCACGATTCCCGAAGCGTGGCGGTCGTGGGCGGTGGCATCGATTTCCGACTGGAAGCGATCGTATCCGCCCGAGTGCGAAGGCTGCCCCGAGCGTGGCCCGTGCGGGGGATATTTCTCGTCCGACCCCGTTTTTTCCCCCCTGGAGCACCGGGCGTAGGACCGGAACCGGGCGTGGCGTTCTCACTCTTTATTTTAAGGTCATAGCTATCCCCAAAAAAACGGTTCCTGCTTTTCGGGTCTCACTCTGGAGGAAGAGCGATCGTCATGAGCCTTACGTCTTTCTTGATCCCTACGTTGCTGGCGGCAGGCTTCCGGGCGCCCGCGCTGGATCCCCTGCCACCTCGCGCCGAGGCCGACGCGTCGCCGGCCGGGCGCCTGGTCGAGCGCTTTGCCCCCCAGCGGGATTTTACCTTGGTGGGGCATCGCTCCCACCGCAGCCATCGCTCCCATTCCAGCCATCGTTCGTCCACCGGGGGGAGCACCTGGTACCGCTCCACTCCCCGGGTATCTCCCTCGGTCCCGCAGGCCGCGCCTCGTGTTGCCCCGTCGCCCGGCTTGACGCTTCCGCACTCCTCGGGAACGGCCTCGTCGTCCCAGGCGGGGGCAGCCACCGATGGCGCCGGCGTCAAGCGGATCCGGGGCAACACGGCCGCCTTCAAGGCGCTGGTGAGCAAGGTCCAGCTTTCCTTGTATGCCCTGGGCTATTACACGGATCCCATTGACGGGGTGTTGGGGCCCCGCACAAAGGACGCCATCACCCGTTTTGAAACCAGCCGGGGTCTTCCACCCACCGGAACCGTGTCGGATCGTTTGCTGGATGCCCTGGGAATCAGCCGCTGACCCGGGCTTTTGTCCCAGGCTTTTGCGCGTTTTGAAACGGTGGCGTCCGGCGTCCTCGTGTCCAGCGGCGCCAGGACCCCGGCCTGCGGGCGAAAAGCAGGCCGGCGCGCGGTGGGGATCCCCTCAGCGTCCGATCATGGCGTCGATTTCGGCTTGGTCGAGGGTCGCGCTTGAGCCGTGGATGATGGCGCTGGCCACGTCCATGAGTTTTTGCAAGGAGCGGCTGGCGGCGCGGGCCCGCTCGCCGGCGCGTTCCATCGTGCCTTCGTTCAGCATTTCCTCGATCCAGGCCACCGAGTCCAAGGCCAGGTGATTCATGTGCGCGATGGTTTCGTTGAACGGATCCTTGAAACGGGCCGGAGCCTGCAAGAAGGCCTCGATCGCCAGATCCTTGTCGGAGAACACACTGTCGCGGAAATGATCGACATAGGACTTGGGCGCCCATGACCGGCAATCCTCGATGATCTCGGGCATGTCGGGCACCATGTCCAGCAACATGATGATTTCGTTGAAGTGGTTCAGGTAGTCGGTCGCAAGAAGGGTTTCCGGATTGATGTTCCGGCCTTCACAGCGCGCGCGCAGGGTTTCCAATGAATCCATGGGCTAACGATCACCCTGAAGTGGTTTGGCGAGGGGAGGGTATCTTGTTTCGCTAGCGAACTCTTTTCGTCGGACCCGCCCTATGCTCACCTATTGGGTAAAAAGTTTAGCCGATTACGACGCGTTTGTCTTCCCCGGGGATCGAGGTACCGCGATTCGGGCAGGCAGGCGTACGGAAAAAATGGTGCCCCGTCCCAGTTGTGAAGAGAGCGCCAGATCAAATCCAAGGAGCCGTGACAGCCGGTCGACAATGGCCAGCCCCAGGCCAAGCCCCTGGTCGTCGGTGCCGGCTGGATGATCCAGGCGGGTGAATTCCTCGAAAATGCGCTGACGGTCGCGGGTGGCGATGCCCACGCCGGTGTCGGCCACCACCAGGGCCGGCCCGTCGGCATGACGGCGCACGCCAACCACGATCCCACCGTGCAAGGTGTAGCGAATGGCGTTGGAGAGCAGGTTGGACACAATGCGCTCCAGCAACACCGGATCGGTGCGGATCCGCAGGCTGGTCCGCACCAGGCGCAGGCTCAGGCCCTTGGCGTTGGCGTCGCGGGCCTGGGCGGCCACTACCCGTTCCAGCAGATCGTGGAGCACCACTTCCTCGTAGCGCGGCGTCACGGTTCCCGCGTCCAGGCGCGAAAGGTCGATCACGGCGCGGACCAGGCGATCCATCGCCTGATGGGCCGCCTTCAGGTCGGGAATGACCCGGCGCATGGTTTCGGGATCGCCCGCGCCCCGGTCCAGGATGCCGGTCAGCATGGCGGCGGCCCTCAGGGGCTGCATCAGATCGTGGCCCACCGCCGCGAGAAAGCGCGATTTGGAGCGGGTGGCGCGCACCGCCGCCTCGCGGGCGTCGTCGATGCGCCGGGTCCGTTCGCGCACCTTGGCTTCCAGGTCGTCGCGCGCGCCTTCCAGGGCCCGCATCTGGGTGCGGATCTGCGCCACCATGGGGTTGAAGATCAGCAGCGCTTCCAGGAGAAGGGTTATCAAGGTGAGGGCAAAGGCGCCCCCGTGCAAAATGCGCAAGCGGTCGTGATCGGCCACGGCCTCGTCTTGGATTCGCTCGACCAGGTGGGCGATGTCGCGCGACAAGGCGCCCGTGGCCTCGGTCACCACCACCCGCCGGGCGGCGTCGATCATCGGGTCGGCTTGCGAGCGGGGATCGTCGGGGGCGACCAGAACGGTGCGCAAGGCGGCGATGTACAGCCCCAGCCGCTGGTCGATGTCACCCGCGATGGTGGCCAGATCCAGCGCCTTGACCGCCGGACGCACCTGATCAAGCAGGGTATGGGCTTCTTCCAGGGCCTCGGTGGCCTCGCGCAGGGCCTCGCGCCCCTGGGCGCCATCGCCGCGATAGGGGATTTCCCCCAGGACATCGGTGTAAAGCGCGGCCTGCTGGGCCAGCATCCCCAGGTCACTGGTGGCGCGGGTCAGGGCCAAAACCCGCTCGTGGCGGGTGCTCTGCGATTCAAAGGCGCCAAAACTCAGGCAGGCCAGCAGCGCCAGGACCGCCAGTGCCAGAAGATGACGACGCGTGACCCACCCCAACGCCAGTGGTGGCGTCATCCCCTCCTGCCCCGACATGCCTGGCTCCCGTGTGGGTGATCAGTCCGTGTCGGAGAAGGTCAGACGCAAGACCTCCGGCAGGGCTTCGGGCCCGGCCATCGACACGTTGAGATCTCTTACCAGACCATCCTTCAGGGAGTAAATCCACCCATGGACCTGAAGCGGCTGGCCGCGGTGCCAGGCCGCCTGAACCTGCGAGGTCCGGGCCACGTTCAGCACCTGATGCAGCACGTTGAGTTCGCACAGACGGTCGACCCGGGCTTCCTCGTCGGGGAGGGCGTCCAACTCGGCGGCGTGAATGCGCGCAATGTCCTTGATGTAGGCCAGCCAGTGGTCGATGGCCCCGAAGGTCTGGTTCGTGAGCGCGGCGCGCACGCCCCCGCACCCGTAATGACCGGTCACCATGATGTGTTCCACCTTGATGACCTGGATCGCGTAGTCGATGACCGTCAGGCAATTGGCGTCGGTGGGTGGCACCACGTTGGCGATGTTGCGGTGAACGAACAATTCCCCGGGCGCCAGTCCGACGATTTCGTTGGCCGGAACCCGGCTGTCCGAGCAGCCGATCCAAAGAAACTTGGGCGCCTGGATCGCGCTGAGTCTGCGGAAGAAACCAGGTTCGTGCTCCTCGCACCGGGAAGCCCATTCCTGATTGTTCACAAGCAGTTGTTCAAGGTCCAATTTTTTACCCCTTGTCCTGACAGCGCCCTGTGTCAGGGAGGTGACACTACGGGGTCGGTGCTTCCCCGTCCAGATCGTTTCGTGTCGGTTGATATGCGTTGATGTCATTCCGGGGTCCCGGCCAGTGGGCAGTCGGGGAGGCGGCGCCGGCGCGGTGGCGGGGGGGACGCGCATGGGGTAAGAAGGGGGCTGCCGTTCTTGACACAGGGAACCCATCACCGTGAGTGCCGCTCTTCTTGTTCAGTACCTGCCTCATTACGACCAGGCCGCGTTTGGGCCCCTGGCCTATGCCCGGCCCGGCGACGCCGGCTTCGACCTGCGCGCCGCCATCGACGCGCCCGTGCCGGTGGAGCCGCGCGCCATTGTCCTGGTGCCCACGGGCATCGCGGTGGCGGTTCCGTTCGGGTTCGAGCTTCAGATCCGGTCGCGGTCGGGATTGACGTTGCGCCAGGGGCTGGTGGTGGCCAACGCGCCGGGCACGGTGGACGCGGGCTACCGGGGCGAGGTCAAGGTCATCTTGACCAACATTGGCGCGGTGCCGTGCCTGATCGAACCGGGCATGCGCATTGCCCAGGGGGTGGTGGCGGCGGTGGCGGCCTTGCCGCTGCACGCCGTCGAGAGCCTGCCCGACTCCGAACGGGGCGCGGGAGGTTTTGGCTCCACCGGCCTGGGCTGAGGGCGGGCGTCTCTTGCCCGTTGTTTTTCTTCTTTCGGAGATGCGCTGATGCCCGAGCTTTTGTTCGCGCCCACCGCCACCATCATTGCCGCCTCGGGCCTTGGTGAAGCCGGCCTGGTCCAGTGGGCCCGGGAAATGGCCTGCGACGGCCTGCTGGACGATCCCGCCACGCCGTTGGCCGCGCTGGCCCGGGCGGCCGCCGAGGGACCGGGGGCCGATGCCCTGCCCGAGTTCGCCGGGCGGTTCTGTTACCGGTCGTTTCGCAAGGGGCGGCCGGCGGACGCCTACGTGGGTCACATCCTGGAAAGCGGGCACGGCTCGGTGCTGGAGCACGCGAGCGTGTCGTTCGCGATCGCCGGCGTTTCGCGCGCCCTGACCCATGAACTGATCCGCCACCGCGCCGGCACGGCGATCAGCCAGGAAAGCCAGCGCTACGTCGATGCCGCCGAGGTGCGTTTTGTCGTGCCGCCGCTGCTGGTGGCCGAGATCGAGCGGCTGCGCGAGGCCGGCGCGACGGCCGAGGCCGATGCCCTGACCGAGTCGTTTCGGGCCGACTGCCGAGGCGCGCGCGATCGCTATCTTGCCTGGCAGGAGGCGTTTCGCGCCCAGGCCGGGCTGCTGGAAGGGGGGGACGCCACCCGCGCGCGCAAGCGGATCAACGAGGCGGCGCGCGCCTTGCTGCCCAACGCCACCGAAACCCGGCTGGTGTGGACCATGAACCTGCGCGCGGCGCGCCATGTGGTCGCCCTGCGTGGCAGCCGCGAGGCCGACCTGGAAATCCGTCGCCTCGCTTGCCTGATGGCCCGGCGGCTGAAAGCCCAGGCCCCCCTGGTGTTCGCCGATGTCGAGGTGGGCCCGGACGACGACGGTCTGGAAAGCGTGCGCGTGCGGTACGCCAAGGTCTGAGGCCGGACCCCGGGAACGAAGGGCGCGCGTCCGGCGCGCGTCCCTGCGCTTCGAGGCGCGCCCTACCTTTTCCCCCGGGGCTTGGCGCGGTTGGTGGCGTCGGCCAGCGTGGGGTCCTCGGGCCAGGGGTGCTTGGGGTAGCGCCCGCGCATGTCCTTGCGCACGTCGGCATACGACGTGCGCCAGAACCCGGCCAGATCGCGGGTCACCTGCAAGGGACGCCCGGCCGGCGACAGCAGGTGCACGACAACCGGCCGTCGGCCGTCGGCCACCCGGGGGGTATCGGTCAGGCCGAAGAGTTGTTGAACGCGGGCCGCGAGCACCGGCCCGTCCTCGGGGCCATACTCAAGCGGGATCGAGGCGCCGCTGGGCACGGTGACGTGGGTCGGGGCCCAACGGTCCAGCCGTGGGCCATGCCCCGGGCCCAGGGCGGCGCGCAGGGCCTCGCCCAGGGCCACGCGCGCGAAATGAGCCCGCCGGGTGACGCCGGCCAGGAACGGCCCCAGCCAGTCCTCCAGGGTGTCCAGCAAGGCGGCTTCCGAGAAATCGGGCCAGTCCTGATCCGGGCAGGCACGGGCCAGGAAACGCACCCGTTCCACGAGGCGGGTGGCCTCGGGCGTCCACGGCAGGCAGCCCAGGCCCAGGCGGCGGATACCCTCGATCACCGCGTCCTGGGCCCGCTCGCCACCACCGCCCGGCAGGTCGCGCGCGGCCAGGACCAGGGCGCCCAGGCGCCGCTCGCGCCGGGCCACCACGGCCTCGGTCCGGGGATCCCAGGTCACGCTTTCGATGGTTTCAATCCGGTCGGCCAGCACGGTTTCCAGCTCGGCGGGATCGAGGCGGGCCGCCAGGTACACGCGCGCCTCCACCCCGGCGCCGTCGAGATCGGCGACCACCAGGGCGGGGGCGCCGGCCAGGGGATCGTCGGTCGCAAGACAGGCCCCGCGCCCCGAGGCCAGCAAGAAGCGCCCCGGCGCACCAGGACGGGCCAGCGCCACCCGGTCGGGGTAGGCCAGGGCCAGCACCGCCCCGGCCCCGGTCGGTGAACCCAAGGCGGATCCACAGCCGGCCAGGCGGCCGAGGCGCCGCGCCTCGGCCCGAACCCGCGCCAGCCGTTCGTCAAGCGGCCCCTTGCCGGCGCGCGGGGAACGAGGCGCGGCCAGCAGGGCCAGGCGACTGGCCACGTCGGCGTCGCGGGCCTGTCCGTTGCCCGCCAGCAGGTCGCGTTCCTCCAGCATCGCGGCCAGCAGGCAGGCGAGGGCGCCCTGATCCGGGCCGCGAGCGCTGGCCCGCACCACCATGTGGGCGAGGCGGGGCGGCAGGGGGAGCGCGGCCAGGGCGCGGCCGTGCGGGGTGATCCGCCCCGATGCGTCCAGGGCTTCCAGGGCCCTCAGGATATCCCGGGCCTGGGCCAGGGCCCCGGCCGGCGGCTGGGTGGGAAAGGCGAGGCCGGCGGGGTCGGGGGCACCCCACAGGGCCAGGTCCAGGGCCAGCCCGGCAAGATCGGCGGCCAGGATTTCCGGGGTTTCCTGGGCGGGCAGGGCGCGGTGCTCGGCCTCGGGCCACAGGCGCACGCACAGACCGGGCTCCAGGCGTCCGGCGCGGCCCCGGCGCTGTTCGGCGCCGGCTTGCGAGATCCGCACTGTTTCCAGCCGCCCCAGGCCCCGGCGGGGATCGAAGCGGGGCACCCGGCGCAGGCCGCTGTCGATGACCACGCGCACGCCTTCGATGGTCAGGCTGGTTTCGGCGATGTCGGTGGCCAGCACCACCTTGCGCCGTCCGGCCGGGGCCGGTCGCAAGGCCAGGTCCTGGGCCGCCGGCGCCAGCGCGCCGAAAAGGGCATGGACGTCCACGGTGTCGGGAAGGCCCTGGGCGCGCAACGCGCCGGCGGTGGCGCGGATTTCGCGCTCGCCGGGGAGAAAGACCAGGATACTGCCCGATTCCCGCTCCAGGGCTTCGGCCGTGGTCGCGGCCACGGCCGCCGGCAGGGCCCGGGGCAAGGGGCGTTCCTGGTGGCGCACCGCCACCGGAAAGGCGCGGCCCTGGCTTTCCAGGACCGGGGCGTTGTCCATCAAGGCGGCCACGGCGGCCCCGTCCAGGGTGGCCGACATCACGATCAGGCGCAGGTCGGGGCGCAACACGCCCTGGATGTCGCGCAGCAGGGCAAAGGCCAGATCGCCGGTCAGGCCGCGTTCGTGGAATTCGTCAAGCACCACCGCGCCCACCCCTTCCAGGCCCGGGTCGTCGTGCAGGCGGCGGGTCAGAATGCCCTCGGTCAGGACCTCGACCCGGGTGGCGGCCGAAACGCGGGCTTCGTTGCGAATGCGATAGCCAAACGTCGCCCCCACGTCCTCGCCGTGCTCGGCGGCCATGCGGGTGGCGGCGGCGCGCGCGGCGAGGCGACGCGGCTCCAGCATCAGCACCCGGCGGCCTTCCAGCCAGGGCGCGCTCAGCAGGGCCGGCGGCAGGCGGGTTGTTTTCCCGGCTCCCGGAGGGGCGATCAGGACCAGGCCGGGGGTCCGGGCCAGGGCCGCGTGCACGGCGGGAAGGAGGGGATCGATCGGCAAGGGGACAAGAGCGCTCATGCGGGGCACGGGTCCAGGCGGGCGACGGGAAAGGGAAACGGCACGGAAAAAAGGCTGGGGGCTTCCTGTGGCGAGGGCCCCGACGGAAGGCTTGATTTCAAAGGGGCAGGGCGGGCACACTCGGTGCGCTTCGTTGGGTCGAAACGGAATAAACAAGGCGGCCGGGCGTCATCAAGGAGGGGACCCATGGACATCCGGGTAGCGAAGTTTCACATCGGGCAGGTGGTTCGCCACCGGGTTCATCCGTTCCGGGGCGTTATCATTGATGTCGATCCGGTTTATGGCAATACCGAGGAGTGGTACGAGGCGATCCCCGAGTCCTTGCGACCGTCTCGCGATCAGCCCTTCTATCATCTGTTGGCCGAAAGTGGGGAAACCACCTACACGGCCTATGTCTCGGAACAGAACCTGCTGGCCGAGGATGACCCCCGCCCGCTCAGTCATCCTTCCCTGGGGGATTTTTTCGATACGGTCGAGGGTGGGTTGTACGTCAACCGGACCCGGCGGACGCACTGATCCAACAGGAGGGCAACGGGCGTAAGGGAGCCAATGGGTATCCCTGATGCCAAGGAGTTCCCTCATGTGTTGTGCATCTGTTCCGGACCTGGACAAGTCGTCCGCGATTCCAGACACCGCCCCATCCAGGGCCACCTTTGCCGCTGGCTGCTTCTGGGGGATCCAGGAGGTCTTTTCGGGCGTGCCTGGCGTGATCGCCACCCGGGTGGGCTACACCGGGGGGCATTGGTCGCATCCGACCTATGACGAGGTGTGCTCGGACGCCACCGGCCACGCCGAGGCGGTGGAGATCCAATACGACCCCGCCCTGGTTTCGTACCAGGATCTGCTCACCCACTTCTGGGCGTGTCATGATCCAACCTTGCTCAACCGCCAGGGCCCGGATATCGGGTCGCAGTATCGCTCGGCGATCTTTTGTCACGACGAGGCACAAAGCCAGGCCGCCCGGGCCTCGATGGCCGAGCAACAGGCCTCGGGGCGCTATCGCCGGCCTCTTGTGACCGAGATCGTGCCCGCCGGCCCCTTCTGGGAAGCGGAAGCCTATCACCAGCACTACCTGCGCCGGACGGGAAAAACCAAAGGGTGTTCCTTCCGGTAAGGCTAGGGCATTTTCAGCCGAAATGGACACCGTTTCGGCGCTTCGAAAATGCGATCATTCAAAAAACTGGAGCGCATTCACGGATCCATTGCGATCGGAATGCGCTCTATGGCGAGCCCCGAGAAGCGGGACGCGCGCTTCGTAAAAGCCGAGCGTGAAAACAAAGGACGAGAGAGCCGTTTCCGGATCCGCTTCAAGGGGCGGCGCTCCCCGAGCTTTTCGCGAGCCCCCCGGCCTTTCCTTCCGTTTGTCCGGGGACGGGGGCCATGGGTCCGGGATTTTCCTTGGGGATGGCGGAAACTGGCCGTATTGCAAACGCCAAAGATCCGTTATCGTTCATCAAACACCCCGGACGGGTATGGGGGCACGTCCGGGGGCCTGATCCAAGAGCGACGGTCAAGAACCGTGGTTCCAGCATGGGGAACCACCCGGCGCGAATGTTCCCCCGGGGCGGATGGCCATGCGGTTAATCGCGGTATTTGTCGTTCTGGGAGGGCTTGCCGCCTGGGTGATCGGTGACCAGGCCTCCCGGCGCGAAGCCGAGCGACTGACAAGCCAGGCCCGGATTCTTGAAACCGGGGTCACGGCGGTCGTGGAAGGGGTTGCCTCCAACAACCGTCTTTTGCATGGGCTTCTGGCCAAGGATCCCGAAACGGTCGAGCGCATCAAGGCGCTGGTGGCCCTGGGGGGCGGAACGCCTTTCGAACGCGCCCCGTTGCTGCAGGCAACCGTGGATCAATATCGCGATCTTCTGGCCCAGGGCCATCTGCACGGGTTGTGCGTGCGCGATCCCACCGGCACCTTGATCGCGCATCTGCCCCGGTCCGACTGGCCCCCGGAGCAGGGGAGCGCCGAGACTCTGGAAGACATCCCCGCCACGATTCCCCTGGATCTGATCGAACGCGTCCGGGAAACGGGACCGGCCTGGGGGATGGTCCTGACCGGAAACAGGGTGGTCTATCGCCTGACAAGCGCGGTTCAGCAAGCGGGGCGACCCGTGGCGATCCTGGAAACCGTCGTCTCGGCGAGCGCGCTGATCAAGGCCCTGGCCCAGGGCATGCCCGGGTGGACCTTCGATATCGTGACGTCCGGCGCCTTGGCACGGCAAGACGCCGGGCCCGCGTCCCTTGCGTTCGGGACGGAAGGAGAAAGCGGCTTCATGGCCGCCGCCCGGGGGGTGGACCAGGCCCTGGGCGCGGTGGATCCGGCGCGGCTGAAGGCAGGGCTGGATTCGAGGCAGTCCTTTGCGCTGGCCTCCTGGGTGGGGGATACCGCCGTGGTCCTGGCCTTGCGTCCCTTGATCGACATGGATGGCCAGGTGCTGGCCTATGCCGTGGGGGCGTGGCCCAGCCGGGAAGGGCAGACACTGCGCGCCATCGCGCTGGCGGCTCTTGCCGGCACCGAGGGGCTGTTGCTGGCCTTGTGCCTGCTGACCTTGCATTTGCGCCGGATCTGGCAGCGGGCCGAGGAAGGGCGACGCCAGCTGTTGACCATCACCGATACCATGAGCGAAGCGTTGTACGTGGTGGATGGCGGCAACCGGATTGTCTTCGTGAACGCGACGTGCCGCCGGTTGCTGGGGTATCCGGAAGAGGAAATGCGTGGAGCCTTCGCCCATGCTCTGTTTTCAGGGCGGGTCAGGGCCGACAAAGGACCGCGCGCGGTGGGGATCGCGCTGGGGCCCCTGGAGTCCGCGGTTTTGGAACGCAGGCCCCTGGCGCCGACACTGATGTCCTTCCTGCGCCAGGACGGCACGTCGTTGATGGTGGAGGTGCGGTGCAATCCCCTGAACGCCCTGGCGGAACCCACGACACCGGTTTCGGCCTGTTTCGCGCGTCTGGCCCGGGTCGCCCTGGGCTGGGATCCGGCGCGGGCGCCGTTCCGGGGACCGGCGGCGGTGGTGACGTTCGTCGATGTGAGCGAGCGCGCGCGCCGCGAGTCGGCGTTGCTCAAGCTGTCGCGCGCGGTTGAGCAAAGCTCGGCCAGCGTGATCATCACCGACGCGAGCGGGGTGATCGAATACGTCAATCCAGCCTTCAGCCGGATCAGTGGCTACGCGGCCGAGGAAGTCCTGGGGCAACGGCCCAGCGTGCTGAAATCCGGCCGCGTGGCCCCCGAGGTCTACCGCGACCTGTGGGAAACCTTGCGCGCGGGCCGGGAATGGCGGGGCGAGTTCCATAACCGCCGCAAGAATGGCTCGCTGTATTGGGAACAGGCCACCATTTCCCCGGTCAAGAACGAAGCGGGCGAAATCACCCATTACGTGGCGGTCAAGGATGACGTGACCGAAAAGAAGGAAATCGAGGAAGAGCTGTTCCATCGGGCAAACTACGATGCCCTGACCGGCCTGCCGAACCGGCAGTTGCTGATGGACCGCTTGAACACGGCACTGGCGGTGGCCCGTCGCGAGTCCTTGCGGGTGGCGGTCATGTTCATGGACCTGGACCGCTTCAAGCAGATCAACGACAGCCGGGGACACAACGCCGGCGACGTGCTGCTCAAGCAGGCGGCCTCGCGCCTGTCGGCGGTGCTGCGCCCGCAAGACACCCTGGGGCGGTTGGGGGGCGACGAGTTTCTGGTGGTGGCGCCGGGGTTGCACAAGGAAAGCGAAGCGGTGACCATTGCCGGGCGGCTTCTGGACGTGGCCCGCCAGCCTTTCACCGTGGATGAACGCGAAGTGTACGTCACAACCAGCATCGGGGTCAGCCTGGGCCCCGCCGACGGCCAGACCCCCCAGGTCCTGATGCGCAACGCCGACGCGGCCATGTACCAGGCCAAGGAACAAGGCCGCGACCGCTACCACTTCTTCACCCCCGAGGTGGAAGCGGCCTCGCTGAGGCGCATGGCGTTGGAAGGGGGACTGCGCCACGCGGTGCGCGAGGGGGGATTCTCGCTGGTGTTCCAGCCGATTTTTTCCAGCGATGGCACGGCGATGACCAAGGCCGAGGCCCTGTTGCGCTGGACCCATCCCGAACTGGGGCCGGTCTCGCCGGCGGAGTTCATCGACGTGGCCGAGGAAACCGGCCAGATCGTGGCCATCGGCTCCTGGGTGCTGGAAGAAGCCTGCCGGGCGCTGGTGGCGCTTGATCCCCCCCGCGACGGACGCTTCCGCCTGGGGGTGAACGTGTCCAGCCGCCAGTTCTCAGCCGATCTTGTGGGAAAAATTCAAGAACTGCTGGATCACCACGATCTGGATCCGCGCATGCTGGAGATCGAAATCACCGAGCGCCTGCTTTTGCATCCCTCCAGCGAGGTCCACGATCAGCTTGAAACCCTGCGCGCCATGGGCATCAGCATTGCCATCGACGACTTTGGCACGGGATATTCGGCGCTGAGTTACCTGAACGCTTTTCGGATTGATACCTTGAAGATTGACCGGTCGTTCGTCATGTCGATGGAAACAGACGCCCGCGCCCGCGCCCTGGTGGGCGCGATCACGCGGCTGGCCCATACCCTGGAAGCGCGGGTGGTGGCGGAAGGGGTGGAGACCCCCGAACAAGCGAATTTGCTGGCCGCGCTGGGGGTGGATTCCCTGCAAGGCTTCCTGCTGGGCCGCCCCATGGCGCTGGAGGCGATCCGGGGGTTGCTCTATCGCACCGGCCTGCCCCATGAAGGGCCGTGGACGCCGCCTTCCGGGGATCTTGGAACGACATCGTCCTCCGGCGATCTTGAAACGGGGGAAACGGTCGCGCGCCTGGAAGGGCCGGCGGCGGGTGGCCGGATCGCCTTCTCATGAGCCGGGAAAAATCGGAAACCCTGGCGGCCCGGATCGCCGAGGTGCTCGCGGAGCGCATCATCGCCGGCGCCCTGGCCCCGGGCGAGCGCTTGCGTCAGGAAGGGCTGGCGACGGAATTCGGGGCCAGCCATGTGCCGGTGCGCGAGGCGTTCCGCCGGCTGGAAGCGCAGGGGCTGGTGGTCAGCGAACCGCGCCGGGGGGTCAAGGTGGCGCCGGTGGATCCGGCCGACGTGCGCGAGGTCGCCGAGATGCGCGCCGCCCTGGAAGGCCTGGCGCTGCGCCACGCCGTTCCCCACCTGACGGACGCCATCTTGGATCAGGCCGAGGACGCCCTTCGGGCCGGAGACAAGGCGCCGGACGTGCGGGCCTGGGAAGAGGCTAACCGCCGTTTTCACCGCCTTTTGCTGGCGCCGTGCGGCATGAAGCGGCTGCTGTCGGCGCTTGACGACCTGCACGCGGCCAGCGCCCGTTTCCTGTTCGCGGGCTGGCGTTCGGAATGGGAGGCTCCCTCGGATCGCGACCACCGCGCGATCTTGAACGCCCTGCGCCAGGGCCATGCCGACACCGCCGTGGCCATCCTGGTCCGCCATGTCCAGGCCATCGCCCAGCCCTCCGCCAAGGTCCGGAAAGGGTGACCGGGGGTCGGGGAACCGGGAGGCCCGCGTTTCCCCGCCCCCCGCGAGGCCGGGCGATCAGGTCTCGGGGGAGAAGGGGGCCTTGATTCCGCGCAGGCGCATGTAGCGGCCCAGCAGGCGCCCGCCTTGCAGCTCGGTGATGAAACGGCGCAGGCGTTCCACTTCCCCCTTCAGGTAGGCCACGTCGGCTTCAAGGTCCTCGCCATGCGCCATTTCGGCCTGCAGGCGATCGCTCAGGAAAGCATTTTCGCCCTTCAGGCGTTCGTGCCCCTCTCGCAGCCGCTTGATTTCGGCCTGGGTCTCGGCCCGGGTGGCGTTCAACTCGGCCCGGGTGGCGGCCAGGTCGGAAAAGGCGACCTGCGCCTTGCCCAGTTCGGCCAGCACCGCTTTCTTGTCGTTGCGCAGGTCCTGGGCGGCCAGATCGGCCTCGTGCAGAAGCTGTAGGCGCTGGGCCGCCTCGCGCAGGGCGTCGGCCAGGCGTTCGCGCAGATCCGCGATCGCCACGGCCTGGTCGTGCACGGTACGCGGTTCGGCGTAGGCGGTGTCCAGGGCCACCAGCAGTTCATCGACCCCGGGAGTCATGCGGCTGGTGCGCAGGCAGTCGCGCAGGCGCGTGGCCTCGTCGGCGGCGAAGTCCTGGGCCTGCAAGGCCGCCAGTTCCTCGGGGGGCGGCTGGGCGCCGTCGGCCTGGGCCTGGGCCAGGGTTTCGCCGTAGCCCAGGCGGTGCAACAGGTCCGCGCCCCACAGGGCAAGGCCGGCCTGCTTTTCCTCGCGGGTCAAGGTCGTGCGCCACACGTCCAGGCTATCGGCGTGCACGCGCTTGGTGGAGAGGATCTTCTGGTCGCCCAGCGCCGAGGCGCGGTAGGCGGCGGGCGCTTCCAGGGGCGCGTCGGGGGCGGAGACGGGGGCGTCGAGGTCCAGGAACTCGAAGAGGCGCGCCATCTGGCCGGCGGTATCGCGCACTAGGTCCTCGTAGCGCATCACCAAGCGGCGGGGGTGGGGCGTCGTGGCCTGCTCGGCCAGGCGGCGCAGGCCCACGGCCAGGTCGGTGTACAGCGCGAGACGGCGCCCGGCCGGCCGGTCGTTCAGGATGTCGAAGTCCCAACTGCTCTTGAACGACGCCAGGATGGAAAACGGGTTGCGCAGCAACACGATCTGGCGGGCGTTGGGGAACAGGGATTCCAGGCGGTCCCCCAGCATGTGGTAGCGCGGCGTCTTGTCCACGAACAGGTCGGCGCCCTGCTGGGCCAGTTTCTGATTGTAAAGATCGACGGCCAGGGAACGCGTCAGCGCATCGCGGTCGATGCCGGTCAGGAACTGGGCGAACCCCTCGCCGATCAGGGGCGCGCCGGCGGGATGGCGCGGCGGGATCTGGCCCAGGCTGTCAAGGGCGAGCAGCAACCAGGGTTCGGGAGGCGCCATGACGCGGGGGTGACGATCAAGGAGCACCGACAGAAGCGTGGTGCCCGAACGCGGCATTCCCAACAGGAAAACAAGATTATTTCCTTGGCAATCAATAGGCATCAAGAACCTCTCCCCACGGGCCGACGGCCCCGAGTATAGGGGATTTCCTTGCGCCGCGTCTTGGTTCGATTGGGATCAAAGGGGGGCTATCCCGCCGGTTCCCTTCCCCGTGGCGGACAGCCCGGGGAAGGGAACGGCAACGGGGTCAGGCGCGGGCCTTCAGCAGGCGGGCGGCCTCGACGGCGCAGTAGGTCAAAACAGCGTCGGCGCCGGCGCGCTTGAACGACATCAAGGTTTCCAAAACGGTCTTGTCGTTGTCCAGCCAGCCGTTTTGCACCGCGGCCTTGAGCATCGCGTACTCGCCGCTCACGTGGTAGGCGAAGGTGGGCAGGCCAAAGGTTTCCTTCACCCTGTGGATGATGTCCAGGTAGGGCAGGCCCGGCTTGACCATGACGGTGTCGGCGCCTTCCTGGATATCCATCGCCACTTCGCGGATGGCCTCGTCCGTGTTGGCCGGGTTCATCTGGTAGGTTTTCTTGTCGCCCTTCAGCGCGCCATGGGTGCCCAGCGCGTCGCGGAACGGCCCGTAATAGGCGCTGGCATACTTGGCGGCATAGGAACAGATCTGCACCCGCTGCAAGCCCTCGGCGTCCAGGGTCTCGCGAATGGCCCGGATGCGGCCGTCCATCATGTCGGAAGGCGCGATCACGTCGCATCCGGCCTGGGCCTGGACCAGCGACTGCCGGCACAGGGCCTCGACGGTTTCGTCATTGAGGATCTGGCCGTCCTTGACGATGCCGTCGTGGCCGTCGGAGTTGAACGGATCCAGGGCCACGTCGCACAGCACGCCGATATCGGGCACGGCGGCCTTGATGGCGCGCACGGCCCGGCAGACCAGATTATCCGGATTGCCCGATTCCCGCCCGTCCGGCGTCTTCAAGGCGGGATCGATGCACGGGAACAGGGCAATGACCGGAATGCCAAGATCGCGCGCCTCGCGGGCGGCTTCGACCAGAAGGTCGATGGACAACCGGTCCACGCCCGGCATGCTGGCGACGGCTTCCCGCTTGCCTTCGCCTTCAATGACGAACACGGGCCAGATCAGATCATTGGCCGTCAAGGTGTTCTCGGCCACCAGGCGCCGGGACCAGTCGTCCCGGCGTGGGCGGCGCAAGCGGGTGTGGGGAAAGCTCCCCACGGCGTAAGGATGGGGTGTGTTCACAACGACTCCAGCGCTTGTCTCAGGTCACCGATGATGTCGTCGATGTGTTCGATTCCAATCGACAGCCGGACATACCCCTCTGAAACGCCGGATGCAAGCTGGTCCTCCGGCGACAACTGGCTGTGGGTGGTGGTCGCCGGGTGGATGGCCAGGCTGCGGGCATCACCGATGTTAGCGACGTGATAGAACAACTTCAGGGCGTCGATGAAGCGCCGTCCGGCCTCGCGGCCGCCGGCCAGCTCGAAGCCCAGCAAGGCGCCGTGCCCGCCCGACAAGCCGGCGTCACGCCGGCGGGCGTCCTCGCCGGTTTGAAGGCTGGGGTGGATGACCCGGGTCACCGCCGGGTGCGCGGCCAGGAACGCGGCCACCTGGGTGGCGTTCGCGCAGTGGGCGCGCATGCGCAAGGCCAGGGTTTCCAGCCCCTGGATCAGCATGAAGGCGTTGAACGGGCTGAGCGCCGCCCCCAGGTCACGCAGCAAGGTGACGCGCAGGCGCAGGATATAGGCGATCGGCCCCAGGGGCTTGGCCGCGTCGATCCAGCGCGCCCCGTGATAGCTGGGGTCGGGATCGGACAGGGTGGGGAAACGCTCGGCATGGGTTTCCCAGTCGAAGGTGCCGCCGTCCACGACCAGGCCGCCGATGCTGGTGCCATGTCCCCCCAGGTACTTGGTCGCCGAATACACGACAACGGCCGCGCCCAGGGCCAGCGGACGGCACAAAATGGGGGCCGCCGTGTTGTCGACGATCAGGGGCACGCCCAGCTCCTTGCCGATCGCCGCGACCTCGGCGATCGGGAAAACGCGCAGCTTGGGATTGGGCAGCGTTTCGGCGTAGTAGGCCCGGGTGCGCGAATCCGTGGCGGCGCGGAAGGCCTCGGGGTCGGCCGGATCCACGAAGCGCGCCTCGATCCCCAGCTGCGAGAGCGTGTTGCCAAACAGGTTCCAGGTGCCGCCATAGAGGTCGGTCGAGGTCACGAAGTTATCGCCGGCCTGGCACAGGTTGAGAATCGCATAGGTGCTGGCCGCCTGGCCCGAGGCCACGGCCACCGCCGCCGCGCCCCCTTCCAGGGCCGCCACCCGTTGCTCCAGCACGTCGGTGGTCGGGTTCATGATGCGGGTATAGATGTTCCCCAGCTCCTTGAGCGCGAACAGGTTGGCCGCGTGGTCGGTGTCGCGGAACTGATACGAGGTCGTCTGATACAAGGGCACGGCCACCGATCCGGTGGTGGGATCGGCCCGGTAGCCGGCATGCAAAAGCAGGGTTTCGGGATGAACGCTGTTTATCGACATGGGGCGGGTTCCTTGGCGAAGGGTGAACGAGACGTGCGCTCTGTGGCCCTGACTGTGGGCGGAACAGTCGAGGGTTTCAAGGGAAAAGCTCGATTTATCCATTAGATAATTTCATGTGAAAGCGACCCGGGGTCGGGCAGGGAGTCCGGGCGGTCCGTCAGCGGGTATCGGTTGACGTAAACGTCAGTTTGCCCCTTTCCCGGGGGCGGCCGGACCGCTATAGTTGGCGCAACCCATAAGGGACGAACCGGGAGGAAAACAGGGAATGACCTTTGATCTGACCGAGGACCAGCGCCAGTTCCAGGCGGTGGCCCGGGCCTTCGCCGAATCCGAGATACGCCCGCACGCGGCCCGCTGGGACGAGGAAAAAATCTTCCCCGAGGACACCTTGCGCGCCGCCGCCGCCCTTGGGTTCGCGGGCATCTATTGCCGCGAGGAACTGGGGGGCGCGGGCCTGACCCGTCTGGATGCCGCCTTGATCTTCGAGGAACTGGCGAGTGCCTGCCCCTCGACCACCGCCTACCTGACCATCCACAACATGGTGTCGTGGATGATCGACCGCTTTGCCACGCATGACCTGCGCCAGCGTCTGCTGCCGTCCTTGCTGAGCATGGAGCTGTTTGGCAGCTACTGCCTGACCGAGCCCGGGGCCGGGTCGGACGCGGCGTCCTTGCGCACCCGCGCCCGGCGCGAGGGCGAGGACTATATTCTGGACGGCCAGAAGGCGTTCATCTCGGGCGGCGGGCGCTCGGATGTGTATGTGGTGATGGCGCGCACCGGTGCCGAGGGCGCGCGCGGCATCACGGCCTTGGTGGTGGAAAAGGGGACGCCGGGGCTGTCGTTTGGCAAGCAGGAAGCCAAGATGGGCTGGAACAGTCAGCCCACGTGCACCGTCTTGTTCGATGGGGTGCGGGTGCCGGCCGAGAACCGCCTGGGCGAGGAGGGGGAAGGGTTTCGCTTCGCCATGATGGGCCTGGATGGCGGACGCCTCAACATCGGCGCCTGTTCGCTGGGAGGTGCCCGCGCCGCCATGGCCGCCGCCCTTGATCATGTCCGCGACCGCCGCCAGTTCGGTCAGGCCATCGCCGATTTCCAGGCCACCCGCTTCAAGCTGGCCGACATGGCCACCCATCTGGAAGCGGCGCGGGCCTTGCTGCACAAGGCCGCCGCCCGCCTGGACGCGGGCGATCCCGACGCCACCCGCTGGTGCGCCATGGCCAAGCGCCTGGCCACCGACACCGGCTTCACGGTGTGCGACGAAGCCCTGCAATTGTTCGGGGGCTATGGCTACATCAAGGACTATCCAGTCGAGCGCCTCTTGCGTGATCTTCGCGTGCACCGCATCCTTGAGGGCAGCAACGAGATCATGCGCGTGATCATCGGCCGCCGGCTGGTCGCGGACTAATCGCGCTGTTTCGTTGTCCTGTTTCGTCGTGTCTCCACGCAGAAGGACAGAGTCTTCACCATGAGCTATGACGAGATCCTGTTTTCGGTCGCCGACGGGGTGGCGGTGGTCACCCTCAACCGCCCCCGGGCGCTCAATGCGTTGACCCTGGACAAGATCCGCCATCTTGACCCGGCGCTCAGGGTCTGGGCCGATGATTCCGACGTGCGCCTGGTGATCATCGAGGGCACGGGGGAGCGCGCCTTCTGCGCCGGGGGCGACGTGCGCGCCATGGCCCAGGCCGCGGGACAAGGGCGCTTCGCCGACAACGAAACCTTCTTCGCCGAGGAATACCGGCTCAACCGCCTGATCAAGACCTACCCCAAGCCGTTCGTCGCCCTGATCGACGGCATCACCATGGGCGGCGGCGTCGGGGTGTCGGTGCACGGGCGCTTTCGTGTCGCGACCGAACGCACCCAGGTGGCCATGCCCGAAACCGGCATTGGCATGCTGCCCGACGTGGGCGGCACCTGGATCCTGCCCCGCTGTCCGGGGGAGGTGGGCACCTGGATGGCGCTGACCGGGGCGCGCCAGGGCGCCGCCGACGCCCTGGCGGCGGGCCTGGCCACCCATTACGTGCCCTCGGAACGCCTGCCCGAGCTGAAGGCCGCCCTGTGCGCCCCCGGCGCCGATCCCGAGGCGGTGCTGGCCCGCTTCCACGCCGATCCCGGCCCCGCGTCGTGGCCCGCGCGTCAGGCCCTGATCGATCGCTGCTTCGCCGGCGACGACGCGGAAACCATCCTGGAGGCCCTGGCGGCCGAGGGCGATCCGTGGGCGGCCGAGGCCCGGGCCACCGTGTTGACCAAGTCCCCCCTGTCCACCCGGGTGACGCTGCGCGCCCTGCGCGAGGGCGCCACCCTCGATTTCGATGGGTGCCTGAGGCAGGAATACCGGCTGGCGTCGCGTCTGACCCGGCTGCCCGATTTCGCGGAAGGGGTGCGGGCGGTCCTGATCGACAAGGACAATCAACCCCGCTGGTCGCCGGCCACCTTGGATGGCGTGGACCCGGACGCGGTCGAGGCCCTGTTCGCCCCCGGCCCCGAGCCCGACTTGAACCTGGGACCCCGGCTGTAGGGGCTCCGGCCCGGCCTTGGCCCGACGTTGGAACGATCCTGTCGTCTTTTCCGACCCCCCTGAAAAAACAGACGCCGGCGCCAAAGCCGGCCTGCCAAGCGGAGGAATTCCATGGGAGACATTGCGTTCATCGGGTTGGGGCACATGGGGGGCCCCATGCTGCGCAACCTGCTGAAGGCGGGCCACGCGGTGCGCGCCTTCGACCGGGTGCCCGAGGCCCTCGACGCGGCCACCGCCGCCGGGGCGCGGGCCGCGTCCTCGCCCGCCGACGCGGCGCGGGACGCCGAGATGGTGGTGACCATGCTGCCGGCCGGCCGCCATGTTCGATCCGTCTACCTGGAAGACGGCGGCGTGATTGGCGCCGCGCCCCCGGGGGCCCTGCTGATCGACTGCTCCACCGTGGACGTGACCACCGCCCGCGTGGTCGCCGAACGGGCCCAGGCCCGGGGGCTGGACATGGTGGACGCGCCGGTTTCGGGCGGCGTGGCCGGGGCCGAGGCCGGTACCTTGACCTTCATGGTCGGCGGCCCCGATGACGCGTTCGAGCGCGCCCGTCCGGTGCTCACGGCGATGGGCAAAACCATCGTGCACGCCGGGGGAGCGGGCACCGGGCAGGCGGCCAAGATCTGCAACAACATGCTTCTGGGCATTTCGATGATCGGCACCGCCGAGGCCTTCATGCTCGGCAAGCGCCTGGGGCTCGATCCGCAAAAACTGTTCGAGATCAGTTCCAAGGCCTCGGGACAGTGCTGGTCGATGACCAGCTACTGCCCGGTGCCGGGACCGGTGCCGCAAGCCCCCTCCAACCGCGACTACCAGCCCGGATTCGCGGCCGCGATGATGCTCAAGGACCTGAAACTGGCCCAGGAGGCGGCGGCCGGGTGCGATGCCGCCACCCCCCTGGGCGCGGCGGCGGAAGCCTTGTACAGCCTGTTTTGCAACGCCGGCCACGGTGGCCTTGATTTCTCGGGCATCATTCGCCTGATCGACGGCCGCGCCTGAGCGGACGGGCGGCGGACTGGCGACCCGTCGCGCGACGGCGGGCCCGCGGTCTTGCGAAGCGGGGGGAGAGAGAGTGCAAAGAGCGCTCCTCTGCGTTATGGTCGATGCCATCCCCCCCCTTTCAAATGCCGCCAAGGGAGCCCCGAGTCCATGCCGCCGGCCGCTTGCCTCCTGCCCTGGTTTCGCGTCGGGTCGCCGCCTGGCCTGGGGGCGGTTGTCACGCGCCTTGCCGCGCTCTTTCCGTCCTGAGGGCCGGGGCATGGCTTCGCTTCCCGTTGCGACGGGCGCGCCGCTGGTCAGCGTCCTGATCCCCACCTTTCGCCGTCCCACCTGGTTGCGGCGCGCCTTGCTGGCGGTCGCGGCCCAGAGCGGGCCCGATCCGGAGCGGGTGGAAATCGTGGTGGTCGACAACGACCCCAATGCCTCGGCCCAGCGGGTGCTGGCCGCGCTGGCGCCCTCGTGGCAGGGGCCGGCGCTGATCAGTGTTCACGAACGCCGCCCGGGCATCAGCGCCGCGCGCAACACCGCCGTGGCCCTGGCGCGCGGCCCGTGCCTTGTCTTCCTCGACGATGACCAATGGCCGGAACCGGGCTGGCTGCGCGCGCTGCTGGAAACCCATGACACCAGCGGGGCGGGGATCGTGTTCGGCCCCGTCGTGCCCCACCTGGGCGCCGACGAAACCGATCCCCTGCGCCCGTTGCTGGCGCGCTACTTCGGCCGGACGTTCGCGCTGGAGGAGGGCGCCAGCCTGACCGGGCGCGGCATGGCCCTGGGCCTGCGCAACAGCCTGCTCGACCGCCGGCGCCTGCGTCTGCCCGATCCGCCCTTCGACCCCGACCTGGGCCGCACCGGTGGCGAGGACAGCGTGCTGATCCGGCGCCTGATCGCCCAGGGGGCGCGTCTCGCGTGGTCGCCCGGGGCGGTGGTCAATGAAAGCGTGCCACGGCCCCGCTGCACCGTGACCTACGTGCGCCGGCGCCGCTTCCGCGACGGGCAGGCCCATATCCTGGCCGGGGTGCGGCTGGGACGGGCGGGGCTGCCGTCGGTCATCCTGGGGATGGTGGCGGGGGGGCTCCAGGCGCTGGCGCACGCGCTGGCCTGGGTGATTGTGCGCCCCCTGGGCCGCGCCCGCGCCGCGCGCCACGAGGTGGGGATGTGGGCGGGCCTGGGCAAGCTCCTGTGGGGCCGCCCGTTCCGCTTCCCCCTGTATGGCCTGTAGCCCCGAAGGACGGCGTTCCCTTCCGGTTTCCTGTTGCGTACTGGCTTACGCGCGCGATGCGCGTTAGGGTGTTGGGAGACGCCTGTCTCTCGTTTGACCAGGAGCCTTTGCCATGAGCGATGCCAAGCCGGGTCCGCACACCCCCACCCGTTCCGAGACAACGTTCGCCGAAGCCTGGACGACCTGGCTGGACTGGATGGAAAAATCCCAAAAGCTGTGGATGGCGGCGGTGAACGCCCAGGTCTCCCGCCCCGAGGTCGAGGTGCCCGACCCCGACGCCATGGCCGAGAGCTTCCGCCGTCTGGCGCTCAAGCTGGCCGAGAATCCGGCCCCGTTCCTGGACGCGCAAGCGACGTGGTGGCGCGATTACCTGGCCTTGTGCGAGGCCTCGGCCGGGCGGCTGCGCGGCCAGAAGGCGGCGCCGGTGATCACGCCCGGCCCCGGCGATCGCCGCTTCAAGGATGACGCCTGGGACGAGGATCCCCTGTTCGATCACCTGAAGCAAAGCTACCTGATGACGGCGCGGGCCATCTTCTCGGCCGTGGACCGGATCGAGGGCCTGGACGAGGGCGCCAGAAGCCGGATCGGCTTTTATACCCGCCAGATCGTGGATGCGCTCTCGCCCACCAATTTCGTGGCCACCAATCCGGCGGCGCGCCGGGCCCTGGTCGAAAGCGGCGGCAAGACCTTGCTCAAGGGCATGGAAAACCTGCTGCGCGACCTGGAGCGGGGCGAGGGGCGCTTGCGCGTGGCCATGACCGACGAAACCGCCTTCGAGGTGGGGCGCGACCTGGCCCTGACACCGGGCAAGGTGATTTATCAAAACGCGCTGATGCAGCTGATCCAGTACGCCCCGACCACGGAAACGGTGCGCAAACGCCCGCTTTTGATCGTGCCGCCGTGGATCAATAAATTCTACATCATGGATCTGACGCCCAAGAACTCGCTGGTGCGCTATCTGGTCGAGCAGGGGTTCACGGTGTTCATGATTTCGTGGGTCAACCCGGATGCGTCGCTCGCGGACAAGGACTTCGGCGACTACATGGCCGAGGGCCCGCTGACTGCCCTGGACGTGATCGAGCAGGCCACCGGCGAACGCGAGGTGGCCCTGATGGCCTATTGCATCGGCGGCACCCTGGCGGCCACCACCCTGGCCCACCTGGCGGCCAAGGGAGAGAACCGGGTGAAGGCGGCCACCTTCCTGACCACCATGCTGGATTTCTCGGATCCGGGCGAGCTGGGGGTGTTCATCGAGCCTCATCTTCTGGACAAGCTCGACGCTTGCATGGAGCGCAACGGCTACCTGGATGGCCGCTACATGGCCAACGCCTTCAACATGCTGCGCGACAATGATCTGATCTGGTCGTTTTATGTGAACAACTACCTGCTGGGCCGCGATCCGCCGGCCTTCGATTTGTTGTATTGGAACGCCGACTCCACCCGCATGCCGGCGATGATGCACACGTTCTATCTGCGGCGCATGTACGAGGCCAACGAGCTGGTTCAGCCCGGCCGGCTGGTGGTCAAGGGCACGCCCATCGACCTCGGGCGCATCAAGTGCCCGACCTACCTGCTCTCCACGCGCGAGGATCACATCGCGCCTTGGAAAAGCACCTTCAAGGCCACGGGCCTGCTGGGCGGCCCGGTGCGCTTCGTGCTGGCGGGCAGTGGTCACATCGCGGGCGTGATCAACCCGCCGTCCCGGCCCAAGTACGGCTATTGGACCAACGGGCGCAAGGTGAAGGATCCGGACGCATGGCTGGAAGGCGCCAAGGAAAACCCGGGCTCGTGGTGGCCGGACTGGGTTTCCTGGATGGACAAGCACGCCGGCGACCCGGTCCCCGCCCGCGTTCCCGGCACCGGCGCCCTCCCGGCCCTGGAAGACGCCCCGGGCCACTACGTGAAGGCACGGCTGTAGGGGGGGAGGGAGACAAGGTATTCCCCGTGGAGGGCAAGGATCACGCTTGCCGTAGTTCCTCCATGAAATTTTGAAGAACCGCTTCGAGGTCGGGAAAAACCGGATGGGTGGTGAAATGGGTCCTTAGTTCATCCGCGATATGCTGGGGTGTCTTGGAATCAACGAGGCGTTCATCCGCGGCCCAGGCGCGCCCAGGATGCAAGGTATCCCAAGGCGAGCGTTTGTTGGCGCGTGTGTCCGCTGCGTCACCGTGCTTTCCGAGGCCGTATAGAATGCCTGTCTCGCTATTCCAGATCGGTCGGAAGAGGTGGATCAAATAATCCTCGGCCGCTGTCTCCCAGCCACTTTGAACGACAAGGGCGCGGCACTCGAAATCGTCAAGATTAAGAGTCGATGTCGCTTTTCCAATATTCTTTCGGTGATCGTCGAGGCGCCGGCAAAGTCTGTCTCCTTGTTCCATGGGGGTTTTCGCGTTATTGACCTGGGGGGCTGCTTGTCCAACATAGATTGGTGTTTCTTGCCTGGACAAGGGGGCGTACAGAGGGAATTCCCCTTTGTAGTAAATTGCATAGACCCCTGAGCCATAGAAGCGAGCAACCTCGGAAAGAGGGTGCCGGGGCTGGGCGACAAGCGCCAACGAAATAAAACGGCCAACAATTTTTGGATTTCCGGGGTCGAAAACCGATTTTGGTTGCCCAATGGGATCCAGATCCGTCAAGAAATCGCCAAGTTCCTCCATGATCCCACGAATTTCGGACTCCAATGCCTTTCGAGCCAGTGTCTTGAGGGCGGGTTTATCGGTTTCCACCACAAGACGTCGCAGGGTTTGGCGGAATTCCTCAATGATGGAGGTCGACGGGCCGGACTTGGCGCTCATGTGGTTTCCCTCAAGCGATTCGCGACGTCGTGGCCAATGATGCGCGCCAAGGTAACCGGCACCGCGTTCCCGAGCTGCCGCATGGTTTCGCTCCATGAGCCGTGGAAAAGATAATCATCCGGGAACGCTTGAAGCCGGGCGCTTTCCCGTACCGTGAAATACCGAATGCTTCCATCCGGCCTGAGCAACATGTTTTCACCGCCTGGCACACCGTGGACACCGGCCTTCAGCGTCTTGGCCGGCTCGTCAAGCGGGCTGCCCGTGTGGCCCGGATAGGAGCGCGCGCCGGGCTGGAAGCGGTGGTTGAGCCAGGCCATGGCCGCGCTCGGGCTGTGTTCGGGGTCGGGGAGGTCATGGACGGCGTCCCTGACGGTACGCCAAGGCAATGTCGCGGGCCTTTCCTTGAGGGCTTGTCCTCGAAGCGACAGGCGTTCGGGAAGCGCGCGAGCCTTGCGAGCCACGCGATGGTGCTCCCAATAGGAGCCATCGCGCACTTGAATCCAGAGCAGGGCTTCCATGGAGTGCGTTTCCCGAGGGAAGCACCATTCCATGTCCAGATCATCACGAAAGCCCACGAACACGACCCGTTCGCGTTTTTGTGGAACGCCGTAGTTGGCCGCGTTAACCACCCGTGAAACAACGCGATAATTAAGACCCGCGCGCCGGCCCTGGACATGGTGTCTTTCCAGGCGAGCCATGTGCTCCATCCAGCTCTCGTTGTCTCTTTTTTCTATCTCCGGGTGCTCCATTTGAAGGCGTATGTATTCAAAATAATTTCTAAACGCCGAACGGGTGAGACCTTTTACATTTTCGAAAATGAAGGCGCGTGGCCTTGCCTCACGCACGGCCCGAATCGCCTGTGGAAACATGTCGCGCGCGTCGTCATGGGCGCGGTGTTTTCCTCCGAGGGAAAAGGGTTGGCAAGGGGGCCCTCCCGAAATCAGGTCCACTTGACCACTGTAGGGGCGGAAATCGATCGATCGCACGTCCCCCTCGACGAGTGGCCAATTCACGACGTGATTAATGCAGCGTTCCTTGTTCTCTCGAATGGTATCGCAACAATATCTATCCCGCTCAATAACCTGAATCGGTTCGAACCCAGCTTGATGAAGGCCCATTCCCAAGCCGCCAGCCCCTGCGAAAAGCTCGATTGATTTCATCGTCCGGTTCCTTCCAGGAACTCCATTATTTTCTTTCTGATTTTTTCCTTGTCGACAAGCTCGCATTCCCAGACCGTCAGCACGCGCCATCCCAAGGCATCAAGGGCCGAGAGGGTTCGAGCGTCTCGTTCCTTGTTGGCTTCAAACTTTGGCAGCCAAAACTGGAGATTGGATTTCGGTAATCGGCCAAGGTGGCAGTCGTGCCGATGCCAAAAGCAACCATGCACGAAAATGACGCAACGCCGTCCGCGAAAGACAAGATCGGGCTTTCCTGGAAGATCGCGGACGTGAAGACGGTAGCGGTACCCCATGGCATGAACGAGGCGGCGCACGACCCATTCGGGCGCGGTGTCGCGTCCACGTATCCGTCGCATCCTTTCGCTTCGTTCGGTCTTGGTCAGGGTGTCCATCATCGCGTTATCATGCCCGTCCTCGTCCATGGGCGCGGCGGTGAAGTGCGAACCGAGGTCGTGTGAACATCCGTGCCATTCCGTCGGAGGGTATCGTCTCCGCGAAGGCATGAAAACAAACAAGGAACATGTCAAGCGTTGGATTGGCTCGCGGCCAAGCAGCCGTTCCTTCGCGTTTCGTTTTCGGGGGTGGGAAAGGGATTGGCGTGGCCCGTTCGGCCCCGTCCTACACCAGGGGCGCGGTGGGCAGGGACGACGGGAGCGGCAGGCCCAGCAGGCGGAGCACGGTGGGGGCCACGGCGGTTTGCTCGATGACGGGGGCGATCACCCCCGCGAGGCCGGCGTGGATCAGGTACAGGGGCACCAGGCGTTCGTCGTCGGACGGGCCGCCGTGGTAGGCATCGGCGTTCATGCCGTGGTCGGCGGTGACCACCACCCGGTAGCCCGCCTCCAGCCACCCGGGGATGACCTGGGAGAGCAGTTCCCCTTGCCGGGCGGCGGCGCGGCGGTAGGCCAGGGAGCCGCCGCCGCCCTGGTGGCCCTGGTGGTCGCAGCCCATGGGGTGGAGCAGCACGAAATCGGGCGCGTGGCGGGCGATCAGGCGGGCGGCCTGGGTGATCGCCTCCTGGTCGGGGAAGTCCTCGGCCTGATAGAAGCGGCCGTGATGCAGCGGTCCGGGGAGCTGGTCCCCCTCGCCATCGCGCACCGGGTCGAAAGGCGGCCCCATGACCAGTTCGTGGATCCAGAAATACGCCACCGCCGCCGTGCTCCGCCCGGCCTCGGACGCCAGTGAAAACAGGTGCGGCACCGTCAGCCGGCGCGCGACACCATTGCCGGTGATGCCATGCGCGGCCGGCACCAGCCCGGTGAGCACGGTGGCGTAGGTGGGGCGCGACAGGCTGGGCAGAACCGAGCGCACGCACGCGCGGGCCGCCCGCCCGGCTTCGACCAGGCCTTCGAGATAGCCCAACTCGCGCACGGCGGTGTCGAAGCCGAGGCCGTCCAGGAGCACCAGAACGACCTTGGAACAGGCGGTGGGGGACGGGGCGGCTGTCATCTGGCATGGCTCCGGCGCAATTCGTGATGGCGGACCAGCACATAGGCGGTGGCCGCCGCCACGGTGATCAGGATGAACACAACGCCGATGACGTTGATCACCGGCGACAGCCCGAAGCGAAACCGCGAGCCGATCTCGGTGACCAGGGTCCAGTCGGCCCCGATGGCGAACACGGTGGTGTTATAGTTCTCGATCGATTGCAGGAAGGCAAGCACGGCGGCCGTGAGCACGGTGGGGCGCAGGAAGGGCAGGGTGATGCGCCAGAACACCCGCAGGTTCGAGGCGCCGAGGTCAAGGGCCGCGTCCTCCAAGGTGGGATCCTGGCGTTGCAGCCGGGCCAGGAATAGCAGCATGGCATAGGATGCGATGAACGACGACTGGGCCAGGATCGCGGTCACGAGCCCCGCCCCGAACCCCAGGCTGCCCCAGAAAATCAAGGTGGAGACGCCCAGCAGAATGCCGGGAATCAGGATCGGCGACACCAGCACGCTATAAAGCACGGTGTTCCAGCGCGATTGCAGGTGTGACAGCAAAAAAGCCCCGGACAGGCCCAGGGGCAGCGACACCGCGATCACCCCCAGGCCGATCAGCACCGAATGCCACAAGCCGGTGAGGATGCGGCTGTCCTGGGCCAGGGCCGCGAACCAATGGACCGTGAACCCCTGCCACTGGGTCACCGACGGGTAGGGGTAGGCATTGAACGCGGCCAGGGCCACGACGCCCAGCGGCAAGAACAGGTACAAGAAGAAAACGATCAGATAGACGTTCAAGATCAACTGGCTGGCGCGGGACATGCCGGGACTCCTGGATCGTTTACTTCGCAATGTCGCGGATGCCCACCTTGAACAGGCGCATCATCAAAACGATGAAGCCAATGCAGGTTGCCAGCAGGGTAAAGGAATAGGCGGCGCCGACATTCCAGTTGAAACTTTCGAAAAACTGCCGGTAAATCAACTGACTGAACCAGTCTCCGGCCTTGCCGCGCGTGATCACCTGCGGCACGGAATAAGACCCGGCCGACAGCATGAAGGTCATCAGGCAGCCCACCGCGATGCCCGGCTTGGCGTGAGGGATCACGATCCTTTGGTGGATCCGCCAGGTTGGGGCGCCCAGGTCGCGCCCGGCCTCGATCTGGTTGTGATCAAGGGTTTCCAAGGTGTTGTAGATGGGAAACACCATGAACAGGATGTAGGTGTAGACCATGGCCACGAACACCGATCCCGAGGATTCCAGGAACGGGATCCAGGTGCGCGCCTCGAAATCCACGAGGCCCATCCACGCCAGCAGGGTGTTCACCACGCCCTGGTAATCCAGGATCATCAGCCACGCATACACCCGCAACAATTCGTTGATGGCATAGGGCACGATCAGGCCCAGCATCATCAAGGCCGCGCGCGTGGGCGGAGCCAGATGGGCCACGGCGTAGGCCACGGGATAACAAACCATCAGGGAAAGCGCGGTCACGCACAGGGCATAGGCAATGGTTTTAAGAAAAATGGTGAAATGCAAGCTCGACATGCGGGTGTAGTTGGAAAGAGTATACACCTTGCGCGGCGCGCTTTCCCGGGCTTCCAGGGTTTTGATTTCCGCTTCAAGCGTGGCGATCTGCTCGGCAACCTGGGTCTTGCGTGCCTCTGATTTGGCGTCGGCCAGATCAAAGCGCTTGAGTTCCAACGAGCTGTACAAGGCGTTGATCCGCAGCTCAACCGAGGTATCGCGTTCCTCGACCCACAGCGAGCGCTCGATCATCACCGCCTGGGGCAGGGCGATCAGTCCCACCGCCCACAGCGCGGTGAGCAGAAGGAAGAGGGCACTCAAGGGGCGGCCATAGGTGGCGATCAGGCTATTCATGGGCCAGGGCTCCCGGGGGCAGCACCCGGGCCTCGTCGGGCTCGAAGCCCAGCCGGTGCGTGCCGGGCGCCGGCACGGTGCCGGTGTTGGTCTGGTGCACGACAAGGGACTGGCCGGCGGCCTCCAGGTGCAGGTGAAGGAAGGCGCCTTCCAGGTCGCGGCGGTGCAAGGTGGCCTCGAAGGCGTTGGCCGGCGGCTTGGTGGCGCCGTTGAGCAGCCGCATCCGCTCGGGGCGCACGAACAGCAAGGCGGGGCTGCCCGGGGTCAGGGCATGGGGGTTCAAGGCGTGCAAGGGACCCAGCGGGGTGTCGATCCGGCACACGCCGTCGTGGGTGGCGCCCAGCGTGCCCGGCACGGTGTTGTGCTCGCCCACGAAGGTGGCGACAAAGGCGGTGCGGGGCTGGTTGTAGAGCACGTCGGCGGCATCGACCTGTTCGATCACGCCCTGGTTCATCACCGCGATGCGATCCGACATGGTCAGGGCCTCGCCCTGGTCGTGGGTGATGTACACGAAGGTGATGCCGATCTTGCGCTGGATGGCGCGCAGTTCGGCGCGCATGTGCTGGCGCAGTTTCAAGTCCAGGGCCGACAGGGGTTCATCGAGCAGCAGCACCGCCGGCTCGACCGCCAGGGCGCGCGCGATGGCGACCCGCTGGCGCTGCCCCCCCGACAGCTCCGAGGGCCGCTTGTCGCCCTGGTCGCCCAAGGCCACCAGCTCAAGCAGGGCCTGGGCCCGGCGCTTGCGTTCGCCTCGGGCGACGCCCCGTGCCTCCAACCCGAAGGCGACGTTTTCCCACACGCTCATCAACGGGAACAAGGCCAGGTTCTGAAAGATCAGGGCGGTGGGGCGCTTGTTGGGCCCCACCCCCTTCATGTCCTGGCCGCCGATGAGAACCCGCCCGTCGGTGGGCTGCAAGAAGCCCGAGATCATGCGCAAGATCGTGGTCTTGCCACAGCCAGACGGGCCCAGGATGGAAAAGAACTCGCCGGCGTGAATCAGCAAGTCGGTGGGCGCAACGGCCTGGAACCCGCCAAAGCGCATGGCGGCGCCTTGCAGGTCCACGTCCTTGCCGTGGGCGAGGGCGGCGGCAACGGTCATCGGGCGGCCTTCGGGCTGGAGCGCGACCAGGAAACCCTCGGGCGGTCCGGGGCGGGGGGGCAAGACACCCCGCGCCCGCCGGAACCGCCCGGGGATCCGGTTCACGCGTTGGTCAGCTTTTCCACGAACTCGGTGCGCAGCTCGCCAAAGAACGCGGTTTGCGCCGGCCACCACCACAGGCCGTCAATCGCGGCCTGTTCGGGATAGGCCATCTTGAACGCGGCCTGGTTGGCCTCGCTCAGGTGGTTCTCGGCGCCGACGGCGGCCGAGTTGTAGCCGGTGTTGTTGGCCATCATGGCGCCGATTTCCGGCGTCATCAGGAAGTTGATCAGGGCGTAGGCCTGTTCCACGTTGGCGGCGCCCCGGGGCATGCCCACGGTATCGATCCAGCCCAGCCCGCCTTCCTTGGGCATGGTGTAGCGCCATTTGGCGTCCACGTCGCGGTGCAGCAGCACCCCGGTGGTGTCCCAGGTCTGGCCGATGGAACAGCCGGCATCGGTGAAGGCGGCGGTGGCCTCGGTGGCGTTGTTCCAGAAGGCGCCGATGTTCTTTTTGTGCGCCACGGCGAAGTCGTAGGCGGCCTGGAAGGCCTTGCGCGCCGACTCCTCGTCCTTCACCAGATCCATGCCGCCGCCGGCCGAGATCGCGCCGGTGGCATCCAGGTACAACACGATGCTGACCAGCACCGACTTTTGCCGGCACGCCACCCGGCCGTCCAGCCCGTCGGCCCACAGGTCGCCGTAGGACAAGGTGCCGAACTTCAAGTCGGGGTGCTTGGTGCTGTCGAAGGTGAGCGCTTCCGTGCCCCAGTTGAACGGCGCGAGGTAGCGCTTGCCGCGATGGGTGGCGCCCAGGGTCACCGACTTGCGATAAATCGAGGGAATGATCTGGTCGGCCTTGAACCGGGTTTCGTCAAGCGGCTGCAACAGATCGTCGCGGTAGTAGTTGGGACCGGTGTCGATGGACGGGAAGATCAGGTCGAAGCCCGCGCCGCCGGCGGCGCGCAGCTTGTTTTCGCATTCCTCGTTCGACCCGTAGGTGGACAGGTTCATGGTGATGCCGGTCGCCTTCTCGAAGGCTTCCTTCATGTTGTCCTTGATGTAGTCACCCCAGGCGAAAACGTTGACGCTGCCCGAGCTGGCCCGGGCCCCCTTCAGGATCCACGGGGCCGCCAGCGTGGCGGCGCCGGCCACGGTCGCGGTCTTCAGCAAGGCACGCCGGCTCATCGGCGCCAGGGCATACGAAGGCTTGGTCATGACTTTTCCTCGCGGGCGAAGAAGGGGTGGGGGCGCGGCGCATGCCAGAACCCCGGGAATATCCCCGCCACACTAGAGACAAGCCATTGCAGAACCGGGACGGTGCCGTGACGTTTGGATGAAATCAACCGAAAGGGGGGGAGGGGCCCTTGCAACCGAACCCCTTGAGCCCATCGCGCCGTCGCTTCATCCGGGCACGGCCGGGATGATCTGGCGCAGATCCGGTTCATTGTGAATGAACGTCATGGTCAGGGAGACCGTGATTTCCGCCCCCGCCGGGGCCGGCGCGGCCATCGCCTGATCCAGGGCCCGCAGACTGTCGTCATCCAGGCCCAGGGCTGTCTCGACCATGGAATCCCGCCATGTCTTCAGGCCGGTGGGCTCCAGGGCGAAGCGGATCATCACGGCAAGATTCGAATAGAGTTCGTGGTGAACGATCCACCCGCCGGCCGCGCTGATCCGGTCGCTGATTTCGGCAATCACCGCATGGCGATCCTTGCGGGTGATGCCGGAAAGCATGAGAGGGCTGCGTTTCATGGCGGTTCCTTTCAAGAAGGGCGCTACCGCGCGCAGGCCAGCAGGGCGTCCAGGTCCAGGTTGGCCTCAATGTGGTCGGCCAGGGCGTCCAGGCTGGCGTCCAGGGCGGTTTCGGCATCGAGCAGGGCGGCCCGGGCCCCCACCTGGCCCAGCCAGTGGGCCCGAAACGCGCCTTGGCCGAACAGGCCGTGGAGATAGCTGCCCATCACCCGCCCGTCCTTCGACACCGCGCCCTCGGGCCGCCCGCTCTCGGGCCGCCCGCTCTCGGGGCCGTCGTCGGTTTCCAGGCACAGCCAGGGCCGCGCGAGGCCGGGGCCGGTGGTGCGGCCCATGTGCATCTCGTAGCCCCGGATCAAGGCGCCGCTGATCCCGTCGCGCGCGGTGATCGGGGTCAGCACCTTGTCGCGGGTGATCACCGTTTCGATGTCGAGAAGGCCCAGGCCCGGGGTTTGTCCGGGGGGGCCCTCCAGGCCCTCGGGATCGTCCAGCACCCGGCCCAGCATCTGGTAGCCGCCACACAGGCCCACCACCCGCCCCCCCTGGCGGACGTGGGCGCGCAGGTCGTCGTCCCAGCCGGCCGCGCGCAGGTGGGCCAGATCGGTGGCCGTGGCCTTGGAGCCGGGCAGCACGATGACATCGGCGTCGCGGGGCAGGGGTTGGCCGGGCGCGATCCAGCACAGATGCACCCCGGGCTCGGCGGCCAGGGGATCGAGGTCGTCGAAATTGGCCACGTGGGGCAGGCGGGGCACGGCGATGCGCACCCGCGCGCTGGCGTCCCGGCGCGAGTCCCGCGCGCCCCCACCCCCGGGGCCCAGGGCCAGGGAATCCTCGGCCGGCAGGCCGGCGGCGCCCGTGAACCAGCGCACCACGCCCTGGCAGGGCCAGCCGGTGCGTTCGGTGATGATCGCGCACGCCGGGTCGAACAAGGCGAGGTCGCCGCGAAACTTGTTGATCAGATACCCCACCACCCGGGCCCGCTCGGCCGGGCTCAGCAGGGCGTGGGTGCCCACCAGGGCGGCCAGCACGCCGCCGCGATCGACATCGCCCACCAGCAGCACCGGCAGGTCGGCGGCCTCGGCCAGGGCCATGTTGACGATATCGCCGGCCTTCAGGTGAACCTCGGCCGGGCTGCCGGCGCCTTCCACCAGCACGAGGTCGGCGCCCGTTCCCACCCGTTCCAGGGAATCGAGGACCACGGGCAGCAACTGGCCCCGCATCAGGGGATATTGCCGCGCCGGGCTGGCTCCGATCACCCGGCCACGCAGCACGACTTGCGAGCCCACCCCGGCCTGGGGCTTGAGCAGCACCGGGTTCATGTGCACCGAGGGCGCCACCTTGCACGCCGCTGCCTGCAGGGCCTGGGCGCGGCCGATTTCGCCCCGTCCGGGACGGGTGTCGTCGGGATCGGCGTCGCCGTCGGCGGTCACGGCGCTGTTGTTGCTGATGTTCTGGGCCTTGAACGGCCGCACGGCCAGGCCGCGCCGGGTGTAGGCACGGGCCAGGCCGGCCAGCAGCAGGGTCTTGCCGACGTCGGAGCCGGTCCCCTGGAGCATCAGGCGGCGGGGTTTGGGACTCATGGCACGGGTTCCCGCGACAGGGGGGCCCCAAAGACCAAGGGCCGCGCCGCCGGAGTGATCCGAACGCAACGCGGCCCCGGGAAGGGACACCGGAAAGAAGCCGGGGCGAAAGGACCCGGGGAGGCAGCCTCCCCGGGGGTCGGGCCTTACGCCTTGGGGGCCACGGTGTTTTCCGGCAACTGCTGGTCGCCGCCACCACAGGCCATGACCTTGGTCGGGGCCTGTTCCTCGGCCATTTCGCCCTCGGCGCCGCCGCAGGCCTTCATGGCCGCCGCGGGACGCTTGTGCTTGGGCGCGCTCTTCCAGGAATCCTCGACTTCGTCCACGCGGGCACGCGACTTGTCGAACTCGAACTTCACCCACTTCTTCGACTGCGGGCCCCAGTAGTTGAAGCGGCCGAGGTCGTAGAACTTGCGCTGGAAGGCGCTGAGCAAGAACGCCTTCAGGCAGCCCAGCAGGTACTTGCGCCGGGTCGGCTCGCGCACCCACGGATAGCCCAGGAACGACTTGTACATGTAGAAGCGGCGATAGTTCGCCATCACCCGGTCGAGCAGCTCGGCGCGGTCCATGGCGAGCGGCTTCATGATCGGGGTCACGAAGTTGTACTTCTCGAAGTCGAAGATTTCGACCTTGTCGCCCAGTTCATGGAACAGGTCCGAGAACGGCCACGGGGTGAACATCGACCAGTTGGCCATGTCCGGATTCCAGTCCATGACCATCTTGTAGGTTTCTTCAAGGGTTTCGGCGGTTTCGTTTTCCAGGCCCACGATGAACTGGGCTTCGGTGACGATGCCATTGGCCCGCAGAAGGTCGATCGCCTTCTTGTTCTGGGCGACCGTGGTTTCCTTGTTGAACAGGTCCAGCTTCAGCTGGGCCGCCGCCTCGGTGCCGAGCGAGATGTGGACTAGGCCGGCCTTGCGGTAGAAGGGCAGCAGCTCTTCATCGCGCAGGATGTCGGTCACGCGGGTATTGATGCCCCACAGGATGCCCAGGTCGCGCTTGATCAGTTCCTCGCAGAACTCGATGAACTTGGCGCGGTTGATGGTGGGTTCCTCGTCGGCCAGGATGAAGAAGCCGACCCCGTGCTCGCGCACCAGGATTTCGATTTCGTCCACCACCTTCTTCGGATCGCGCACGCGGTAATCGCGCCAGAACTTCCACTGCGAGCAAAACGAGCAGGTGAACGGGCAGCCGCGCGCCATGTTCGGGGTCGCGACGGGCACGCCCATCGGAATGTAGATGTACTTCTTCCAGTCGAGCACGCTCCAGTCGGGGACAATGGAGTCCACGTCGCGAATGGAGGGTTCGGCCGGGGTGGCGACGATTTTCTCGCCGTCCATGTAGGCAATGCCGCGAATCGATTCCCGCTCGGCCGGCCAGCGGCCTTCGTCGATGGCGCGCACCAGGTTCAAGGTGACGGCTTCACCCTCGCCGCGCACGATGACATCGATCCAGGGGGCTTCCAGCAGCACCTGCTGGAACATGAACGTCGCATGGATGCCGCCCAGCACCGTCACGGCGTCGGGGCACTCTTCCTTGGCGATCTGCAACAGGCGCTCGGCCTTGTAGATGGCCGGGGTCACGGCGGTGGCGCCGATGATGGCGGGCTTTTCCTCGCGGAAAATGCGCCGCAGGTCATCTTCACTCAGGTCGTCCGTCATCGCGTCGACGAAGCGCAGGTCGGAGTAGCCGCCCGCCTTCAGGTAACCGGCAAGATAGGCGACCCAAGCCGGGGACCACTTTCCCGCGACCTCGGCGCCGCCGGAATGGTAGTTCGGATGGACCATGAGGATCCGCATGACAGGACTCCCGCGCGAACGGCGCCCGCTCGCCAGACCCGCCCCTACGGGAAAGGCAACCCGGGCTATGGGGTTGTGAGGGCGCGACTTTGGCGGCAGGCACGCACCCTGTCAACCCTCCAATCTGCGGCGTTTTCTCGCCTTCCGTGTCGCTTTTTTGGGGGAGCGGTGGGGCTTTGGGGGGCGGGAAGGGGCGGCCTTCGAATACCGTGGCCGGCGCATGAAGGGGCAGGGCGTTGTATTGACGCATTTTCAAAGCGCAATAAGGGGGCGCCGCGAGGGAGGCGCGATCCGGTGGAATCGACCCGGGGGCGCCTCGCGGAGCCGGATCGGGACGGAAGAGGGGCCGGCGCTAGGATCGCGTCAGCCGGCCCAGGGCGCGGGTGATCTCCTCGGGGGTCAGGGCGGCGTAGCCCACGATCAGGTCGCGGCTCAGGTCGGCGTCGCCCGCGCGCAGACCCGAGTCCTGGGCCGGGTACAGGCCCACTCCCACCGCGCGCGCCTCCTGGGCCACCACCCGCGCCGGCGGCGCCTCGGGGGGCAGCGTGCAATAAAGATGCATGCCGGCCTGGGCCCCGTCGATACGCAGCCCGGGCCCGAACCGCGCGATCAATCCCGCCCGGGCGGCGTCGCGCCGGGCGCGGCAGGTAACCCGCAGCCGGCGCAAATGGCGCTCGAAGCGTCCGCTGGCCAGAAAGGCGGCCAGGATCTGCTGGTCGAGCCACGATTGCCCGTAGCTCATCAACCCCTTGAGGGCCCGGGCCGCCGGAACCAGCGAGCGGGGCACGACCACGTAGCCGATGCGCAGGCCGTTGCCCAGGGTCTTGGAAAACGAGCCGACGTACAGCGTGCGTTGCAGGCCATCAAGGGCGGCCAGGGCGGCGACGGGCGGGCCTTCGTAGACGATCTCGCCGTCGTAATCATCCTCGACCAGGCGCCCGCCCTGGCGCGCGACCTGCTCGATCAGGGCCCGGCGCCGGTCCAGGCTCATGACCGCGCCGGTGGGAAACTGATGGGAGGGCGTGACGAAAACCACGCGCGGGCGCGCCGCGCGCAAGGAAGCGGGATCCAGGCCCTCGCGATCGACGCGCCCGGGGTGGATCCGGGCCCCGTGGGCTTCGAACACGCGCGCGGCGGCGTCGTAGCCCGGGGCCTCGAACCCCACCGGGGTGCCGGGCTCGATCAGCAGGCGCGCGATCAGGTTCAGCCCCTCCTGGGCGCCGGCGGTGATGATCACCTGATCGGGCGCTGCCACCAGGCCCCGCGCGCCCGCCAGGTAGCTGGCGATGGCGGCGCGCAAGGCGGGGTCGCCGCCCCGGTCGCCGTACTCGGCCAGGCCTCGCGCGCAGGCTCCCAGCACCATTCCCCCCAGCATCCGCCACGCCCGGACCGGGAACAAGCGCGGGTCCGGGCGGCCGTACCAGAAATCGAACACCGGTCTTCCGGCTTCCTCGTGGGCCAGGACCGGGGGCTCGATGGGGGGCGGCGCGGGGGGTGCGTTGTCGCCGGACGCGGGGACCGCGTTGTCGCCGGACGCGGGGACCGCGTTGTCGCCGGACGCGGGGAGCGCGTTTTCGCCAGACGCGGAGAGCGCGTTGTCGCGGGAAAGGTCGGAAGGGGGCGCGACCGTCGGCGGCGGGGGCAGATCGGCGGGCAGCAGGCGGGCGACGAAGGTGCCCGATCCCCGGGCCCGCTCCAGGTAGCCCTCGGCCGCCAGCCAGTCAAAAGCCAGGATCACGGTGTTGCGCGAAACGCCCAGGTCCCGCGCCAGATCGCGCGTCGAGGGCAGGCGGGCCCCGGCTGGCAGCTGGCCGCCAATCACCCGGTCGCGGATGGTCCGGTAGATCTGTTCTTGCAAGGTCGGCGCGGGGCGGGCGCGATCCAGGGGAAAGGGCAACATGACCAGAAACGGACTCCGTGACGATATCCCGCCGGGCCGGTGGCGGGGCAATCGGGTGAAGCCTTGGATACCCTCGCAAGAGGGCTCCCCAA